>PQCP01000072.1 GCA_003062205.1 Candidatus Sedimenticola endophacoides
GCAATGTGCGGGACGGAGTCGTGATGAGCGCAGGACGGTCGGGGCAGTAACGGCTGTCGCGTTGGCGAGTCGATTTTGGGGACTGGGATGTCCCAAAATCTTTCACGAGGTAGCGACACTCTTGCATCAATGGCACTCCGAGAAGGGAGTGCGTCGGTTCAGGGTGAAATTCAGGACTTTGGGGTGATTGGCCGGGTTTTTCTCAATCCACAGGCATGCCGAATCCCGAAGTCGTTGCCCGGTTCATGTTTTTGGTGGGAAGGGGGTTGGCTAGCCTGGTATCAGCCGTTCACAGGCCCGGGTACCGTGTGCCCAGCGCTGACCGAGCTGCTCACGGGCCAGATTGATACGCTGGCGGTTTCCGACGAGGGTCTTGAAACGCTCATCAAATCCGCTGGTCATTTCCATCCACTCCGGCGCCTCGATGTGCAGCCGCTCCAGGATTGGCGGTAGGGCCTGGTCGATGGCCCCGCGCTTGTCTTCTCGCAGGCAGCGCCCGGTCCAGTCCACCAGGGTGAGGCTGTCGTACAGCCGAAACGGCAGTCCCTCGGGCATGGGCTCTCGGGGATAGCCGGCGAAGGGTTGTAGCTGGGCCGGTTGTGGGGTTTTTTCCTCCGGGGCCGTATCCGACTTCTCCAGGGCCTGGATCCGGTGCTGGATCGAGGTGTGATCCGAGGCCTCCGGGGTATCGCGGCCATCTTTGCCCGAAGCTGTGGCAGGTTTAGATTCCGCTTTTTCCGGGACGCTGCTCAGAGCAGATCATCCAACGAGATGGAGGCATCCAGTTCCCTGAGTCGTCGCAGTTCCATAAGCGCCTCGATACGGCGCCTCGGGTCCACGACTTCCCGTGCGCTTCGCGCGGTCTGTGTTCGGTGGATGAGATCATCCGAAATCAGTGAATCTTCGTCGCACTCCGGGTACTCCTCCGCCGGGTCCGGTATCTGTTCTCTGCTCATATCGGGTCGATGTGTTATCTGAAGCCGGGATCCGGAAGATTTGGGTGTGCGGCGAAGACCGGGGTTTCTGCCCGGCGGGGGTGCCTTGTTAACCGGAGCGCACTATATGCTGAATCGGCGGAAGCTGAAACAGGTGCGGTTTCGTTGAACTTGGTGTCTTATTCGGGAATCGCGTGCGTCTGGTGAGAAAGGTGGCGTTATACACAGGACGGTTCGTTTTCGGAAACGAAAAGATGTGATTGTAACGATAAATCTGTTTGCTCAACGTGCCCGCCAATATGCGCTGTCCAGGTTCTCGTCAGTGGGGTGCATTGACGGGGATTGTGTGGGGCTCGATGAAGTGCCATTATCGCTTCGATTAGATTTTTTTGGCGATGACCCGTGGATATCACTTTTCTGAAAACCTTTCTTGAAGTCGCGAAGACCCGCCATTTCGGCCGCTCCGCCGATGCGCTTTTCATCACCCAGTCGGCGGTTAGTGCGAGGATCAAGCTGTTGGAGCAGACTCTGGGGGTCGAGCTGTTCGTGCGCAAGCGCAACGATATCCAGCTTACCCCCTCCGGCGCCAACCTGTTGCGGCACGCCGAGGGTATCGTCAAGGGTTGGGAGCGGGCGCGTCAGGCGATCGCTGTGGACCCGGCGCTGGCCGCCTCTCTCTCCGTTGGTTGCCTGTTCGATCTATGGTCGATCCTGGTGCGGAAGTGGAGCGCAAGGGTGAGTGCCCTGGCACCGGACATCGCCCTGCAGGCCGATATCCTCAATGCCGAGGTGATGGTGCAGCGTTTGAGTCTGGGGGTGCTGGATCTGGGATTCATGTTCGATCCGCCCCAGACCCCAGATCTGGAATTGCGTCAGGTGACTGCCGTTCCCCTGATACTGGTATCGAGTCGTCAGGGTCAGGACCTGGACGGGGCTACCACCGAGGGCTATGTGATGGTCGATTGGGGAAGCGCCTTCGGCGTGGTGCATGCCGAGAAGTTTCCCAACCTTCCGGCGCCGCATCTGCGCACCAATTCGGGCCAGGTGGCCCTGGATTATATTCACGGCAACGGTGGGGCCGCCTATCTTCCCCTGGCAGTGGTCGCGCCCCTGCTCGATAACGGTCTGCTGCACCGGGTGGATGATGCGCCGGTCATTGAGCGCCACGCCTATGCGGTGTTTCGCGCCGACGCCATCGAACGTTACTCCCTCAAGAAGGCGCTGGCGGCCCTGGAGTGAGCGTCAGAACGGGGCCTTGGGGTTGCGTACCCGGAACCAGGTGGTCAGACTCATACGTTCGCGCCGGGCCGCCAGTACCTCGTGCTCGAACCGGGCACTTAGAAAGCAGACCAGGCGGTTGCCTTCGGGCAGGATATCCACATGGGCCTCGGGATTGGCCGGGTCGTGGTACATGCGCAGCGCTCCCTGATCGGTGCTCTGCCACGCTTCGTTCAGGTAGAGGATGCAGGTGACGGTGCGCAGACCGATGCCCCTGAACTGGTCGAAGTGGCGCTGGTAGAAACTGCCCGGGGTGAAGACCGCGAAGTGGGATTCGAAGTCGAACAGGCCGAGAAACAGCTGACGGTTGATCTCGCGCTGGAGTTTCTCCAGTTCCGTGAAGAAGAGGCCCTGGGCCGGGGTGCAATCTCCGGGGTCGAGCCAGGAGATGCTGTCGCCGCGGATCGCGGGACGCACGCCGTAGTCGCCGCCGCGTCCCACGCCCGCCTTCTGGAAGCTCCCCCCGTGCCACGCCCCGCCGGCCTCGGTGCGTAGTTCGCCGAACAGCCGCTCCGGCAGGAAACCATCCTGTACGCACCAGCCTTCCCGATAGAGTGCATTGACGATTTCCGGGATCTTCTCCCGACGCTCTTCAGGAAGGTTTTGGGCGGGCATCGTTTCTGCACCGGGTGGCTTTGGGGTCGGGCGATTGTGCAGGGAATGGCCGGTGCGGATGATCGAATTATGTTGTCGGGACGATGAAAAAAAGTGCTGGTTGCGGGGTGGTGGGTGTGAAGGGAGGGTTATCTGATCTCCGACTCCATTGGTGGCAGCAGGCTGTCGATCACCTCCAGTTCGCCGACCGCCTCCGTGACCTGCCGGGCGTCCGATTTGCGGCGGAATCTGGCGACGTGGAACAGGGCCTCGCCTTCGTTTACCAGGGGCAGATTGGAGCGGCCGATGATGATCCCCTGACCGGGGCTGGTCACCTGGGTTTCGGTGTTGCCGAAGGGGTCGGAGATGGTGGCCAGTTGCTGTTCGGTCTCCACCTGTTCGCCAAGCCGGATGTGGGTACGTACGATCCCGCCGATGGGGGCGCGTACCCAGGTGGAACTGCGGATCACAACCGGTTCCTTTACTCCCCGGCTGCGCTTGGCGGGGGGGAGCATCTCCAGCGTGCGCATGACGTTGAGGATGCCTTGTACGCCCACCCGGATACAGGTCTCGTCGAAGCGCAGCGCTTCGCCCGATTCGTAGAGCAGGGTGGGGATCCCGAGTTCGGCAGCCGCCTGGCGCAGGGAGCCATCGCGAAGGTTGGAGTTGAGCACCACCGGGGTGCCGAAGGCGGTGGCCAGGGTGGCGGTGACCGGGTCGTCCATGGCGGCCCGGATCTGCGGCAGGTTGTTCCGGTGCAGGGCGCCGGTGTGGATGTCGATGCCGTGCGTGCATTGGCTGACGATCTCGCTCATCAGCAGGTCCGCCACCCGGGCCGCCAGGGAACCCTTTTCGGTGCCGGGAAAGCAGCGGTTCAGATCGCGTCGGTCTGGGAGGTAGCGCGACTGGTTGAGGACGCCGAAGACATTGACGATGGGCACGGCGACGAGGCAGCCGCGCAGGCGCTTCATCATGCGTGTGTTGAGCAGGCGTCTGATGATCTCGATGCCGTTGAGTTCATCGCCGTGGAGGGCGGCGGTGATGAACAGCCTGTGGCCGGCGCGGCGGCCGTTGATGACGTGTACCGGCATCTCCACCGGGGCGTGGGTGTAGAGCATCGCCAGGGGGAGGTTGAGGCTGCGTGTCTGGCCCGGGGCGATCTCGATCCCACCGATGGTCAGGGCTCTGGAGTCCACATCAGCCTTTGCCACGGGTGCGGGTCCGGTGGGGTTTGGCGTTCTTCTCGATGTTCTCGATGATCATGCCGGCGATGTCTTTTTCAGTGGCCTGCTCGATCCCCTCAAGTCCGGGTGAGGAGTTGACCTCCAGGACCAGCGGACCCTCCTTGCCACGCACGATGTCCACACCCGCCACGTTCAGCCCCATCACTTTGGCCGCCTTGACGGCCGTGGCCCGCTCCTTGGCGGTGAGCTTGATCACCGAGGCGGTTCCCCCGCGATGCAGGTTTGAGCGGAACTCTCCCTCCTTGGCCTGGCGCATCATTGCCGAGACGACCCGCCCGCCGATCACGAAGCAGCGGATATCGGCGCCTCCCGCCTCTTTGACGAACTCCTGCACCAGGAAGTTGGCGTTGAGCTCCTTGAAGGCGTCGATTACGCTCTCGCCCGCCTTGTAGGTTTCGGCCAGTACCACCCCCCGGCCCTGGGTCCCCTCCAGGAGCTTGATTACCAGCGGCGCGCCGCCGACCAGTTTGATCAGCGCCTTGGTGTCGTCCGGGGAGTGGGCGAAACCGGTGACCGGAAGCCCGACGCCGGCCCGTGCCAACAGCTGCTGGGCGCGGAGTTTGTCCCGTGAGCGGCCAATGGCCACCGATTCGTTGGCCGGGTAGACGCCCATCATCTCGAACTGACGCAATACCGCCATGCCGTAGAAGGTGACGGAGGCGCCGATGCGCGGGATCACCGCGTCGTAGCCGTCGAGCCGGTCGCCTTTGTAGTAGATGGCGGGCTTGGTGGAGGTGATGTCCATGTAGCACTTGAGGGTGTCGATGACCCGCGTCTCATGGCCACGTGAATCGGCCGCTTCGATCAGCCTGCGGGTTGAATAGAGTTTCTTGTTGCGGGAAAGGATGGCGATTTTCATAAGATCACATAGGCTGGAGTGGTTCGAAAGGGGGCTGGCCCATACAGAAAGAGAGCCTGGGGTCTACGATGAAGACGCCCTTCATGGCGGATCTTCCGAGCAGTACCCTGAACGCCATTGTATCCCGGTTGGTGAGGGTCATTTCAATCATCAGCTTCTGTTCACCGATGCGCGCCTCGACCTTAATGACATAGCGCTCCTGGGTGTGGCCGCCGGAATCGGTCACCCGGCGGCGGTCGTGGACCGGCGCTTCACAGACCACCTCTCGGCTGGCATCGTGCTGATCGGGGTGGACATGAAAGCGCACCCAGGGGACCCCGCCACGGGTGAATTTACGGACCTTGAAGGCGTGCAGGGCCGAGGTCTTGGCCCCGGTATCCACTTTGGCCTTGATCGGTGGCAGTCCGAGTGGCTCCAGATGAATCCATTCGCGCCAGCCGAGGGTCTGTAGCTTTTTTTTCATGGTCGGGATAGAGGGCTGATCCGGGGATGGGTCACGGCGGCGCACCTGGAGGGGCTGGCGCGGTTCGCCTTGCACCGCATAAGAGCATGAATCGCCCCCCCGGTAAACAAAAAACTTCCTGTTCAGGGGGAGGGGTGGCAGGCGATTTCATGGGCTTGGCAAAATGTCTCCAGGGCCTCCAGATGCGCCTCGTCCAGGGTGACCCGCAAGCCTACGCCACTATCATAGTCGACGCTGGTAATCTCGCCGTCGTGTTGCCCCAGCCAGTGGCGCAGGGGCTGTTCGCGGGCGAAATCGAGAAGCAGACTGCGTGCCACCAGAGTCCGGTGCCGGGTCAACGGCAGCCCGGACAGCACCGCCTCGGCGGCACCGCCGTAGGCACGCGCCAGCCCTCCGGCCCCGAGTTTGATGCCGCCGAAATAGCGCACCACCACTAGCAGCAGGTCCCCGATACCCTTGTGCTGGATGACGTTGAGGATCGGCCGTCCGGCGGTGCCCGAGGGCTCTCCGGCATCACTCATGGCGGCGCTGCTGGCCGCCGCGGGGTTGCCCAGCAGGTAGGCCCAGCAGTGATGACGGGCATCGGGAAACTCCCGCTTCACCCGCGCCACGATGCGCAGGGCGGAGGCACGGTCGGATACCGGGTAGGCGCGGGCGATGAAACGGCTCTTCTTCACCTCGGTGGTTTGTTCGCCGATTCCGGCGGGGACCGGGTAGGGGGGGGTCATGGCGTGTCCGCCGGACCTGTTGCCAGCAGCAGGGCATTGACCCGCTCGCGCTCCTCGGGGGTGTTTACGTTGGTGAAGAGCTCGCTGCTGCCGGAGAAGTCGGCGGTCGTGGCCCGTTGCAGATCGAGCCAGCGCTGCAACCTGCGCTCGCCCGACGCCAGGTAGTCGAGGATGTCCGGAAGCAGCCGTCTGTGAAACAGGCCGAACACCGGCTGCCGGCGTTTCCCGTCGTGACAAACGCAGACGTCGGCGCGGCTCTCCAGAAGGCGTGCCCACAGACGCTCCAGCAGGTCGTCGGGCAGCCAGGGGCCATCGCAGGGGACCGTGAGTACCAATTCGGTGGGCGCGCGTTCCAGGGCGGCTGCGATGCCGGCCAGGGGGCCCGCGAAGTCCGCCACGCCATCGCTGAATACCGGATAGCCGTAGCGCGCGTAGCGCTCCCGGGAGCGGTTGGCGTTGATCAGCAGGTGTGAAACCTGGGGAGCCAGTCCCCGGATCACATGCTCGATCATCGGCTGGCCCGCCAGATCGATCAGACCCTTGTCCACGCCCCCCATGCGGGTGGCTCTGCCCCCTGCCAGGATAACGCCTGTAACCGCCTGCTCATGCAATCCGCTTCGCTCCCGTGGTTGTCGTCTACACATCATCCGCACAAGGCTGCGATTATACGGTCTATCCGCCCGTTGTCGAAGATGGGTAAAATGGCCCGTGGTTGACCCAGGTCAGTGCCTCCGGCATGGGCTTGCGGGCATCCTCTGAACCCCGGAATTTACGTGTTGGAGGTGTTGTGTGGAGGCAGTAATCAGGCGGATCCTGTTCCTGGCGGTGATTCTGTTCATTTATGGCGGAAGCGCTTTTGCAAGTGTGGCGGTCGATGGGGGCTGGCTGGAGCCCCGGCTGGATGATCCCGACCTGATCCTCATCGACATGAGTTCCGACCCCACCCAGTACCAGCGCTTCCATATCCCCGGGGCGGTTCACATCCCGTACAAATACCTGACCGCCACCCGCCGGGACGGGGTCAGCGTGCGCGCCGGGGACCGGCAGCTCAAACAGATTCTCGGCTACCTGGGGATCACTCCCGAGAGTCAGATCGTCATCTACGACGATATGGGCGGGCTTGAGGCGGGCCGCCTGTTCTGGGAACTCGAACGCATCGGGCATGAGAACCTGGCGCTGCTCGACGGCGGCCTGGTGAAGTGGATTCTCGACGGCAAGCGGGTCGTCGCGCGGGAGAGTGAGCCGCGATCCAAGGCCTACCCCGGCGCGCTGGGAGAGGTGCGCGCGAATGTGGCGGACATCGAACAGGTGCAGGCGGCGCTGAAGGACGGCAAGACGCGGCTGCTCGATGTGCGCAGCCGCGAGGAGTATGCCGGGGACCGGCGCGCGAAACGCTCCGGCCACATCCCGGGGGCCGGGTGGTGGCCCTGGGAGGAGTCGGTGCGCTTCGACCAGGGGTTCGTGTTGAGGGAGGAGGCGCAGCTGCGGGAATCGCTCGCCGCCCTCGGTCTGGAGGACCCCGAGACGCCAGTGATCCTCTACTGCCGCACCGGACACCGCGCCTCCCAGAGCTACTATGTGCTGCGCCGCCTGGGGTATCGGGATGTGAAGATCTATGACGGCTCGATGGCCGAGTGGTCGCGCACCACGCTGCCGCTCAAAGAGGGTATGGAACCCTGAGGCGTGTAGTGATGAAGTGCGGGTCTGAGGAGGACGCTTGTAGTATCCTTGCGCGCGTCCGCTCCCCCCGCCGCGCTGGCCGGACATCGACGAAGACAGCAATTAGGAGAACCCTGTGGAAATAGCCTGCCTTGACCTGGAAGGTGTACTGATCCCCGAGATCTGGATCAATTTTGCCAAGCGCACCGGCATCGAAGAGCTGAAGGCGACGACACGCGACATCCCCGACTACGACGTGCTGATGACCCAGCGCCTGCGCATCCTCAAGGAGCATCAGCTGGGGCTGCCAGACATCCAGGAGGTGATCGACGGCATGGGGCCCCTGGAGGGGGCGGGTGAATTCCTCGACTGGCTGCGCGAGCGTTTCCAGGTGGTGATCCTTTCGGACACCTTTTACGAGTTCGCCGCCCCGCTGATGCGCCAGCTCGGCCATCCCACCCTGCTTTGTCACCGGTTGGGCGTGGACGCTAACGGCTTCGTCACCGATTACCATCTGCGCCAGGTCAATCCCAAGCGCCAGGCGGTGCTGGCCTTCAAATCGCTCTACTACCGGGTGATCGCCGCCGGCGACTCCTACAACGACACCACCATGCTGGCGGAGGCCGACCGCGGCATCCTGTTCCGCCCCCCCCAGAACGTGATCGACGAATTTCCCCAGTACCCGGTGGCCAACGACTACCAGGCGTTTCGCCGCGCCTTCATCGAGGCGAGCGAGCGCGATCTTGCCCTTTAGATCCGGTGGCGGGCGCGCCGCTGAACCGGCTTGAGTGGTGGCGGCCCGTCTCCTCTTCGGTGGGGCGATTGGCTATACTGGCCGCCCCAGGCGCAATCGAACCGGTCATCCGCGATGAAATTCACCATTATACCCGTCACCAGCTTTGAACAGAACTGCACCCTGATGTGGTGTGAACAGACCCTCCGCGCGGCGGTCGTCGATCCCGGTGGGGATCTGGAGCGCATCCGCTCGGTGGTGGAGGAGCACGGTCTGGTGCTGGAGAAGATCCTCCTCACCCACGGCCATATCGATCACGCCGGTGGGGCGGGGGAGCTGGCGCGCAGCGCGGGCCTGCCGATTGAAGGGCCGCATATCGGCGACAAATTCTGGATTGATGATCTGGCGGCCCAGTGCGCCATGTTCGGCTTTCCCCCCGCCGAGGGGTTCGAGCCGGGGCGCTGGCTGGCTCAAGGCGATCAGGTTCGGGTCGGCGGCGAAGTGCTGGAAGTACGCCACTGTCCCGGTCATACCCCGGGGCATGTGATCTATTATCACGCCGGGGAGCGGGTGGCGGTGGTCGGCGATGTGCTGTTCAAGGGATCGATCGGACGCACCGACCTTCCCGGGGGAGACCACGCGGCCCTGCTCGCATCGATCCGCGCGCAGTTGTGGACCCTGGGCGACGAGGTGGAGTTCATACCCGGTCACGGACCGCTCTCCACCATCGGCCACGAGCGCGCCACCAATCCCTTCCTCACCTGAGCCGGTGACCGCTACAGGCAGCGCCCGCGCTATGGAAAACCCGGTTCGCCTGCCGTTATACTTACGCGGGTTCGCCGGCAGGCCCAAGGGTAGTTGTTTGAGGTAATCTATGAGTCCCTTCTGGATCGCAGTACTTAGTTTTCTCGCAGGCACCGCCGTGGGCGTCTTCATCACCCTGAACCTGCGCTCGGGCAAGGATGCCGCCGCCCTGAAAGAGCGCCTGGAGCGCCTGGAGCGCCTGCAGCAGGAGTTCGACGAGTACCGGACCGCCGTGGGCCGACACTTCCTCGAGACATCGACCCTGGTCAACAATCTCACCCAGAGCTACCGGGAGGTCCATCAACACCTCTCGGGCGGCGCCCAGACCCTGTGCAGCGAGGATCTCGCCCTGGAGCTACAGCGCACTACCGTGCCGCTGATACGCGATACCATCGAGGGCGACGCCCGGGCGGAGGCGGCACCCCGCGCCCACCCCGCCCCCGCGCCCACGGCGGCCGCCCCGGAGCCGGTTCCCGGGGCGGGTGTCGCCGATGCGGCCGAGACCGTGGCGCCTGAGCCTCATTCCGAACCTCACCCACCGGATGACACCGGCGGAGCGGAGGATCTGGAAGAGATCGTGCGCCGCGCCCAGGGGGCCAGCGGCCGGGGGGAGGAGCAGGAGAATCTGGCCGATATCGCGCGCCGCGCCGAGGGGGCCTATGCCGACGGGATGCCCCAGGAAGCCTCGACCCCCGCGCCCGGGGAGATACCGGACGAGGAGGTCCAGGGCGTCGGGGGGGATGGAAGAAACCCCTCCTGAACCGGGTGTCCGGCCGGAGCCCATCCCCGTGCGCGGACGAGTCCGGCGTGCCTGTCGGCTCCGCGCGGTCGGGTCGTGCCAAGAGCCGGGTCCGGGTGTACCCTTCCGGGCCGCTTACCCACCCCCCTTGGGGCCCCGGAAGTAACCCTCCATCATTCCGCTCATGATCTTCTGAAAACCCTCCATGGAACTGGCCGACTGGGTCAGGTAGGGTTTGAGCAGGGTCAGCGGGTCAAAACCCTCGGCGCCCGCCTCCATCTGCTGGCGCAGCTTGTCCAGCAGTTCCCGGTTAAAGGCCTCCACATCCGGCCAGCCCATGCTCTTTCTGAACTCTTCCGGGGTGATGTCGATCTCGATGTTTATCTTCATGGGGCGCTCCCTGGGTTCATCGCAAAGGGTCGGGGGACAGGATGAACCAGCGCGGCGTGCCGATCAAGCCCCGCCGTGGCTGATCTACCCGCCCCGGGCGTGCTACAGTCGCCGGCGGATCGTCCAACCCGTAACCGCCGTTGAGGATTGCCACGCCCATGACTGAACCCCGCGATGCCCTGGCCCTGGTTGCCGACCCTCCGGCACTGGCCCCGCTCCTGGCCCCGCTTGCGGAGGAGCTGGGTGTGCAGGTGTGCGCCCCCGGCCAGAGCGACGCCCGGTTGCTGTTGGTGCGCGGGCCAGGGCGTCTGGAGTTGCGCCAGGGAGGCCGGGGGGCGCCGGGTCCGGTGTATGTCGACTTCGTCTCCGGGCGGGCAGCCCATCGGCGCCGCTTCGGTGGCGGGCGGGGCCAGCCCCTGGCGCGGGCCGCGGGTCTCAAGGGGGGCGCCACTCCCCGGGTGCTCGACGCTACCGCCGGGCTGGGGCGTGACGCCTTCGTGCTCGCCACCCTGGGTTGCGAGGTGGAGCTGGTGGAGCGCTCGGTGGTGGTCGCGGCCCTGCTTGCCGACGGGCTGCGTCGTGCCGCCGAAGATCCGGAGGTGGGCGTGATCGCCCGGCGCATGCGCTTGGTGCGCGGCGATGCCATCGAATACCTGCGCCAGCCGACGGGGGGCGTCGCACCCGATGTGGTCTACCTCGATCCCATGTATCCCGAGCGCGACAAGTCGGCCCTGGTGAAAAAGGAGATGCGGCTGTTTCGTCAGCTCGTCGGTGACGATCACGATACCGACGAGCTGCTGCGCGCGGCCCGGGCGCGGGCGCGTGCCCGGGTGGTGGTCAAGCGCCCGGCACGGGCCGGGTTCGCCGGGGCCGCCGAGCCCGCCTACAGCATCAGCAGCCCCAATACCCGCTATGACGTCTATCTGACCGGAGCAGCCGCGATATGAGCGCCGGACAGCGTCTGCGCACTCCTTTTGGCGAGGCTCGGCTCGCCCGCTATCCCCTGCGTCGGCGTGAGACCCTGCGCGCCTGGGACGCGGCGGATGAGTATCTGCTCGACGAGCTGGCGGGGCTGGGTCTGGGGGAGGGGACACGGCTGCTGATCCTCAATGACAGCTTCGGCGCCCTGGCCGTCTCCCTCGCGGCGCTGGCGCCGAGCAGTCAGGGTGACTCCTACACCGCCCACTGGTCGCTGCGTGAAAACCTGCTCGCCAACGGGTGGCCGACGGACTCTGTGCGTGTAATGACCCCCCTCGACGGGCACCGGGGGGAGTACGATCTGGTGCTGGTGCGCGTGCCCAAGACCCTGAGCCTGCTGGAGGAGCAGCTGCTGCGCTTAAAGCCCCACCTGCACGGGGCCAGCCGGGTCATCGGACTCGGTATGGCCCGGCAGATCCACACCTCGACCCTGGCGCTGTTCGAGGCGATCGTCGGGCCCACCCACACCTCGCTGGCGCGCAAGAAGGCACGCCTGATCTTCTCACGGCCCGATCCGGGGCGGGTGGCGCGGCCGTCACCCTATCCCAGTTGCTATCCCCTGGAGGGGCGCGGGTACCGGATCTGCAACCACGCCGGCGTCTTCTCCAGGGAACGTCTGGATATCGGCACCCGGTTGTTGCTCGGGCACATCCCGGCCGATCCCGGCCTGGGGGATATCGTTGATTTGGGTTGCGGAAACGGGGTGCTGGGCCTGCTCGCCGCCGAGGCCAATCCCAGGGCGCGGCTCCATTTCACCGATGAATCCTATCTGGCGCTGGCCAGTGCGCGCGACAACTACCAGCGCTGCGGATCCGGTGGTCCGGCCGAGTTTCTGGCCACCGACTGCCTGATGGGCCTGGCCCCGGAGAGTGCTGATCTGATCCTGTGCAATCCGCCGTTTCACCAGCAGCAGACGGTGGGGGACTTCATCGCCTGGCGCATGTTCCGCCAGGCGGGGGAGGTGCTGCGCCGGGGAGGGGCGCTGCGCATCGTCGGCAACCGCCACCTCAACTATCACGTCAAGCTCAAGCGGCTGTTCGGCAACCTGCGGCAGGTGGCCGCCAACCCAAAGTTTGTGGTCCTGGAGGCGATCCGGGAGTAAGCGCCGTGGCAAGAAAAAAGGCGCCGTTCGCATGGACAGGCGCCTTTTTGAAGATGGCGGAGCGGACGGGACTCGAACCCGCGACCCCCGGCGTGACAGGCCGGTATTCTAACCAACTGAACTACCGCTCCACAGGTCTGTCCGGCGCTGCCGGGCAGGGTGCTCGTTGGAAGCGCGGTATAGTAACGATTCCTGCGAAAAGGTCAACTCTTCTTTTGTGCTTGGTGATGATTCGGCTGCATCGGGGCGGAATCACCAGCGTTCAAAGCGCGTGCATGTTTGCCACTTTCATGGGCAGAACGGCACAGGAGATATAGTGTGTTCTGGTGTCGTTTCCGCGCAATCGGGACATCCCGTCATGGGCGCTGCAGGGCGTAGAGCTGTTCGATCTCCTGCGCCCAGAGGGTGTCGTCGATGGTCTCCAGAACCATCGGGATCTCATCGAAGCGGGGATCGTTCATGATGTACTCGAAGGCGCCCCAGCCGATGCAGCCCATGCCGAGGCTGTGATGGCGATCCACCCGCGCCCCGAGTTCGGGCTTGCTGTCGTTGAGATGCATGCCCCGGAGGTAGTCGAAGCCGACGATCCGTTCGAATTCGGCGAAGGTCTCCCGGCACGCCTCGGGGGTGCGCAGATCGTACCCGGCGACGAAGGTGTGGCAGGTATCGAGACACACCCCGACCCGTGATTTGTCCGTGACCTGCTCGATGATGGCGGCCAGGTGTTCGAAGCGGTAGCCCAGGTTGGAGCCCTGACCGGCGGTGTTTTCGATCACCGCGCATACCCCTTCGCTCTGTTCCAGGGCGAGGTTGATCGATTCGGCCACCAGGGCGAGGCTCTGCTCCTCGCTGATCTTCTTCAGGTGGCTGCCCGGGTGAAAGTTGAGCAGTCTCAGCCCGAGTTGTTGACAGCGGTGCATCTCGTCGAGGAAGGCGTCGCGTGATTTCGCCAGCGCCTCTGGTTCCGGATGGCCCAGATTGATCAGATAGCTGTCGTGGGGCAGCACGTGCCGGGGGGCAATGCCCACCCGGTCCAGGTTCTCGCGGAAGGCGGCGATGCTCTCCGCGCTCAGGGGCTTGGCCTTCCACTGCCGCTGGTTCTTGGTGAACAGGGCAAAGGCGTTGGCCCCGATGGCCTGGGCGTTCAGCGGTGCGTTCTCCACCCCGCCGCCGGCACTGACGTGGGCGCCGATTCTCTTCATGGTTTCCTCTCGCTGCTTGGTTTCAATGTCTCTGGATTTCCGGGTGCCGACCCCAGCCCCGGGGCAAGCCGTGACTGAAAGCCGCACAGGCCCAGGGGGCCTCCGCCATAGATTACCAGTTGCGGCCGGTTCGGTGGGTGGGCACGCAGTTGCTGCCTGACGGTGTACAGATGTTTGGCGGAGTAGACCGGGTCGACCAGTATGCCCGCCTCGCGGGCGATCCTGTGGGTCTCCTCCAGTACGCAGGCGTTGACGCTGCCGAAGGAGGCGGCGCTGGCCGGGCGGTGGAAATGCGGCTCCAGCCCGGGGTCGGGCAGGGGGCCGCCGTGGAGGGTGGCGCACCAGTGCTCGAAGCGCCGGTAACGCTCCATGAACGCCTCGCGGTCACCGGCGATCAGGGTGATGTGGAGCCGCCGTGGGTGGGGTTGGTGGAGGCGCAGACCCAGCAGCAGTCCGATGGCGCTGATGCCGGTGCCGCTGTCGATCCAGATGTCGTCGAAGCGGATACCGCTCTCGTGTTCATTGCGCAGCAGATCCCCGGCCAGGGTGAGGATGCCGGGCAGTGCCTCGCGGCAGTCGCCCCCCTCGGGGACCACCAGCACGCGCCCGCCCCGGGATTCGAGACGCCGCGCGTGCGCGGCGGCCCGGGCGTTCACCGCCCCCCACTCTTCGGGGGCGACGAGGTGGATCGCCTCGGGCGGGAGCAGCATCCTCAGAAACAGCAGGTTGCCGGTGGGGGTGGGGTCCCCCGGGCGTTTGATGAACGCCTCGACCGCAATGCCGCGTTCCACCAGCAACTGGCCCAGTCCCACCAGGTTGTTGGAGCGGGCGCTGCCGATCATCACCACGCGGTCGATGCCGCGCGCTTCGATCGCCGGCAGGATCGACAGGTATTTGCGCAGCTTGGTGCCGGTCACCCCGGCACTCAGTTCGTCCTCGCGCTTGATGTAGATCGTGCCGTCGCCAAAGCCGCGCAGGGGGTGGATGCGGCTGTGTAGGTTGAGGCCGGTGGCGAGGCTGTCGCGAGGCTGAATCATGGCCGGGTGCGGTGCTGGCGGTGAGGGAGGATCGATCATTTGGCGTGGATTGTGACATACTTCAGCGGTTGAACCCCACCGAGCCACTCCACAAGAGTGTCGCTACCTCGTGAAAGATTTTGGGACATCCCAGTCCCCAAAATCGACTCGCCAACGCGACAGCCGTTACTGCCCCGACCGTCCTGCGCTCATCACGACTCCGTCCCGCACATTGCAGCAAAGCTGCTCGTGCGCAACTCCGTCATGATGACCACAATGACTCTACGGCGTGTCGGATGCGCTATTTGTATGCCCTACGTCACTCCCTATCGGTCGTAACTGCGGCCATACAACCGCGCCTACGCCTATCGGGGACTAACCGCCTTCGCTTCGCTCTCCATGGCGGTTAGCGGAGGATCGATGCGCCGAACATGAGCCAGGGCAGAGACGACGACCGGGAACCCGGACTGAACGCCTCCGTGGCGGCGCTCGGCCGGCGCCTGGGGCGGCTGGACGAGCTGCTCGGCGCCCACGAGCGCACCTTCTCCCTGCTGCGCACGACCCTCGATTCCACCGGCGACGGGATCCTGGTCGAGGACCGGGAAGGGCGGGTGGTCGCCTGCAACCGCCCCCTGCTGTCGATGTGGGAGGTGCCCGAGGCGCTGGCGCGGACCCGCGACTACCCGCGCATCCTGATGCACGGGATGCGCCGCATACGCCAGCCGCGTGCCGTGATGGGGCGGGTGCGTGAGCTGCGCCGCCGTCCCGGTGAGGTGAGCGAGGATCTGGTGGAGTTGCGCGACGGGCGCGTCCTGGAGCGCCACTCCTTTCCCCAGACCCTGCACGGGGAGGTGATCGGCAGGGTCTGGAGCTTTCGCGATGTCACCGCCCGCAAGGGGGCGGAGGAGTTCATTCGCCACCAGGCCTCCTATGACATGCTGACCGACCTGCCCAACCGCCGACTGTTGCTGGAGCGGCTGCGCCAGGTGATGGCCCGCTGCCGGCGCCACGGCTGTCTCAGCGGGCTGCTGTTTCTCGATCTGGACAACTTCAAGGCGGTCAACGACACCCTGGGCCATCCTGTGGGCGATACGCTGCTGCGGCAGTTGGCTTCACGCCTGCGCGGCTGCCTGCGCCGCGAGGATACCGCGGCCCGCCTCGGGGGGGATGAGTTCGTGTTGCTGATCTCGGAATTCGAGGCGGGTCAGGAGCAGGCCATGGAGCGTCTGCGCAGTGTGGCGGAGAAGGTGCGCCAGGTGCTGGCCTCGGCGTACCGGATCGAGGGGCACATCCTGCACATGACCGCCAGTATCGGCGCCGTGCTGTTTCCCCTGGGGCAGGAGTCGGCCGATGATCTGCTGATGCAGGCCGACAGCGCCATGTACCGCGCAAAGCAGGAGGGGCGGGATGGCGTGCGCTTCTATCTTCCCGCCATGGGGGAGGCGGCGCGGCGCGATCTGGCGCTGCAGAACCGTCTGCACGAGGCTCTGAAGCGTGGCGAGCTGGAGCTTTTCTGGCAGCCCCAGAGCGGCCGGGAGCGCCGGGTCATCGGATTCGAGGGGCTGCTGCGCTGGAAGCATCCCGAGGAGGGGGTCCTGGAGGCGCGCGAGTTCATTCCCCTGGCGGAGCGCACCGGCCTGATCCGTCCCATCGGTGATTGGGTGCTGGATCAGGCGTGCCGTTTCCTGGCGCGGCTTGGTGCGCAGTACCCTCAGGCCGGGCCGCTGCATGTATCGATCAACATCGCCCCCAGGGAGTTGCGGCAGGAGGCGTTCGCGCGGCGCCTGGCGGCCCGACTGGAGGCGCATGATGCCAATCCCGCGCTGTTGACCCTGGAGGTGCGGGAGGAGTGCCTGCTCGGGGATCTGGATGAGGCCGGGGCCAGGCTGCGGCGGCTCAAGGAGATCGGGGTGCGTATCGCCGTGGATGCCTTCGGCGTAGGTGTCTGCTCCCTGATCCGGCTCAAACGGCTGCCGGTGGATCTGCTCAAGATCGACCCTTCGCTGGTGGCGGAACTCGCGCGGGATCAGGAGACACTCTCCATCGTGGATGCCATCCTGGTGATGGCCGCCAAGCTGCACCTGGAGGTGGTGGCCGGGGGGGTGGAGAGCGAGGGCCAGTTCAAGTGCCTCGACAGTCGGCGCTGCGGCGGCTTCCAGGGCCATCTGCTCGCACCCCCGCTGAGCGAGCCGACCTGCCTCGAATGGCTCCGGGCGGGGCTGGGTGGAGACCGGCCGGGTGCCGGGCGCCAGGGTGCGTTCGAAAACTTCTGAGGGCGACGCGGGCTATACATTTGCCTTCCGGCACCGCAAAATGCCGATACCCCGAACACTGACCGAGAAGATGGACAGCCGCATGCGTAACAGCCCCCTCTTTCCCGCCCTGATTCTACTCCTGTCGCTGGTCACCCCGGCCCGAGCCCAGCAGGCCGCCGCCGAGCCGGATGCGGTGCAGCTCTACGATATCGAGCTGATCCTGTTCGCCCGCCTGGGCGCCGCGGCGGCCAATAGCGAGGGCTGGCCGGAAGACCCGGGCGTTCCCGACTACAGCCGCGCCTTCGCCATCCAGGAGGCGCTCACCCCGGGGGCCTTGCAACTGCTGCCGCCGGGTCAGCGCCTGCTCGGCGCCGAGGCCGCACGCCTGGCGCGTAGCGGCCGGCTGGAGCCGCTGCTGCATCTGGCGTGGCGCCAGCCGGGGCTGGAGCCGGGACGTGCGGGGCCGGTGTATCTGCGTTCCGCGGAGACCGTCGACGGGGCGTTACCGCGCCTGGAAGGCACGGTCACCATCACCCGGCAACGCTACCTTCACGCCGATCTCGACCTGCTGCTGCGCGACCACCGGTTTGTCCCCGGTGCCGGTTCCCTCTTCGATAAACGTCCCGGATACCGTTTCGTGGAGCACCGCAAGATGCGCAGCGGCGAGCTGCATTACATCGATCACCCCCTGGCCGGGGCGCTGATCAAGATCGAAAAATACACCCCGCCAGAGCCTCCGGCGCCTCCGCAAGCCGAGCCCGCCGTGCCTCCATCCGAGGTGCGGACGGCGCCGCCTCCGCCCAGCGGAGGGTGATGGAGGCGCGGCCGTCGGTGTCGTTCAGGCCCGTCCGCACAGCTCGTCCAGGAGCTGCGAAACCTGTTCGATGCGTGTCTCGCGCCGCTCCATGGGGCGGTTGAAGCGCAGCCGCTGCTCACCATCCAGACGGTACTCCCGGGGGCGGCTCTGGATCAGACGGATGATGTGGGTCGGGTCGATCTTCGGCTCGCCATGGAACAGGATGCGGCCCCCGGCGGGGCCCGCCTCGATTTTGCGCACCCCCATCGGCCGCGCCTTCAGCTTGAGCGCGGTGATCCCGAACAGGGCCTTGACCGGCTCCGGCATGAGGCCGAAGCGGTCGATGACCTCCACCTGCAGTTCACGCAACTCCTCCTCCGACTCGGCGCTGGCGATGCGTTTGTAGAGCACCAGGCGGCTGTGCACGTCGGGGAGGTAGTCCCCCGGCAGCAGGGCGGGCATCTGCAGGTCGATTTCGGCGCCGTGGTCGAGGGGGCGGTCGAGGCTCGGCTGCTCGCCCGCCTTGAGCGCCCTGACCGCCCGTTCCAGCAGTTCGCTGTAGAGGCTGAAACCGATCTCCTGAATCTGACCGCTCTGCCCCTCACCCAGTAATTCACCCGCTCCACGGATCTCCAGATCGTGCGTTGCGAGGGTGAATCCGGCGCCTAAATCTTCCAGGGATTCAATTGCCTCCAGTCGTTTTTTCGCGTCTTGCGTCAGGTTATTCCAGGGCGGGGTGATGAGGTAGGCGTAGGCCCGGTGGTGGGAGCGCCCGACCCGCCCGCGCAGTTGGTGCAGCTGGGCCAGCCCGAGCTTGTCGGCGCGGTTGATGATGATGGTGTTGGCGCTCGGTACGTCGATGCCGCTCTCGATGATGGTGGTGCAGACCAGGATGTTGAAACGCTGGTGATAGAAGTCGCGCATGATCGACTCCAGCTCGCGTTCGCGCATCTGGCCATGGGCGGCGCGGATGCGCGCGCCCGGCAGCAGCCGCTCCAGCCTGGCGGCGGTGTTGTCGATGGTGCTCACCTCGTTGTGCAGAAAATAGACCTGGCCGCCGCGCTTTATCTCGCGCTGGCACGCCTCGACGATCAGGCCGTCGTTCCACTGGTTAATGAAGGTCTTGATCGGATGGCGCGCCACCGGCGGGGTGGCGATGATGGAGAGGTCGCGCATCCCCGACATGGCCATGTTCAGGGTGCGCGGGATCGGCGTGGCGGTGAGGGTCAGCAGATCGACCTCGCTGCGCAGGGCCTTCAATTTCTCCTTGTCGCGTACCCCGAAGCGGTGCTCCTCGTCGATGATCACCAGTCCCAGATCTTTGTAGTGGATGGCGCCGCGCAGCAGTTTGTGGGTCCCTACCACGATGTCGATGGTGCCGTCGGCGAGGCCGTCGAGCACCTTCTTGTGCTGCTTTCCGGTGCCGAAGCGCGACAGGCTGGCCACCTTGACCGGCCAGTCGGCGAAGCGGTCGGAGAAGTTGTCGTAGTGCTGCTGGGCGAGCAGGGTGGTGGGTACCAGCACCACCACCTGCCGGTTGCCCTGCACGGCGGTGAAGGCGGCGCGCATCGCCACCTCGGTCTTGCCGAAGCCGACGTCGCCGCACACCACCCGGTCCATCGGCCGCGGGGAGGTCAGGTCGTCGATCACCGCCGTGATCGCCTGTTGCTGGTCCGGGGTCTCCTCGAACTCGAACGAGGCGGAGAAGCTGGCGTACTCGTCATCCACCGGAGGAAAGGCGTGACCCTGGTGGGCGGCGCGGCGGGCGTGTATCTCCAGCAGCTCGGCGGCCACGTCGCGCACCTGCTCCGCCGCCTTGCGCTTGATGCGCTCCCACTGCTCTCCGCCGAGGCGGTGCAGGGGGGCGTTCTCGGGCGAGGCGCCGGCGTAACGGCTGATCAGGTGCAGGGAGGAGACCGGAACGTAGAGCTTGTCGCCCCTGGCGTACTCCAGGGTGAGGAATTCGGTCTGTATGCCGCCCACCTCCAGGGCCTGGAGTCCGAGATAGCGGCCCACGCCGTGGTCCTCGTGGACCACCGGGGCGCCGACGTGCAGTTCGGTGAGGTTGCGCACCACCTGGTCGGCGTCGCGGCTGGCGGTACGGCCGCGCCGCGCCTGGCGCACCCGCTCGCCGAGCAGCTGGGTCTCGGTGATCACCGCGATACCGTCGTCCTCCAGCCACAACCCCCGCTCGATGGGGGCCACGGCCAGGCACAGGGGGTGATCGATGGCGAGAAACGCTGACCAGTTCTCCACCGGGACCGGCCGGATGCCGAAGCCACCGAGGGTCTCGCGCAGCTGTTCGCGCCGCCCGGCGCTGTCGGCGACCAGCAGGATACGCCCGGCGAAGCCGTCGATATAGCCCTTGAGGGCGGCGGCCGGATCGGCGGTGCGCGGCTGAAAACTCAGCGGCGGCAGGCCGCGCGTGGTGAAGTTGTGGGCGGCGCTGAAGCCTTTGCCGCGCGCCTCGATCTCGTGGTGCTGGAGCAGCACCGATTGGCCCTGGTTGATGGCCGCTCCAAGTTCATCCGCGCTCAGATAGAGGCGCTGTGGGGGCAGGATCGGGCGTTCGGTATCGTGGCGGCGCTGTTCATAGCGCTCGCCGACCTGGGAGAGAAACCCGTCGGCGCGCTCCCGGGTGTCGGCGAAGCGCAGAGTGAGCCGCTGTTGCGGCAAAAATTCGAACAGGGAGGCGGTCTGTCCGAAGAACAGCGGCAGGTAGTACTCCAGGCCGCCGGGGGCGTTGCCGGCGGAGACCTCGCGGTAGATCAGGCTCGCCTGGGGATCGCCCTCGAAGGCGTTGCGGTAGGCCTGGCGGAAGCGTGTGATACCGGCCTCGTCGAGGGGGAACTCGCGGGCCGGCAGCATCTGGATGCGCTGCACCCGGTCGATGGTGCGCTGGGTCTCCGGGTCGAAGGTGCGGATGGTCTCGATCTCGTCATCGAACAGGTCGATGCGGTAGGGCAGGGAGCTGCCCATGGGAAACAGATCGAGGAGGGCGCCGCGCACCGCGAACTCGCCGTGGGCGATCACCTGGGAGACGCACTGGTAGCCGGCCTGCTCAAGGCGCCGGCGCATCGGCTCCAGCGGCATCTCTTCCCCCACCTCCAGCAGCAGCGTGTTGGCATCCAGGTAGGCCTTCGGCGGCAGGCGCTGGAGCAGGGTGCTGAGGGGCACGATCAATACCCCGCGGCGGATGTCGCCGAGCCGGTAGAGGGTGAGCAGGCGCTGGGAGATCAGCTCGGGCAGGGGCGAGAATACGTCGTAGGGCAGGGTCTCCCAGTCGGGAAAGGAGAGAACCGGCACTTCGCCGTGGCCGAGAAAAAAGCGCACCGCGCTCTCCAGCTCACGGGCCTGCCGGACATCCCCCGCCAGCACCAGGATCAGGCCCCCGAAGCGCTCGGCGGCGGAGGCGATGCAGAGGGCGTCGCTGGTGCCATAGAGCCGCCCCCATTGAAGCCGCTGCTCCGCCGTAGAGGGTAGGGGTGGCGACAGGGGCGAGGCGGGTGTGAGGGCTTCGGGCATGGTGTTCGTGAGGTCCGGTTGATCGAAAACCGGCGCATTCTCTCATAGTGGCCCGGCATCGGCCACGCAGGGAGGCGCCGTCCCCGGCGCATCGTGCCGCCTGTCGTATTCATCCGGTGGCCCTGTTATCCTCCTGCAAGAGAGGCGGGTCCGGGCCTCGCGCGGTCGTCATGCGCGCGGTGGATCGGGTCGGCGGGCTGTCGGGCCGGATTGCTCACCGGCAGGACCGGCAGGGTTTTTGACTTGCGCCCGGTTGCCGGGGTTGCGCGGTTGAATGACCGGCTCTCTCCTTGATCATCGGTTTGTCCGGTGTGGGATGCGGGCTGCTGGGGAGGCACCAATGTTCAATACTTCACTGCTGTTCCGGGTGGGCGCGGCGATGGCGATCATCGTCACCCTGGGCCTGATCAGCATGTTCAGCTCGGTGTTCATCGCCAAGAACTCCGAGGGCTTCGCCGCGGCGATCAATCAGGCGGGTACGTTGCGCATGCAGTCGTACCGCATCGCCAGCAGCCTGGTGCACCGCGAGACGCCGCTAACGCTGGATGACGGGCAGGGGGTGACCGGCAGGCTGGTGGAGGAGTTCGAGGGGCGTCTGTTCAGCCCGCGCATCCACAATGTCCTGGGGCGGGGCACCGACCCCTCGGTGATCGACGCCTACCGGGTGGTGGAGTTGCGCTGGAAGGAGGTGATGCAGCCCCCGCTGCGGGAGTATCTGGCGATAGAGAACGCCCACTATGCCAGCGAGACGGACCGGCTGCGCCTGGCCGAGCACCGCGACTTCTATCTCGGCAATGTGGATGCCTTCGTGGAGAAGATCCATCACTTCGTCAAGAAACTGGAGATCGATGCGGAGAACAAGAATCGTCAACTGCGCATTATCCAGCTGGTGGCCCTGGGCCTGACCCTGCTGATCGGCGTGGTCAGCGTTTATCTCACCAAGAAAAACGTGCTCAACCCCCTGCATGACCTGCTCGCCTGTGCCAATGCGGCGCGGCGCGGCGACTTTTCGGTGAGGAGCGGCCACAAGAGTGATGATGAGCTGGGGCAGCTCGGCTTCGCCTTCAACAAGATGGCGGAGGATCTATCGAAGCTCTACGCCGGTCTGGAGGCGCGGGTGAGCAAGAGTGTCGCTACCTCGTGAAAGATTTTGGGACATCCCAGTCCCCAAAATCGACTCGCCAACGCGACAGCCGTTACTGCCCCGACCGTCCTGCGCTCATCACGACTCCGTCCCGCACATTGCAGCAAAGCTGCTCGTGCGCAACTCCGTCATGATGACCACAATGACTCTACGGCGTGTCGGATGCGCTATTTGTATGCCCTACGTCACTCCCTATCGGTCGTAACTGCGGCCATACAACCGCGCCTACGCCTATCGGGGACTAACCGCCTTCGCTTCGCTCTCCATGGCGGTTAGCGGGAGAAGGCCGCGGACCTGGAGCGCAGTAACCGCTCCCTGGAGTTGCTCTACTCCATCACCAAGCGTCTGAGCAGCGCGCCGCCCACCGTCGAGGTGCTGGAGGCGCTGATCCACGATATCGAAAATATCCTGGGGGTTGCGGGGGGCAGTATCTGCCTCGGCAAGCCGGGGGACGAGAAGGCCTACCGTCTCGCCTCCACCCAGTCTCACGAGCTGGAGACCTCGATCCGCTATCCCAGAGACTGCGAGGCGTGTCTGGGCCGGGGTGAACCCCACGAGATGGACATCGAGGACGGGGCCGGGCGGGTGCTGAAACTCTTTTCGACGCCGATCCGGGACAAGGATCGGCAATATGGTGTGCTGGTGGTGCAGACCGCCAGGGGCGAGACCCAGGGCCTGGACGAGTGGCAACTGCGTCTGCTCAATACCATCGCCAGCCACATCGCCATCGCCATCACCATGTCGGAACAGGTCTCCCAGAGCCGTCTGGTGGCGCTGCTGGAGGAGCGCAGCGTGATCGCCCGCGAGCTGCATGACTCCCTGGCCCAGTCGCTCTCCTATCTGAAGATCCAGGTCAGCCGGCTCGAAAAGTCGATCACCCGGGGCGACGACCGGGAGAAGAGCCTGGAGATCAGCGATGTCCTGCGCAAGGGACTCAACGGCGCCTACCGGCAGTTGCGCGAGCTGCTGGCGACCTTCCGCCTGCGCATCAGCGAGGCCGGCCTCAACGCGGCCCTGCAGGAGACGGTGGCCGAGTTCAGGGAGCGCAGCTCCATCGATATCCAGCTGCTCAATCAGATGGGAAATTGCAAGATCTCACCGAACGCCGAGATCCATGTGATGCAGATCATTCGCGAGGCGCTGTCGAACGTTACCCGGCACGCCGATGCCACCCGCGCCACCGTGTTTCTGGAGTGCGACCTGGCCGGAATGGTGACGGTGCTGGTCGAGGACAACGGCGTCGGTATCGATGATGAGCGTGATATGATGGATCACTATGGGTTACCGATCATGAAAGAGCGCGCCGCCTGGCTCGGCGGGGAGCTGCGGATTGGTGACTCGCGGGAGGGGGGGACCTCGGTGCGGCTGACCTTTGCGGTCGCCGATGTCGAGAAGCCGGGAAGAACCATCGAGCTGGACCGGGGTATGCTGCATGGCTGAACAAGAAGTGACCAACATCCTCGCCATCGACGATCACCCGTTGTTCCGCAAGGGGGTGGCCGATCTGATCGACATGCAAGAGTGTCGCTACCTCGTGAAAGATTTTGGGACATCCCAGTCCCCAAAATCGACTCGCCAACGCGACAGCCGTTACTGCCCCGACCGTCCTGCGCTCATCACGACTCCGTCCCGCACATTGCAGCAAAGCTGCTCGTGCGCAACTCCGTCATGATGACCACAATGACTCTACGGCGTGTCGGATGCGCTATTTGTATGCCCTACGTCACTCCCTATCGGTCGTAACTGCGGCCATACAACCGCGCCTACGCCTATCGGGGACTAACCGCCTTCGCTTCGCTCTCCATGGCGGTTAGCGCACGCAAGGAGGAAGAGGAGCAGTTGCGAACAAGGACAACGCCATAACGACAACGGCCGATGCCCTAACCCGAATTATTCATAAAAAAGGGCGCACCTCGTTCAACCAATTGATATAACAAGAGTGTCGCTACCTCGTGAAAGATTTTGGGACATCCCAGTCCCCAAAATCGACTCGCCAACGCGACAGCCGTTACTGCCCCGACCGTCCTGCGCTCATCACGACTCCGTCCCGCACATTGCAGCAAAGCTGCTCGTGCGCAACTCCGTCATGATGACCACAATGACTCTACGGCGTGTCGGATGCGCTATTTGTATGCCCTACGTCACTCCCTATCGGTCGTAACTGCGGCCATACAACCGCGCCTACGCCTATCGGGGACTAACCGCCTTCGCTTCGCTCTCCATGGCGGTTAGCGTTCGCTGCGTCTGGTGGGCGAGGCGGCCAACGGCCAGGACGGCCTCGCTCTGGCCCGGGAGTTGCGCCCCGACCTGATCCTGCTGGATATCAACATGAAGGGGATCTCCGGGCTGGAGACCCTGAAGGCGATCAAGGAGTTTGATCTCGACACCCGGGTTCTGATGCTGACCGTATCGGACAGCGAGGAGGATGTGATCAGCGCCCTGCGCATGGGGGCCGACGGCTATCTGCTCAAGGATATGGAGCCGGAGGATACCCTGGACTGCCTGAACAAGGCCGCCCGCGGGCAACTGGTGATCAGCGAACGGCTCACCCACAAGAGTGTCGCTACCTCGTGAAAGATTTTGGGACATCCCAGTCCCCAAAATCGACTCGCCAACGCGACAGCCGTTACTGCCCCGACCGTCCTGCGCTCATCACGACTCCGTCCCGCACATTGCAGCAAAGCTGCTCGTGCGCAACTCCGTCATGATGACCACAATGACTCTACGGCGTGTCGGATGCGCTATTTGTATGCCCTACGTCACTCCCTATCGGTCGTAACTGCGGCCATACAACCGCGCCTACGCCTATCGGGGACTAACCGCCTTCGCTTCGCTCTCCATGGCGGTTAGCGCACGCAAGGAGGAAGAGGAGCAGTTGCGAACAAGGACAACGCCATAACGACAACGGCCGATGCCCTAACCCGAATTATTCATAAAAAAGGGCGCACCTCGTTCAACCAATTGATATAACAAGAGTGTCGCTACCTCGTGAAAGATTTTGGGACATCCCAGTCCCCAAAATCGACTCGCCAACGCGACAGCCGTTACTGCCCCGACCGTCCTGCGCTCATCACGACTCCGTCCCGCACATTGCAGCAAAGCTGCTCGTGCGCAACTCCGTCATGATGACCACAATGACTCTACGGCGTGTCGGATGCGCTATTTGTATGCCCTACGTCACTCCCTATCGGTCGTAACTGCGGCCATACAACCGCGCCTACGCCTATCGGGGACTAACCGCCTTCGCTTCGCTCTCCATGGCGGTTAGCGGTTGCTGGCCCATGCGCTGCGGGGTGACGACCGGCAGCAGGGGCGGGTGCGTGGCACCGAGGATCTGACCGAGCGTGAGCACCAGATCCTCGGCCTGATCTCCCAGGGGATGAGCAATAAGCTGATCGCACGCGAGCTGGATATCTCCGAGGGTACCGTGAAGGTGCATGTCAAGCACCTGTTGAAGAAGCTGGCGCTGCACTCGCGCGTGGAGGCGGCCGTCTGGGCGCTGAAGAATCTCCCCTGATATACCCAATCCATCCGGGGTGTTCTCCATTCTTACCGTTCAGCAATCCCCAGGGCCGGAAAATCCCCTCTCCGGTACACCCTTTTTTCTGAAATCTGTACTATTACTACCTGTAGGAGCGCCCGGACCCGGGGCGCTGAGCCTGCCGGTGCGGTCCATGCCGCGCCGGTGCCCGGGGTTGTTCCGGTGGTCTTACCGGGGGGCGTGCTGGATTGGGTATTGCCCTGGGAGCCATGGAAGTGGCATGGTTTATTAAAGGGCTGCGCACCGCGCCACCTGATCCCTCCGGCAAGCGGTTTGCTCAGGGTGTGAAAGGGCGATGGCGGGACACGTATGCCATTTCGTTGAATATGAAAGACCGTTCGTTTTAATCACTCACGCCCGGAGAGGCAGCCGGGCCAGGATAGAGAGGGTGTGTATATGAAGGCGTACATGTTGATTACCGGAAGCGGTCCCCTGCTGGTTCTTTCGTCCCACGACAGTTGAGAGTGCCCACGTAATCTGATGTGGTGATCATCTGATTATTTGATGGCAGTAAACACAACGGCCGATGACCTGTCTTAGGGCATCGGCCGTTGTCGTTATGGCGTTGTCCTTGTTCGCAACTGCT
>PQCP01000105.1 GCA_003062205.1 Candidatus Sedimenticola endophacoides
CTACAACCCCGAAAAAATGATCGTCGCCCCGCTAACAGTTACCGGCCTGCCTAGTTCTCGGCTAATACCCTAGTCTGGTTGTACGGTATTTGTGGTCACCTAATGGTTTATGAAACATTCGGGATAGTAACTCTCGTTGAAAATATTGCAAATCGCCCTAAAACAGCTCTGGTATACTCCCCTCCTCGCTCAACCCGCAGAGACGGCACACGCATCATGGGATACCGCCTATCCAAGATCTACACCCGCACCGGCGACCAGGGCACCACCGGCCTGGGCGACGGCAGCCGGGTGAACAAAGAGAGCGCGCGCATCGAGGCCATCGGCAGCGTCGATGAACTCAACAGCCTGCTCGGGGTGGTGATCGCTCACACCACCGGCGATGACCGGATCAACACCCTCCTCACCACCGTCCAGCACCGCCTGTTCGATCTCGGCGGCGAGCTGGCGCTGCCCGGCAGCCGGCGCATCGACCCTCAGGCGGTCACCGACCTGGAACAGCGCCTCGACGAGCTGAACCAGACGCTGCCGCCCCTGCAAGAGTTCATCCTGCCCGGCGGCATCCCGGGAGCGGCCCACTGCCACCATGCCCGCACCGTGTGCCGGCGCGCCGAGCGGCGCCTGGCGCTACTCGCCCGGGAATCCGGTGGCGCGGTCGGCGCCAGCGCCCTGGGCTATCTCAACCGTCTGTCGGATCTGCTGTTCGTGGTGGCGAGGGTGATGGCGCGGCAAAACGGTGGCGAGGAGACCCTATGGAGCAACCAGAGATGAAAAAACCCGTTGTAATATTCGGTATCGGCGAGATGGCGGGGGTGTTCGCCCGCGGCTTTCTGCGCCTTGGCCATCCGGTCTATCCGATTACCCGGGAGACCGGGATCGATCAGCTCGCCAGCCAGCTGCCCGAACCGGCCGCCGTACTGGTGGCCGTGGCCGAGGGCGACCTGGCCCATGCCCTGGAGCAACTGCCCCCGACCTGGGCCGGGGGCATCTGCCTGTTGCAGAACGAACTCCTGCCCCAGGACTGGGAGAGCATCACCGACCCCACCGTGATCTCGGTCTGGTTCGAGAAGAAGCCCGGCATGGACTACAAGGTGATCATCCCCTCCCCGGTCTTCGGTCCGCGCGCGCGCCTGCTGGCCGACGCCCTACAGGCGATCAACATCCCCTCCAAGCTGCTCGGCGACCGGGAAGAGCTGCTGTTCGAACTGGTGCTGAAGAACCTCTACATCCTCACCAGCAACATCGCCGGCCTCCAGGTGGGCGGCACCGTGGGACAGTTGTGGGAGCGGCACCGGGAGCTGGTCCGGGATATCACCGCCGAGGTGATCACCCTCCAGGAGCGGCTCAGCGGCGCCCGGTTCGATCACCAGCGGCTGCTGGAGGCGATGCACGAGGCCTTTGAGGGTGACCCCGAACACAAATGCATGGGGCGCAGCGCCCCGGCGCGACTGGCGCGCGCCCTCGAACAGGCCGACGGCCTCGACCTCGACCTGCCGGTGCTGCGCGCCATCGCCAGCCGCTGAACAGGCCACCGGCGGCACGGACCATGAATGACAATAACCAGGAAATCGTCCCGGGCTCCCGGGTCACCCTGCACCTGGCGCTCGCCACGGACGACGGCTTCGAAGCGCTCTCCACCTTCGGAGAGGAGCCGGCCACCATCGTCCTCGGCGACGGCCAGCTGACCGATGGGTTGGAGCTGGCCCTCTACGGATGCCGGGCGGGAGAGAGACAGTCGGTCCTGCTGCATCCGGAGCAGGCCTTCGGCCCACGCGACGAGGGCAAGGTACAGACCATGCGGCGCGACACCTTCCCCGCCGGGATGGACCTGGAACGCGGGCTGGTGGTGGCCTTCGCGGCACCCAACGGAACGGAGGTGGCGGGCATCGTCCTGGAGCTTGACGGGCAGGAGGTGACCGTTGATTTCAACCACCCCCTGGCGGGGCGGGACACCCTGTTCCGGTTCGAGATCCTCGAAGTGCGGCCGCCAAGCGCCGCCAACCGGGAGTAGCCGATGGAGATCCTGCTTGCCAATCCCCGCGGCTTCTGCGCCGGCGTCGACCGCGCCATCGAGATCGTACAGCGCGCCCTGGACGTGTTTGGCGCCCCGATCTACGTGCGCCACGAAGTGGTGCACAACCGCTTCGTGGTCGAGAGTCTGCGCAACCGCGGCGCCCTCTTCGTCGACGAGCTCCACGAGATACCCGACGGCAACACCGTGATCTTCAGCGCCCACGGCGTCTCCAAGGCGGTACGCGAGGAGGCGGAGGCGCGGGACCTGCGCATCTTCGACGCCACCTGCCCGCTGGTCACCAAGGTCCACCTGGAGGTGGCCCGTCACTGCCGCGACGGCCATGAGGTGATTCTGATCGGTCACCGCGGCCACCCGGAGGTGGAGGGGACCATGGGCCAGTACGACAGCACCCGCGAGGGCGGTGGCATCCATCTGGTGGTCACCCCCGGGGATGTGGACCAGCTGCGGATTGAAAACCCGGAAAAACTCTCCTTCGTCACCCAGACCACCCTCTCGCTGGACGACTCGGCGCGGGTGATCGAGGCGCTCAGGCGGCGTTTCCCCAACATCCAGGGCCCCAAACGCAACGACATCTGCTACGCCACCCAGAATCGCCAGGATGCGGTCAAGGAGCTGGCGCGGCACTGCGACCTGGTCCTGGTGGTCGGCTCGCCCAACAGCTCCAACTCCAACCGCCTGCGCGAGATCGCCGAAAAACTCGGTACTCCGGCCTATCTGATCGACGGCAAGGAGGATATCCGGCGGCAGTGGCTCGAAAACAGCGCACGGATCGGCGTCACCGCCGGCGCCTCCGCCCCCGAAGTGCTGGTGGAGAATGTCATCAAGCAGCTTGAGGCATGGGGCGCCGGGCCCGCGGCCAATCTCAGCGGCAGCGAGGAGAACATCGTATTTTCCCTTCCCGACGGCCTGCGCAAAACCGACACCGCATGAACATCGACACCATCATTATCGGCGGCGGCGTCATCGGCATGCTCACCGCCCGCGAGCTGGCGCTCGCCGGTCAGCGGGTGACCCTCTTCGACCGCCAGGGCACCGGGCGCGAATCCTCCTGGGCCGGAGGCGGCATCGTCTCGCCACTCTACCCCTGGCGCTACACCAAACCGGTCAGCGCGCTGGCCGGGTGGAGCCAGCGCCACTACCGCGCCCTCTGCGAACAACTGCGCGCCGCCACCGGAATCGATCCCGAGTGGACCTCGAACGGCCTGCTGATCATCGCACCCGACGAACAGCGGGACGCCACCGGGTGGGCGCGGCGCCGCGCGGCGGAAGTGCAATGCCTCGACCGCCAACAGCTCGCGCAACTCGAACCCGCCCTGGCCCGACCCCAGGACGGCGCCATCTGGATGCCGGAGGTGGCCCAGGTGCGCAACCCCCGGCTGGTCAAGGCCCTGCGCCGGGACCTGGAACTGCGCGGCGTGCCGATCCACGAGCACGAAGCGGTGACCGCCATCGCCACCCGCCACGGCAGGGTCCAAGGCATCCACACCGCGCACGGCAACTATCCGGCACGGACGGTCGTGATCTGCGCCGGTGCCTGGTCTGCGGCGCTGCTCGAAGGAGTGGCCCCCGCGCCACCCATCACACCGGTACTGGGACAGATGATCCTGTTCAAGGCACCCCCGGGAACGATCCGCCGTATCACCCTGGAGAGCGACCGCTACATCATCCCCCGACGCGATGGCCGGGTCCTCTTCGGCAGCACCCTGGAGCAGTGCGGATTCGAGAAACGCACCAGTGATACGGCCGGGCGGCAGCTGCGCGAGAGCGCCATCCAGCGCTTCCCGCGACTCGCCGACTGCCCCGTCGAACACCACTGGGCGGGCCTGCGACCGGCCTCCCCCGCCGGCATCCCCTATATTGGGCCGGTGTCGGCCCTGGAGGGGCTCTACCTCAACGCCGGACACTTCAGAAACGGCGTGGTGCTCGGCCCCGCCTCCTGCCGCCTGCTCGCCGACCTCCTGCTCGCCCGGGAGCCGGTGGTCGACCCGACCCCCTACCGGATCGGCGCACCCCGGCAAGACCCGGGCGCGGAATAGACGCGGCACGGCCTTTTTGCCTATAATCCGCCACCATGAGCCAAATTCCACATACCAGCGATGAGCGGCCACGGGAGACCGTACGCCTGCTGCGCAGACACGGCATCGCCCCCACGGCGCAACGCATCAAGGTAGCGGGCGCCATGCTGGCGCGACCCCAGCATCTCACCGCCGATCAGGTTCTGGAGCTGGTCAACCGCAGCGGCAGACGGGTATCCAAGGCGACCATCTACAACACCCTGGGGCTGTTCTCGCGCAAGGGCCTGATCCGGGAACTGGTGGTGGACGGCACCCGAGCGTTCTACGACTCCACCACCCACCCCCACCACCATTTCTATAATCCACAGACCCAGGAGCTGACCGACATTCCGGCCGAGCAACTGGAGATGCTCCTGCCCAGGGAACTGCCCGATGGCACCGAGCAAGAGTGTCGCTACCTCGTGAAAGATTTTGGGACATCCCAGTCCCCAAAATCGACTCGCCAACGCGACAGCCGTTACTGCCCCGACCGTCCTGCGCTCATCACGACTCCGTCCCGCACATT
>PQCP01000070.1 GCA_003062205.1 Candidatus Sedimenticola endophacoides
CTTCAGGATTGCCACCTTTTCCCGGGGCGTGAAATTTCGTCGGGTTCGTTTGCTCATATTTTCCTCCAGAAGTTACTACTAACTCAAATTGAGGAAAACTCCAATTCCGACTGAAGCGGAACACACCCGCCGGGGGGTGGACGCGACAGCGGCGCATCGACACCTTCTGTGAGCGGCTGCGCTCGGTGCGCGCCGAGGTGCACCTGACGAGCCCGTCGCAGTGGGCGGAAAGGCTGCTCCAGCTGTGCCGCGAGAAGGGCCTCGGCAACCTGCTCTACGCCGCCGACGGCCCCCTCGCCCCGGCCATCGACGCCGTCTGGGAAAACGCCGATGCCCCGCCCGAACGGATCCGCCATGCCACCACCATCGAGCAGTGGAAACCGGCCCTGTTCGCCGATACGGAGGCCGCCGTCACCTCGGTCCGCGCCGGGATTGCCGACGTCAGCGCCCTGGTGCTCTGGCCCACCCCGCAGGAGCCGCGCAGCTACTCCCTGGTCCCGCCGGTGCACTTTGCCGTACTGCACGCCGGTCAGCTCTATCACAGCTTCGCCGAAGTGGTGGAGCAGGAGCAATGGCACACCGGCATGCCGAGCAACGCCCTGCTCATCTCCGGTCCGTCGAAATCGGCCGACATCGAACAGACCCTCGCCTACGGCGTCCACGGACCGATGCAATTGATCGTGCTGCTCCTGATCTGAACCTGGACGGCGGACGGACAAACGGAGGCGCGCGCATGAACACCCCCAAGCTGATCACGGCCACCGAGGCGGCGCGACTGGTGCGCAGCGGCGACACCCTGGCCACCGGCGGCTTCGTCGGCATCGGCTTTCCCGAGACCCTCGCCGACGCCATCGAGCGCCGCTTTCTCGAAAGCGGCGCCCCCAACGGCCTGTGCCTGGTCTATGGCGCCGGTCAGGGCGACGGACGACAACGGGGTCTCAATCACTTCGGCCATGACGGCATGGTCAGACGGGTGATCGGCGGCCACTGGGGGCTGGTCCCGCGCCTTGGGGAGTTGGCCGCGCGCGAGCGCCTCGAAGCGTACAACCTCCCCCAGGGGGTGATCACCCACCTCTACCGCGACATCGCCGCCGGACGCCCCGGCGCCCTCACCCGCGTCGGCCTGCACACCTTCGTGGATCCCCGGGTGGATGGCGGCAGACTCAACCGCAGTGCCCGAGAGGAGTTGGTGCGCCTGATCGAGATCGATGGCGAGGAGTACCTGTTCTACAAGGCGTTCCCCATCCACATCGCCCTGCTGCGCGGCACCAGCGCCGACCGCGAAGGCAACATCACCATGGAACGCGAGGCCCTGCACCTCGAATCCCTGGCCATCGCCCAGGCGGTGCACAACAGCGGCGGCAAAGTGATCGTCCAGGTACAGCAGGTGGTCGAACGCCACCGCCTCGGTCCGCAACTGGTGCGCATCCCCGGCATCCTGGTCGATCACCTGGTCATCGCCGGGCCAGGGCAACACCAGCAGACCTTCGCCGAGGAGTACAACCCCACCTACACCGGGGAGCAGCGCCTCGACGCCACGTACGCCGGGCCCACCCCCCTCGACGCCAGAAAGATCATCGGCCGCCGCGCCGCCCTGGAGTTGATCGACGGCGCCGTAGTCAATCTCGGTATCGGGATGCCTGAAATGGTCGCCGATGTGGTCCGGGAGGAGGCGATCTTCACGCGTCCCAGCCTTACCGTCGAGCCGGGAGGGATCGGCGGCATCCCAGCCGGTGGACTCAGCTTCGGCGCCGTCTCCAATGCCGCCGCGATCATCGACCAGCCCGCCCAGTTCGATTTCTACGACGGCGGTGGACTCGACCAGGCCTACCTCGGCATGGCCGAGACCGACGCCTCGGGCAACGTCAACGTCAGCCGCTTCGGTACCCGCACCGCCGGCGCCGGGGGCTTCATCAACATCAGCCAGAACGCCAAGAAGCTCTACTTCCTCGGCACCTTCACCTCCGGCGGGCTGCGCATCGCCATCCGCGACGCCCGGCTACACATCGAACGCGAGGGGCAAGTGCGAAAGTTCGTACCTCGCGTCGGCCACCTCACCTTCAACGGCGCCTATGCCAACCGCCGCGGCCAGCAGGTGAGCTACATCACCGAACGGGGGGTGTTCCGCCTCACCGCGTCCGGGATCGAGCTGACCGAGATCGCCCCCGGGATCGATCTGCGGCGCGACGTACTGGAGCAGATGGCATTCACGCCCGCCATCACCCCGGATCTGAAGACCATGGACGGGCGCATCTTCCGCGCGCAACCCATGAACCTCGCCACGGACGCCTAAGGGGCCTGACCAGGCTGAAGCCCTGCCGGATTCAAGCGGCTGCGTGATCGCCACACCTCTTGGCAAGAGGGGCTAGAACCAGCGCCGCCACCAGAGCACGCCCAGCACACCCGCGGCAAGCACCACCAGCAGCAGGGTGACGATGAGAAAGGCAACCGGCTCGTCCGCCCCGGGGATACCGCCGACGTTGATCCCGAGCAGGCCGGTGACGAAGCTCAGGGGCAGAAAGACGGTGGTGATCACAGCGAGCAGGAACATGCGCCGCTCGGCCTGTTCCGAGAGGTGGTGCAACAGCTCTTCCTGGGTCACGCTGGCCCGCTCGCGCGCGGCGTCCAGATCCTCCAGAAAGCGCAGCGTGTGGTCGGCGATCTCGCGCAACCGGGCGCGGTGCATATCGTTCAGCCACTCCAGTTCGGACTCACTGACGCCGCTCAGCGCCTCGCGCTGGGGCGCGAGGTAGCGGCGCAGCCGGATAATAGCGCGCTTGACCTCCGCCAGCTCGCTGCGCAGGGTCAGGGTATCACCGGAGAGCAGGCGCTCGCTCAACCCATCGCTGGCGTCCTCCAGCGACTCGATCACCTCGCCCATGTGCGAGACCATCTTCTCGGCCATCAGGGTGATGTAGTCGCCAGGACCGCGCGTGCCGCGTCCGCGCTGAAACGCCCTCACGATATCGGTCTCGGAGACCAGGAAGCGCTTGCGGCAACTGACCACCCGCCGCCCGTCGCTCCAGATGCGCACCGAGACCATGTCCTCCGGATCGGCGCCCGGGATTGGTATTGACCCCGCGCAGGATCACCAGGACGCCATCCTCCACCTCCTCGAAGCGGGGGCGGGTCTCGTCGGCGCTGAGCATGGCGGCGCTGATCGGATGCAGACAGCTCCCGGCCTCCAGCCAGCGTGCCGCCTGGGGGTTCGAGTAATCCAGGTGCAGCAGTACCGCGGCGCCCTCCGAAAACAAGCGCAGCGCCTCGGGGGCATCGAGGGCGCCACGGCCATCCAGGGAGTAGGCGTAGATCAGGCCGCTCTGTTGTCCGCTGTCCATACGCTGAGCATAGAACGGCGAGAGACCGGTTTCCATCAATTCGTGGGCAATCCCCGCATCCCGTGCACAGCCGCCCCGCCATCGCTCCCCGGTGCGCCGTGTGGATCAATTGCCGGCGTTGCGCCAACCGACATAGCCTTGCGCATAGTTCCAGACATTGGTGTATCCCATCTGTTGCAGGGTATCGGCGGCCAGGGGGCTGCGGTAGCCGGCGCCGCAGTAGACCACGATCGGCGTATCGCGCGCTTCGGCCCTGGACTGGATGTTGAACTCCAACCATCCCCTGGGAATCACCACATTCTGGGGCGCATCGATGGTCCCGCCCATCTGCTGAATTTCGAGCTTGGTGCGGATATCGACCAGGACCAGGTCCGGCGCCTCCCGCAGCAACCGCTTCAGGGCCGCGGTGTCGATCGTTCTGGTGCGCCCCTCGGCGGCGGCCTGGAGGGTATCGCCCGATGGGATTTCGGCGTGGACGGCGGGGAGCGCCAGGAGGCCGCAAAGCAGTCAAGAGTGTCGCTACCTCGTGAAAGATTTTGGGACATCCCAGTCCCCAAAATCGACTCGCCAACGCGACAGCCGTTACTGCCCCGACCGTCCTGCGCTCATCACGACTCCGTCCCGCACATTGCAGCAAAGCTGCTCGTGCGCAACTCTGTCATGATGACCACAATGACTCTACGGCGTGTCGGATGCGCTATTTGTATGCCCTACGTCACTCCCTATCGGTCGTAACTGCGGCCATACAACCGCGCCTACGCCTATCGGGGACTAACCGCCTTCGCTTCGCTCTCCATGGCGGTTAGCGCACGCAAGGAGGAAGAGGAGCAGTTGCGAACAAGGACAACGCCATAACGACAACGGCCGATGCCCTAACCCGAATTATTCATAAAAAAGGGCGCACCTCGTTCAACCAATTGATAGAACAAGAGTGTCGCTACCTCGTGAAAGATTTTGGGACATCCCAGTCCCCAAAATCGACTCGCCAACGCGACAGCCGTTACTGCCCCGACCGTCCTGCGCTCATCACGACTCCGTCCCGCACATTGCAGCAAAGCTGCTCGTGCGCAACTCCGTCATGATGACCACAATGACTCTACGGCGTGTCGGATGCGCTATTTGTATGCCCTACGTCACTCCCTATCGGTCGTAACTGCGGCCATACAACCGCGCCTACGCCTATCGGGGACTAACCGCCTTCGCTTCGCTCTCCATGGCGGTTAGCGTACGCCGACTCTAGCGAAGCGGGATTGACCACTCCACCACAATTGTCAATGAGAGCAGACTCCGTTTACACGGTGGTGCGATAGACGCTGGCCCGGTTCTTACCCTCATGCTTCGACCGGTAGAGGGCCCGGTCGGCATGGATAATCATCTCCGACAGGCTCTTTTCACCGCTCAGCCGCACGATACCGAGGCTGACGGTGAGCCGCAGCTCATGGGGAAGGCTTGCGTTCAGCACGACCTTGCGCAACTCCTCGGCCAGTGCCTCCACCCCTTGCAGATCCTGCTCCACCACCAGGATAAGAAACTCCTCGCCGCCGATCCGCCCGAAAATATCCGAGGAGCGCAACCGCTCCTTGACCAGGGAGGCGAGTGCGCGCAGCACCTGGTCCCCCGTATCGTGGCCATATCGGTCGTTGACCTGCTTGAAATCGTCCAGGTCGAACATCACCAGGCTGAGGGGCTTTTCATAGCGGCGGGCGATCGAGAACGCCTGCTCGGCCAGCCGCATGAAACCGAGCCGGTTGTGAATCCCGGTCAGGTAGTCGGTTGTCGAGATCTTCTCCAACTCCACGTTCTTCGCCAGAATAAGCCGACGTTGCCGCTCCCGGTTACGCAGGAACAGCCAGATCAAAAAATAGACCACGGAGAGGATGGCGGCGGTGATGAAAATCAGTATATTGGCGATCCTCCTGGCGTCTTCCAGGTGATCCGCCAGGGGGATGCGGATCGAGATCAGGGCGCGTATATCCCCCTTTTTCTCGTAATAACCTTCTGCCTGGGGATAGCGCGCCACCATCTCCCGTGGGGCGTCCTCGGGGTCGCCGTGGCAGACCAGACACCCCTCGACCACGGGATCGGTGGCCATGGCGACATAGAGCGAGGGGTTGCCGTCGGCGTCCTGCTGCAGCTCCCGGTACTTGGTCAACTCCCCGCGATTCATGCGTTCGAGAAGTTCGCTCTCCTTTGGGTCGGCGCGATTGATCTTGTTGCGCGGGTTGTTCGATGCAAGCTTGAAATAAATTTCCGGCATGCCCGCCGCCCGTCGCTCCTCGTTGAGGTAGTCCTTGATGCCACGCGCCTGGAAGGTGAAGGACCAAGAGTGTCGCTACCTCGTGAAAGATTTTGGGACATCCCAGTCCCCAAAATCGACTCGCCAACGCGACAGCCGTTACTGCCCCGACCGTCCTGCGCTCATCACGACTCCATCCCGCACATTGCAGCAAAGCTGCTCGTGCGCAACTCCGTCATGATGACCACAATGACTCTACGGCGTGTCGGATGCGCTATTTGTATGCCCTACGTCACTCCCTATCGGTCGTAACTGCGGCCATACAACCGCGCCTACGCCTATCGGGGACTAACCGCCTTCGCTTCGCTCTCCATGGCGGTTAGCGATGGTCTCGGGGGCGAAATACTCCTGGTACAGCTTCCCCTCCTCCTTCAGGCGATAGAGTTCGGGACGCGACACCTTGGTGACATATTTATGGATCGCCCGGTGGGTCAGCAGGGCGTCCTGGACCAGTTTCTCCGCCTCCCGGATGGCGTAGTCCTCGGTATAGGTGCGAAACTGCAAAAACAGGATGAGAAAAGCGACGATGAAGGCCAGCAGGAGGTAGAGCAGATGGAAGTTGTGCTTGCTGATCATGGTTCGAATGGATTACCCGCCCCCGGCACGGATTCCGGGATACGCATCGCCCCCGATCTCCGGCAACTACGGCGCAGCGCGCGCCCGGGACAAGCCGCGCTTCGCGATATTGGATTGCTAGTGACTCCCCGTTGCGAGGGGATCCTCCCGCCCGCGCGTTCTATGATAGCCGATTATTGACGCCCAGACTCTGTGTTTGTACCCGTGAGGGAGTCGCCTTCTGAAAACGTCCCACCAGAGCCGTGACTCAAAGCCGCCCCTTGACCTCGGCCCACAGCCGCTCATAGGCGTCTCCCGCCACCGAACGGGCGGCGTAGACGGAGAGGGGCGCGCGGTGAATCCCCATGCGTTCCACCTCGCTGGCGTAGGGGATAAAACTCTTCATCAGTTCAGGGTAGCGCCCGGGCAGCTGTTCCAGCATATCCAGATGCATGCGCTTGCGCCGGTCCACCATGGAGAAGAAGGGCATCCGCTCGACCCCATTCACCCGGTGGCCGTCGAGAAACTCGACCAGCTGCCGATAGGTGCGCAGGGAGAGGGTGGTGGGGATGGTGGGGATGAGCAGGCCGTCGGCGGCGCGGAAGATGTTCTCGGAGACCAGGGAGATACTCGGCGGACAGTCGAGAAAGATCCGGTCGTACTGTTCAGATAGGGGGCGAAGCAGGCGCAGCAGTTGCTTGGCCGGTTTTTTTGCCTCGCCCAGCATCAGATCCATGTTACGGTAGGAGAAGTCGGCCGGCAGCAGATCGAGGTTGTCGAAGTCCGAGCCCTTGATATGGTCGTCAAGTTCGTTGCCGCGTTTGATCATCTCCCGGCTCCCGCCCTTCACCTCGGGTTTTACCCGCAAGTAGAAGGTGGCCGCCGCCTGTGGATCGAGGTCCCAGATCAGGGTGCGGTAGCCCTCCCTGGCCGAGAGGTAGGCGAGGTTGACCGCGGCGGCCGTCTTGCCGACCCCGCCCTTGATATTGTAGACCCCGATGATTCTCATGATCCCGCCCCCAGCTCTCCCAGGTCGGGTTTCGGTTTATGGGGAAACAGGGTCTCGAACAAGTCGCTCACCTCACGTCCGCTGAACACGGCGAAACACTCGGTAAACTGCTCGCGCGCCTGCTGCTGACGCCGCAGCAGTCCATCGACCAACATCCCCATGGCGAGAAGGGTGTCGGCCGGGACGCTCCCCTCCGCCACCATTTGATGGGCCAGCTCGCGCAGCTTCAGTGCCTGCACCTCGTAGTCCTGAAACTCGCCCAGGTTGTCGAGCAGCACCTTCAGCGCCTTGACCAGCACCTTGATCTTCTTCTTCGGATAGAGACTCTGGAAGAATTCCAGCAGATAACGCAGCTTCTTGCACTCCTTGCGCAGCTCGTGCAGCCGCTCGGCGGGGGTGTTTGGGAGGATCATCAACCCTTCGATCATGACCCGCTCATAGACCCGGTAGATACGCCTGCCCGCCACCTTGGCGATCTTCTTGCGGGCCTTGGGCGCGCCGGGGGACTGCGGCGGCGGTGCCTCCAGAAACTCCCGCCACTCCTTGAGCAGTCCCCGGAAATGGGGCGAGTTGATCCGGTTGACCAGGGTCTGCTGCTCGCTCGCCTGGTGAGCGATGAGAAATTCACGCAGCGGCTCCAGATCCTTGCGAAACGCCTTGGGCAGACTGTTCTGATAGCCGTCGAAGCCGAGCAGATAGACATCCATGTCACGGGTCGGGCCGGTCACTGCGCCGACCCAGGCCAGGCGCCCCTTGAAGCGCTCCAGATCCTGCGCTTCGAACACCCCCTTGATCTGGGTGAGGGCGGAGCGGGTGCGGCGCACCGCTACCCGCAGATCGTGCAAAAACTCGCTGTCGGTGGCGGCCTTGACTCCGGGGATATTGGCCTCGATGGTGTTGAGCAGATGCAGATGGATCTGTCGGGCCACGGCGTCGGCGCGCTGATCCGGCGAAAAGTGGAAATCGAGCTTGGAGCTGTAGTCGAGGGGTTTTCGCCCGAGCGCCGCGAGGGCGGCGGCGAGGCGTCCCTCGGGGCACTCCCGCAGACCCATTTTTTTGCGCAGAAACCGCTTCACTTCCGCCAGCTCCTCGTTGTAGCCGCGCACCGGCATCAGCCGCAGGGACAACCCCATGGGGTGCCAGGAGGCACTGCCCGGGGTACGCGCCTGCCCCTCCTCCAGGACGATGCGCAGCACCGTCTTCTCCTCGTCATCAAGTACCCGTAGGATCACCATCCGGCTCTTGACCTCGACCACGGGCAACAGCGCGCGCATCGCCATCAGCGGTCCCAGGCGCTCGGCCATGGCCCCCGGGGGCAGATCCGGGGCGAACACCGGCAGCCGCTCCGGGTTGCGCAGGCTCTGGCGGGGGTTGGCGTCATCCAACCCGCTCCAGATCAAGTGCCGCTCCCGCCCCTCCTGCTCCAGCCGCAGCAGCTCCCCGCCCTTGTAGAGCCGCCAGTCGAAGGTATCAAAATAGGTGCAGACAAGGCCCTGATCCGGGTCGGAGTCGAGCGGGAAGGCGTCGCCCAGGGCGTGCAGGCACGCCTCCAGGGACCATTCGGTGGGGAGCTGGTAGTTGCTGACGGGGGTGATCATCGTGTCGCGTTATCCTGTGCGCTGGCCGGCATGGTCCATGGATACTACGACAGAACAACCGGGGCATTCCACCGCACGGGAGAACCGCAGACTCAACCATCGAGGCTTTTCGAGGCGATCTCGTAGACATCCCCCGACACCCCGGCGGTGTCGAGAATCCGCTGTAACTGCCCCTGCATCAGGGCCTGGCGCCGTGCATCGTAACGTCGCCAACGCGCCATCATCCGCAGCAGGCGGGCGGCGATCTGCGGATTGACCGGATCCAGCTCCAGCACCCGGTCGGCGAGAAAACGGTAGCCCTCGCCGTCACCCTGATGAAACGCGACCGGATTCTGCGCGCAGAAGGTACCGATCAGGGCCCGCACCTTGTTCGGATTGGTCAGGGAGAAGGCCGGGTGCGCCATCAGCCCCCGCACCCGCTCCAGGACATCGGCACGGCTCGACTGCGCCTGCACGCCGAACCACTTGTCCATCACTAGCGGATCGCCCGCCCAGCGCCGGGCGAAATCATCCAGCAACTCCTGGCGCCTGGGGCTGGTGCTGGAGGCGATCAGCGACAGGGCGGCGATCTGGTCGGTCATGTTGTCGGCTCTCCGGTACTGCTCCACGCACAGCGCCTCCACCTCGCTATCCCCCTCAAGCGCCATCAGGTAGCCGAGACAGCGGTTGGTCAGAGAGCGGCGGCCGATGGCGGCGGGGCTCAAGGCATAGGCGCCCGCTGCCCGCCCGGCCCGGTAGCGGGCCAGCAGCGGCTCGCGCAGCCGCTCCGCCAGCAGGCGCCGCACCCCCTCGCGGGCATGGTGAACGCCATCGACATCCACCGTCTCCATCTGGTCGCCCAGGTAGCCCTCCGTGGGCAGCGCCAGCACTTCGGCCAACAGCGCTCCGTCGGGGTCGGGCTCGTCCAGGGCCAGCGCGAAGGCCTCGACATACCCCTCGGGGAGCGCGGCGGCGGGGTCGGCCACCCGCGCCAGCAGCACCCGCTGATGCAGGGTCTGAGCGGCATCCCAGCGGTTGAATCCATCACTGTCATGGGCCATCAGGAACATCAGCTCGCGGTCGCTGTACTCGAAGCACACCCGGACCGGAGCTGAGAAGCCGCGCAGCAGGGAGGGGATCGGCGCCTCGGGCAGGCCGATGAAGTGAAACTGCTCCAGCGGCTCGCGCAGCTCCAGCACCCGGGTGCCGGGAGGCGCCTCCTCCCCCTCCCCCGCCAGGCGCAGCGGCAGGTCCGCGCCATCGCCTCCCAGCAAGCCGACGGCGAAGGGGATATGAAAGGGCTGCTTGGCGGGTTGCCCGGGGGTGGGCGGGCAGGACTGCTCGACGCGCAGACTGTAGCACCGCGAAGGCGCATCGTAGGCGCCGCTGACCCGCAGTTCGGGGGTACCCGCCTGATCGTACCAGCGCTTGAACTGGCCCAGATCCATGCCGCTGGTGTCGGCCATGCACTGGACAAAGTCGTCAGTGGTCACCGCCTGGCCGTCGTGGCGCCCGAAATAGAGGTCCATACCCGCGCGGAAGCGCTCCGGGCCGAGCAGGTTGTGCTGCATGCGCACCACCTCCGCCCCCTTCTCATAGACGGTCACGGTGTAGAAGTTATTGATCTCGATATAGGCGTCGGGACGCACCGGGTGGGCCATGGGGCCGGCATCCTCGGCGAACTGATGGGCGCGCAGCAGCTGCACATCGGCGATCCGCTTGACGCCCCGCGAGCCCATATCCGCCGAAAACTCCTGATCCCGGAACACCGTCAACCCCTCTTTGAGGCTGAGCTGAAACCAGTCTCGGCAGGTGATGCGGTTGCCCGTCCAGTTGTGGAAATACTCGTGGGCGATCACCCCCTCGATACCCTGGAAATCGGCATCGGTTGCGGTCTCGGGGCTGGCCAGCACATACTTCGCGTTGAACAGATTAAGACCCTTGTTCTCCATCGCCCCCATGTTGAAGTCGTTGACCGCCACGATCATATAGATGTCGAGGTCGTACTCGCGCCCGTAGCGCTGCTCGTCCCAGCGCATGGCCCGTTGCAGCGAGGCCATGGCGTGACCGCACTTGTCCCGGTTCTCCGGCTCCACATAGATGCGCAGGGCCACCTCGCGGCCCGAGGCGGTGATAAACGGCTCCTCGATGCAATCGAGATCCCCCGCCACCAGGGCGAAGAGATAGGCCGGCTTGGGGAAGGGATCCTCCCAGGTGACGAGGTGACTGCCATCCTCCAGGGTCTCGCTGCGCAGCGGGTTGCCGTTGGAGAGCAGCACCGGATAACGGGCCCGGTCGGCAATGATAGTGGTGGTGAAGCGGGCCATCACATCCGGACGGTCGAGAAACCAGGTGATCCTGCGAAACCCCTCCGCCTCGCACTGGGTGCAGAAAACGGCGTTGGACTTGTACAGCCCTTCCAGGGCGGTGTTCTCCTGGGGGCGGATGCGCACCCGGCTCTGCAGCTCGAACGCCTCCGGCACCCGGTCGATGGTCAACCCCCCGGCGTCGACCCGATAGGCGTCGCATGAGAGCACCCGGCCGTCGATCCCCACGCAGATCGGGTCGAGCCGCTCCCCATCCAGGCGCAGGCGCCAATCGCTCCCCACGGCGAGGGGATTGCGGCGGATCGCCAGGCGCGATTCGACAAAGGTCTCCTCCTCGCCCAACTCGAAGCGCAGCTCGACGCGGTCGATCAGGTACTGGGGGGGCTGGTAGTCTTTCAGATAGACCGTCTGCGGGGCTTTTTGCTGCATAATCGTCCTGTCAACCGGAGATGAAGTCTGAGAAACGGAGCGCGCGGCGGCCGCGCGCCGCGCCACACCCTGACCGCATGGAGCATAAAGCATGTCGGCGCGGCACGAAACCGGGCATGCCCCCACTGGAGGGTGGGGATCGCCCCCCCCAGAGGGACCGGGAAAACCCCTCTTCCAAACCACCTTCGTTTTATAGACCAGGCGCTGGGCGGGCTGCTAGGATAGTCCGCCCTGAGGACCGATTCCAGAGTGAGGACGCGATGCCTAAAGTCGAGGTGTACAGTACCGCCATCTGCCCCTACTGCGTACGCGCCAAGGAGTTGCTCGGCCGCAAGGGGGTGGAGTACCAGGAGAAGATGATCGAGGGGGACCGCGAACTGATGCGCGAGATGATCACCCGCAGCAACCGCCGCACCGTGCCCCAGATCTTCATCGACGACTTCCACGTCGGTGGCTATGACGACCTGGCGGAGCTGGACGCCTTCGGCCGGCTCGACCCCCTGCTCGGCATCGAACCCCGGGAGAGGGACACCGAAATCACATGAGTGAACCCGGGCAGCCCACGGGCCTGCGCCTGGACAAATGGCTCTGGGCGGCCCGCTTCTTCAAGACCCGGCAGCTCGCGGTGGAGGCGATCAACGGCGGCAAGGTCCACCTCAACGGCCAGCGCGCCAAGCCCGGGCGCGAGGTGCGCCCCGGCACCCGGCTGCGCATCCACAAGGGCTCTCTGGAGTGGGAGATCACCGTGGAGAAGATCCCCAAACAGCGCCGCCCCGCCTCGGAGGCGATCACCTTTTACAGCGAAAGCGAGCAGAGCCGCGACCGGCGCGAGGCGATCATGGCCGAGGAGAAGCTGCTGCGCGCCGCCGCCCCCCGCACCCCCGAGAGCAGACCGAACAAAAAGCAGCGCCGGATGATCCACCGCTTCACACGCGGCGAAGAGTAGCCGATGGATCACGACCGCTTCCGCGACACCTACCGTCAGATCAACGATCGGGCCTGCCTGTTCGAAAAGGCGATCCTGGCCGTAGAGGGCGCCTGCTCCCGGGCCCGCCGCTTCAACCTGGCGGAGCGCGAGGGGGTGCATTGCGACGACGCCTCCGGGCACGACCGCTGCCGTGACCTGCTGACGCAACTGCGCCAGCAGGGCCGCTTCGCGCTGGGGCTCAACGCAGCGCGCTCCCAACTCCCCCACAACAAGGCGTTGCGCTTACAGGTGGGCGGCCTGCGCGGCATCCAACAGGCCATCGGTGGCGGAACACCGCCGAGCTACCACGCCACTCCCCCGCAAATCACCGACATCCACGGGCTGATCGGCCAGGCCCTCGCCACCTACGGCAGCCTGGAGCAGCTCCCCTACCGCGAGATCCTGATACAGATTCAGGCCTACAGGGGCCGGAAGCGGCGCTCCAGGGACTGACCCCGGCCAGCCTCCGCCCGCCCGCCCGCGATGGATCGTATAATCTATTGTATTCAATGGACCTTATGGCCACCGGACGGAACGCGAAATCGTGCCCGCGGGGGAGATGCGCGCATTTTCAATACTCTGTATTGAAAATACCCGAGCGTATTACACGGCAAAGTAGAGGACACTTTGCCCACGGTCCGCTAAAATTCCCAACGAATAAATAAATTATATGGGTGGATAATATGAGTGATGTGGCAAAACTGATCCTGGATGGAAAAGAGTACGAATTTCCGATCACCGTCGGCTCCGAGCAGGAGCGCGGCATCGACATCAGCACCCTGCGGGCGCGGACCGGACATATCACCCTGGACCAGGGCTACGGCAACACCGGCAGCTGCCAGAGCGCCATCACCTATATCGATGGCGACAAGGGCATCCTGCGCTACCGCGGCATCCCCATCGAGCAGTTCGCCAACGGCCCCAACTTCATCGAGGTGGCCTGGCTGCTGATCTTCGGCCGCCTGCCCGACGAGACCGAGTACCGCTCCTTCGCCGACGAACTGACCCACGAGGCCAACATCGACGAAGGGATGCGCCATCACTTCGACAGCTTTCCGCGCAAGGCCCCACCCATGGCAATTCTCGCCTCCATGGTCAGCGCCCTCTCCTGCTTCCACCCGGAGTTCATGGACCTGACCGACGAAGAGCGCTTCTGCGCGGCCGCGGCGCGCCTGATCAGCAAGATCCGCACCATTGCCGCCTTCGCCTACCGCCATGCCAAGGGGCTCCCCTACATCTACCCGGACCCCAACCTGAAGTTCGTGCACAACTTCCTGCACATGATGTTCTCCATGCCCTACGACCAGTTCATCTGCGACGACCTGGTGCGCGACGCGCTGAACCTGATCCTGATCCTGCACGCCGATCATGAGCAGAACTGCTCCACCTCCACCGTACGCATGGTCGGCTCCAGCCAGGCGAATCTCTTCGCCTCCTGCTCGGCGGGCATCGGCGCCCTCTGGGGGCCCCTCCACGGCGGGGCCAATGTGGCGGTGCTGCAGATGCTGGAGAAGATCCACAACGGCAACCTGACCCCGGAAGAGTACGTCAAGCTCGCCAAGGACAAGGAGAGCGGAGTGCGCCTTATGGGCTTCGGCCACCGGGTATACAAGAATTTCGACCCCCGGGCCAAGCTGATCGGGGACATCGCCAACGAGCTGCTGCCCAGGCTCGGGGTGCACGACCCCCTGCTGGACATCGCCCGCAGACTGGAGGAGATCGCCCTGGAGGACCCCTATTTCATCGAGCGCAACCTCTACCCCAACGTCGATTTCTACAGCGGCATCATCCTGCGCGCCATCGGCATCCCCACCGACATGTTCACCGTCATCTTCGCCATCGGACGGCTGCCCGGCTGGATCGCCCACTGGTGGGAGCAGAACCAGGCCCCATCGCGCATCGCCCGCCCGCGCCAGATCTACGTCGGCAACGGCATGACCGACTACACCCCGATGCCGGGGCGCAAATAACCGACCTCCCCCCGCGCCGCCCCGCCTGCCGGAGGGGCGGCGCCCCCGTTTTCGAAACCGCTTCCTTGCGCACCCGGACGGGGCATAAACAAAAATGCCAAATACTTGACTCTGATCAATACCCGACACTCCCTTTCGTGCAAGGATTCCCCATCGCCGACCGGGCAGAGATCCGACCCCGGTCCGAATCCGCTGATCAAAGCATCTGATCACTTCACCCATTCCGGCCGACCACAGCGGTGCGTCCCGGACCCAACCGAGAGGGCAGCAACGGTGATCACAAACCGCACCCGATCCGTGTCAAAGCGCATCGCCTCCACCCTGTTGCTGCTCGGCGCAGCGTTGTGTATAGCTCCCCCTCTGCAGGCCGGCGTGAGCGACATCCAGGACGCCATCAACAAGGCCGGAAAACAGCGCATGCTAACCCAGAAGATCATGGGCAGCTACGCCATGCTGGGCATGAATTTTCAGCCCGAGCAGTCAACTCAGCGGCTGCGCGACAGCAGCGCCCTGTTCGAGAGCCAGCTCAACGACCTGCGCGCCTTCCCGATCAACGACGCCGTCACCCAGCAGTTGGAGAAGGTAACCACGGGTTGGGCATCGCTGAAGCCGAAACTGGACCAGGCGCCGCAGAAGGAGCAGGCGGCGGCCCTTAGCCAGGAGTTAGACGCCCTGATGGCGAGCGCCAACCAGGCGGTCACCCTGATCACTGAAGCGGCGGGAGGCGGAGCGGGAGAGATCGTCAACCTCTCCGGGCGCCAGCGCATGCTCTCGCAGCGTATGAACGCGCTCTACATGCTGCGCGCCTGGGGTGCGACAGGGTTCGATTTCGAGGCGGAATTCAAGAAAGCGGTTGCTGAATTCAAGCAGGCCCACACCAAACTCGCCGCCTCCGGGCTGACAACACCGCAAATAAAGGCGATACTTGAGCGCACGGAAAAGTCCTTCATCTGGTTTGAGCGATCGGCGATAAAACAGTCGGACACCTATGTGCCGGCACTGGTGCTGCGCGCCGCCGACCGTATCCTCAAGGAGATGAACGACGCCACCGCGCAATACGCGTCACTCTAATCCAGGAACAGACCTCCACGCCAAACCGGATACAGTGCCATGAAAATGATCAAAACGCTTATGCCCCTCCTGCTCGCCCTGCTCATGGGCTTCACCTTCCAGGCACAGGCCGCCGACGTCGATTACGCCGCCGCCGTCGACAAATCCGGCAAGCAACGGATGCTCTCCCAGAAGATCGCCAAGGCCTACTTTTTCCTTGGCAGCAACGTGCGCCCCGACAAGGCCAAGCAGCAACTGCAGGACAGTGTCGCCCTGTTCAGAAAAAACCACAATGAACTGAAGGCGGAGATCAAGGATCAGGGCGTGCAGGAGATGCTCGCCTTCGTGGATTTTGCCATTGATGAATACGCGGACCTGGCCAGCCGTCCCTACAGCCAGGAAAACGCCGCGCTGGTACTCGATCTCAGCGAAACCCTCCTTGAGGCGAGCCAGGACATCGTGGTCAAGATCGAAGGTCTCTCCAAGGTCAAGAAATCGAAGATCGTCAACATCTCCGGCCGCCAACGCATGCTCTCCCAGCGCATCGCCAAATACTACATCGCCTATCAGGCGGGCTTCCGTGACCAGAACTCGGTCACCCAGCTCGAAAAGGCGGTGCAGGAGTTCGAACAGGCCCTCGGATACCTCAAACAGCAGAAGCTCAACCCCCCCGAGATCGATGCCCACCTGACCAAGGTGAACCGGCTGTGGCGCATTGTGCGCGGCTTTTTCCTCGGCGTGGAGAAGGGTGGCCTGCCGGTGACCGTGTTCGCCACCACCGACAACATCATGGACTCCATGAACACCGTTACCGGACTCTACGTAAAGGCTTCCGAGGCCTCAGGCGGCTAAGCATCCTTCTAAGGATGCCCGCATAGTTCACCAAGGCGAGCCGATCTACATGAGGTGAAGGCAACCCATCCAACTGCATCCGGGGTCGGAGTCGATCACGCCGGATCCGTTCGTACATTTGCTCTGCCTTTGAACGATCAACTCCGACCCTTGGCAGCCCCCCCGGGTGGCGATTGATGACATCCGTCAGCACCTGCATCCGACAACGGGGATGAACATTTACGGATGACTCAACCAAGTGTGGAGGAAACTCCGGTTTCAGCGGCGGAATAACACCCCGCTCTATCCGACAAGCGACGCGGACGGTCCCGCCAAGGCACCACCACACCCACCATCACTCCGCTCTTGGCACTGCCAACCTCAACCACCGGCCCTGTGAAAGTGGCGGCACGGAAAACCTCAGGCCGCTACCGCGCAGCTCCGGCCGGTTCCTGCTGCCGCTTCTGGATCTGCACATTGAGCATGCGAATGGTGGCGTTCATCGCCGCGAACACCTGATTGGAGTGGATACCCCGGCTCTTGAAGCCGCCCTCGGCATCTTCCCAGGTGATGGTCGCCTCGGTAAGCGCGTCGGTCTTCCCGCCCTTGGGGATGCGCACCTCGTAGTCGGTAAGCCTCGGCATGGGGATATCATGCCGCCTCAGCACCTTGGCGATGGCGTTCATGAAGGCGTCGAAGCCACCGTTGCCGATGCCCGATGCGAGCACCAGGTCATCGAAGATGCGCACCCGGATACTGGCGGTCGATTCGAGTTCCAGCCCCGAGGTGATGGTGCAGTTGACCAGCTCGATATGGTCATAGTCCTTGCTCTCCAGCACCTCGGCGATGATGAATGGCAGGTCGTCCGAGGTAATGCTCTTTTTCGAATCACCCAGTTCGACCACCCGGCGCAGCACCTTTCCCAACTCCTCATCGTTGAGGGTGATGTCGAGCTTCTCCAGGTTCTTCTGCAACGACGCCTTGCCGCTCATCTTGCCCAGGGCGTAACTGCGGCGGCGCGCGAACCGTTCCGGGGTCAGCCGGGTGGTGTAGAGCCCCCCTTCTTGTCACCATCAGCGTGAATGCCGCTGGTCTGGGTAAAGACATCGGCCCCCACCACCGGCGCATTCTCGGCGAGGCGCTTGCCGGAGAAGTTCTCCACCATCTGACTGAGACGCACCAGGTGGCTCTCGTCCACCCCGACGTGCAGCCCCATGCGGTCCTTCAGATTGACCACCACTTCACTCAGTGAGGCGTTACCGGCACGCTCTCCGAGACAGTTGAGGGTGCAGTGGATGGAGCTGGCACCGGCCCGGGCGGCGGCCAGGGCGTTGGCGGTACCCAACCCATAGTCGTTATGGGGATGGAAATCGAAACGGCAGCCGGGGAAGCGTCCAACCATATCGGCGATGCTCTGAAACACCTCTTCCGGCGTGAGTACGCCAAGGGTGTCGGGCAGCATGAAGTGGCCGATATCCATCCCCTGCAGGCGAGTCATTAAACCATAGACGTAATCCGGGTTGTCACGGTAGCCGTTGGACCAGTCCTCCAGGTAGAGATTCACCCGCAGCCCCTGCTTGCGGGCGTAGTTGATGGTGCGTTTGATATCCCCCGCGTGCTGGGCGAGACTCTTGCCCAGTTGATGGACGCAGTGCTTCTCGCTGCCCTTGGCCAACAGGTTGATGACCCGCCCGCCCGCCTCGACGATCCAGTCGACGCTGCGCTTGTAATCGACAAAGCCGAGCACCTCGACCCGCTCCGCCAGCCCCACGCTGCCGGCCCATTCGATGATGTTCGCCACCGCCGCCTTCTCACCGGATGAGACGAGGGCCGAGGCAACCTCGATACGGTCGACCTTGAGCAGCTCCAGCAGCGCCTTGGCGATGTTGAGTTTCTCCGCCGGGGAGAAGGAGACCCCCTGGGTCTGCTCGCCGTCGCGCAGGGTGGTGTCGAGAATGGTGATGTGTCGCTGTCGTTTGGCCATGGCGTGCGAACCCAGCGGTGTTACCGGGTGTCTGTCCTGATTGATGACGGTTCACCGGAAGCCGCGGGCTCCGGCCGGGCAGGGACTCCGGAACGCCCGGCACGCCTGCTGCAAAGCAACAATCATAGCCTAAAAAACCGCCCGGCCCAACGTCTCAAAGCAGTAGCAGCAGGGGCGACCAGAAGACCCACTCCCCCGCATAGCGATAGCGGTAGTTGACGCCGAACCAGCCCGAGCAGCGCTCCATGAGCAGGATAAAGCCCCCCATGCCGATGAACAACAGGGCACATTGGCGCGCCAGCCCCGGCGTGCCGTGGAGTATCAGATAAAGCCCCTGGGCCGCGATCAGCACCAGCAGCAGATGGATCAGACGCCGACAGGCTACAGGGCCGAGGCGGGTGGCCAGGCTCGGGTGTCCGTCGGCGTGGTCCTCATCCCGCTCGATCACCGAAAAGATCAGCACCACGGCATACACCAGCATCCACAACATCATCAGCAGCAGCCACTCCTCCAGGGAGAGCGGGCGGCCACGCAGCGCGGCGGGACCGACCCACACCCCGGCGGCGTATACGCCAGCCACCATCAACTCCTTCTGCAACAGCAGGCTCCGGCGCGCGCGCAACCGGCCCAAGGCGCTGAAATAGACCAGCGTCACACCCAGCAAGGCCAGCCCGCCGAGCAGAATCCTCGGGTGCAGATAGGTGACGACCAGGGCGATATCGGCCAGGGCGAGGGTCAGGATCAGGAACACCAGCGTGGAGAAATGACGGTGGTGAAAGCGGTGACGCTGCGTATGCGCGCGCCTCCCCAGGCGCCATGCGTCGAGCAGATGATCGGCGGTATAGACCACCCACACCGAGAGGGCCAGCACAAGATAGAACCAGGGCCCCATCGACACCCCGCAGAGGCGGGAGACGAGGGCCGAGCAGGCGGCCACCCCCGCCACCACATCGAGGCTGAGGATGCTCAGCAGCCGGTAGAATCCGGTGAACCTCTGAAGCGCCAGCCTTCCCACGGTTGCCTGCCGCCACTGCGGGGGGAATGGTACTCAGCGCCCCGCCAGGGTCTCCTTCATGTAGCTGCGGATCGCCCCGGCGTCGGCGCCGAGGATCTCGCAGCGGGTCTGCTTCTCCATCAGCCCTTGCAGAGAGGGCGGTGGCGGCGCCTCCACGCCGATCGCCCGCGCCACCGCCTCGCCGAACTTGGCCGGGTGAGCCGTGGCCAGACAGATCGCCTCGGGATAGTCCGCGGCGGCCCTGACACCGACGGCGGTGTGGGGATCGAGGATATAGCCGCTCTCGGTATAGGTGAGCCGGATCTGCTCCAGGGTCGCCTCCTCGTCGGTGGCGGAGGCGACGAAGAGGCGCGCCACCTCGGCGCGCTTCTCCTCCGGGATCTCGATCCTGCCCTCGCCGGCCATCCGCGCCATCAGCTCGCGCACCTGCCCGGGGTCCTCATCCATCAGAAAGTAGAGGTAGCGTTCAAAGTTGGAGGAGACCTGGATATCCATCGAGGGACTGACGGTCGGGTGTACATCACCGGCGGAGTAGACGCCGCTGTTGATGAAGCGCGACAGAATATCGTTACGGTTGGTGGCCAGTATCAGCCGCTCCACCGGCAGCCCCATGCGCATCGCCACATAACCGGCGAAGATGTCGCCGAAGTTGCCGGTGGGGACCGAGAAGGTGGCCTTGCGGCCGGTATCGCCGCCACTGATCCGGCTCCAGGCGTAGAAGTAGTAGACCACCTGGGCCAGGATGCGCGCCCAGTTGATGGAGTTGACCGCGCCCAGGCTGTACTCGCTCTTGAATTCGAGATCGTTGAACAGCTCCTTGACGATGCGCTGTCCGTCGTCGAAGGTCCCGGTGATGGCGATGTTGTGCACGTTGGCATCCAGCACCGTGGTCATCTGCCGCTCCTGGATCGGCGAGACACGCTTGTGCGGATGCAGGATAAAGATATCCACCCGCTCCTGGCCGCGCACCCCGTAGATGGCGGCGGAACCGGTATCTCCAGAGGTGGCGCCGAGGATATTCAGGCGTCCGCCGGAGCGCCCCAGCAAAAAATCGAACAGGTTGCCGAGAAACTGCAACGCCACATCCTTGAAGGCGGCGGTCGGCCCGTGGAACAGCTCCAGGATGTGGCGTTCACCCGCCTGCACCACCGGCGTCACCTCCGGGTGGCTGAAGGCGGCATAGGAGCGCGTCACCAGCTCCTCCAACTCCTCGCGGCGTATATCCCCGCCCACATAGGGCAACATCACCTCGACCGCCAGCTCCTGAAACGGCAGCCCCGCCCAACGCCTGAGCGTCGCGGCGTCCACCTCCGGAAACGACTCCGGGAGCAGCAGGCCGCCATCGGTGGCCAACCCCATCATGACCGCATCGGCGAAGCTCACCGGCTCCACACCACCACGGGTACTGATATAGCGCATAATCTTCTCGTCCTCGATCCTGGGCTAACGACGCAGGGAGACTCTGATCCACTCGTGCATGCCGTCATTGCGGGGACGGCGTAGCGCTCCCGACACCACGAGGTTGGCCAGAGGCCGGTTGACGCACCATCACCTGGGGCAATGACCGGTCAAACCAGAGGCTCCTGATCATTCTGGCGGAGCATTATACCAGTGTTTTCCAGCCCGGGAGCGGGAACCACGCGCGCTCCCCTGGACATAGTTCAAATTACTTTACTCCGCGGTCCGGGCACGACATGCACCACTTGTTGAAACGCCTCTTGTGAAGCGCACACAATTCCCATAACATCATGTTTGACATTGCTTTTTAAGACACGATCCAAAACCGCGGCAGGCCCTTGGCGGCGGCAACCAGACACAGAGCCCACATGTCCCACCTCTTCAATCTCGGCAAACGAATTCGCAAACTGCGAGAGCAACGCGGTCTGACCCAGGCCGCTCTGGCCGACAGGATGGCCATCTCGCCGAGCTATCTCAACCAGATCGAGAACGACGCCCGCCCCCTCAACCGGCGGGTCCTGGGAAAGCTCGAACAAGCCATGGGAATCGATTTCACCGACTGGGCCGAGGATGAGGACCGCCGCGCCAATCAGCTGCGCGAGGCGCTCAACGACCCCCTGTTCCGCGGCACCGAGATCCCCCTGCAGGAGTTGCGCGACGCCGTCTCCTGCTCGCCGCGCACCGCTGAACGCTTCCTGCAGCTGTTTCGCGCCCACCAGCGCCTGCAGGCGGACTACCAGGCCCTGGCCGAATCGATCGCCGGCGAGGAGCGGATCAAGGCCCTGCACGGCGCCCAGTTCCCCTACGAGGATGTGCGCGACTTCTTCTACCGCCGCAACAACCACATCGAATCCCTGGACCACGCCGCCGAGCGGCTGTTCGAGACCCAGGGATTCAGCATCCTGGAGCTGCAGAACGATCTGGCCCGCTATCTGGAGCGGGAGCACGGCATCCGGGTGAGACTCGCCGACACCGATACCGGCAACGCCCTGCAGAAACGCTACGACGCCGGGGAGCGCACCCTCTACCTCGCCAAGCCCTCATCACCCTCGCGCCGCGCCTTTCATCTGGCCCACCAGATCGCGCTGCTGGTATACAGCGACCTGATCGATAACGAGATCCGGCAGTCGGATCTCTCCAGCGACCAGGCCCGCAGCATCGGCCGCATGGCCATCGCCAACTACTTCGCAGGGGCCCTGCTGATGCCCTACAAGCGCTTTTTGGACGACGCCAAACGGGTGCGCTACGACATCGACCGCCTCGCCGGTCTCTACGGAACCAGTTTCGAACAGGTCTGCCACCGCCTCAGCACCCTCCAGCGCCCGGGCAACAAGGGCGTACCCTTCTACTTCGTGCGGGTCGATATCGCCGGCAACATCTCCAAGCGCCAGAGCGCCACCAGCTTCCACTTCGCCCGCCTCGGCGGGGTCTGCCCCCTGTGGAACGTCCACGAGGCCTTCTCCTCCCCCGGCACCATCCTGCGCCAGCTGGCGCAGATGCCCGACGGCAAGACCTATCTGTGCCTGGCGCGCACCGTCTATGAGAGCGGCAGCAGCTACCTCCAGCCCCAACGCAAGTTCGCCATCGGACTCGGCTGCGAGGTGGGCCACGCCCACCGGCTGGTCTACTCGACCGGACTCGACCTGGAGAGCCCGGAGGCGGTGGAACCGATCGGCGTCAGCTGCCGGGTCTGCGAGCGCCGCGACTGCCCCCAGCGCGCCTTCCCGCCCCTCTCCCGGCGCCTGAGCATCAACGAGAACGCCCGCAGTGCCTACCCCTACCCGTTCGAGGAGACAGTGGATGGGCAGGAAGAGTAATCCTCCGCACCCAAGCCACCGCCAATGAGCGGCAGAAAACAGCGCGTCACCCCCTCGGGCCAAACGCAGGCATTTCACTACTTCCGCTCCCGCAAGCCCACCAATTGACAGGGGGTGACACAACCCATAGGGTGTCCCCCACCCGAACCGCAGACCCGCCGGCCATGCCCAGAAGACTCCCCATCGATACCGAGACCAACCTGGTCGAGCGAGAATTCGCCGTCGTCTACGCCCCGCGCCGCCAGCGCGACCGCTTTCCCGAAAACTGCGTGGAGATCCATGCCAGCCGCGAAGCGGCCCGTGCGGCCGCCGAACCGAAGCAGAAACGCTACCCGGCGCTGGTCTACGGACCCTGCCGCTCCTCCGAGGGCTTCCGGCTCTTCTACCTCTTGGAATGGCTCTGAGCAGCACCGCCCCCAGCCGGGAAGCGAATCGTCAAACAGCCGGGCAGTTATTCGGCTGCCTGCCTCCAACAGCCGTGACCCATTCCAACAGCGCGCCGTTGCATTCTGATCCGGATGCGCGCCAGGGGGAGCATCCAGTCCATTGACATTTCAGGGATTTTTTCTACCCTTTCCAGTAGAAGGGTGAGGCATTCACCCGCCACGCGCACTGTATCCCGCGCAGAGGACGGAGATGGGCGGCAAGCCGCATGACCACAGAGACGAACATCCGCAACCGGAGCGTATCGATCTGGAGCGGCGGGCCTTTCTGCGCAAAAGCCGCTACCTGGCCTACACCACCCCGGCCATCCTCAATCTCGTGATTGAACGGGCCAGCGCCGGCACCAGCTATGGCGACTGGCTCGCCTCCCCCTGCTGCAACGCCGAGGGTGAACAGGTCCACCCGGGACAGTTCTGCAATTGGGAGAACTGGAGCGGCTTTTGCGAGGACCTTCCGGACCACCCCTTCTGTAAGCCACGCAGCGACTGACCGGCGCCGCCCGCGACGGGAGCCTCAGCCACGCCCCCCGCGACGCCCCTTGCGCACCCGTCTTCCAGGGCGCGGACCCGCGCCATCCCGTCTGGCCGCGCCCCTGGGATGGACGGCGGTGGGGGAGGCCCCGGTTCCCCGGGGCTGCCAGGCGGGAACCAGGTGGCGCTTGCCGTTGCCGATCAGGTCGGAGCGCCCCATCGCCGTCAGCGCCTCGCGCAACAGGGGCCAGTTTTCGGCATCGTGATAGCGCAGGAACGCCTTGTGCAGGCGTCGCTGCCGCTCCCCCCTCGGCACCTCCACCCGCCCCCCCCGGCGCGAGATCCGGCGCAGCGGGTTGAGACCGGTGTGATACATGGCCGATGCAACCGCCAGGGGGGTGGGCAGAAAGGCCTGCACCTGATCGGGGCGGAAGCCGTTCTCCTTCAGCCACAGGGCCAGGTTCAGCATGTCCCGGTCACTGGTCCCGGGATGGGCGGCGATGAAGTAGGGAATCAGGTACTGCTCCTTGCCCGCCTCCCGGGAGTACTTGTCGAACAGGCGCTTGAAGCGGTCGTAGGTGGCAATGCCGGGCTTCATCATCATCGCCAGGGGACCCGCCTCGGTGTGTTCGGGGGCGATCTTCAGATACCCCCCCACGTGGTGCGCGACCAGCTCCCGCACATATTCCGGGTCGCGTACCGCCAGATCGTAGCGCAGGCCCGAAGCGATCAACACCCGCTTCACGCCCGCTACCGCCCGTGCCCGCCGGTAGAGTCCGATCAGCGCCTTGTGGGAGGTGCCCATATGACGGCACACCTCGGGATAGACACAGGAGAGACGGCGGCAGCTCGCCTCGATACGCTCGCTCGCGCAACGCATCCGATACATATTGGCGGTGGGACCGCCCAGGTCGGATATGGTCCCGGTAAAGCCCTCCGCCTGGTCGCGCAGCGCCTCGATCTCGCGGATCACCGACGCCTCCGAGCGGCTCTGGATGATACGCCCCTCGTGCTCGGTGATGGAGCAGAAGGTGCATCCCCCAAAGCAGCCGCGCATGATCGGGATCGAGAAACGGATCATCTCCCATGCCGGGTTGCGGGCCGTACCGTAACTGGAGTGGGGGTTGCGGGTATAGGGAAACTCGTAGAGCCGGTCCAGCTCGGGGGTGGTGAGCGGCAGCGGCGGCGGATTGAGCCAGACATCGCGCCGGCCGTGGCGCTGAATCAGGGCGCGGGCGTTTCCCGGGTTGGTCTCCAGATGAAACACCCGCGAGGCGTGGGCATAGAGAACCGGATCCGCCGCCACCTGGTCATGGGAGGGCAGGCGCACCACGCTGCGCGAGCGCTCCGTCCCGCGCGGACGACGCCCGCCGGGGGGCGTTATCGTGATCCCCTCCGGCGCGCAGCCGGACTCTCCCGCGTAGGGATCGGGGCGCGGCCCCAGCGGCCCCGGCTCATCGAGGACGCTGGAGTCGAGCTCCAGCCATCCCGGCGGGACTCCCCGGCGCATGAAACCGGTACCACGCACATCGGTGATGTCACCGATCGCTTCCCCCCGGGCGAGGCGGTGGGCCACCTCCACGACGGCCCGCTCGGCGTTGCCGTAGATGAGCATGTCCGCTTTCGAGTCGGGCAGGATGGAGCGGCGCACCTTGTCCGACCAGTAGTCATAGTGGGCAATGCGGCGCAGGCTCGCCTCGATCCCGCCGACGATCACCGCCACTCCCTTGAACGCCTCGCGGGCGCGCTGGGCGTAGACGATCACCGAGCGGTCGGGCCGCCGCCCCCCCTCACCACCCGGGGTATAAGCGTCGTTGGAGCGGATACGCCGCTCGGCGGTGTAGCGGTTGACCATGGAGTCCATATTCCCCGCCGTCACCCCGAAGAACAGATTGGGGCGTCCCAGGCGCCGGAAATCCTCCGGCGAGGTCCAGTCGGGCTGGGCGATGATCCCCACCCGAAACCCCTGGGCCTCCAGCAGGCGGCCGATCAGGGCCATGCCGAAACTGGGGTGGTCCACATAGGCGTCACCGGTGACCAGGATAATGTCGCAACTATCCCAGCCCAGCGTGTCCATCTCGGCGCGGGAGATCGGCAGCTCACGGGCCACACCGAAGCGCTTGGCCCAGTAGGGCCGGTAGGAGAAGAGGTCGGGGGCTGTCTGCATCGGATGAATCGGGTTGGCTTACCGGGCTGCGGCGGGGCGCTCGCCCCTAATAGACGGCGATTATAGCGGTGCGTGCGGCGTCGGGCGAACCCTGCGCCTCACGCCTCGAACAGCGCCAGCAGCTCGGCGTATCCCGCCGCCGCCATCTCCTCCCGGGGGATGAAGCGCAGGGCGGCGGAGTTGATGCAGTAGCGCAGACCACCGGGGGCCGGCCCGTCGCTGAACACATGGCCCAAATGCGAATCACCCCGGCGGCTGCGCACCTCGGTGCGCGGCGCCAACAGTTTGTGGTCGGTGCGCTCGACAATCGACTCACCGCGCAGGGGCCGGGAGAAGCTCGGCCAGCCGGTGCCGGAATCGAACTTGTCGCGAGAGCAGAAGAGCGGCTCGCCGCTGACGACATCGACGTAGATCCCCTCCCGCTTCTCGTCCCAGTAGGGGTTATCGAACGGGTGTTCGGTCGCCTCCTGCTGGGTCACCCGGTACTGAAGATCGGTCAATCGCCGCCGCAGGGAGTGATCGGAAGGTTTGTCGAACGGTTCACTGCTCATGGCCACTCTCCGGCTGCTGCATTCCGAAATACAGGATACCCCATTTCTCTCCACAGATTCTGTGGATAAGTTTGTGGAAAAAGTGACGGATCGCCCCCCAAGCCCTTGCCAATCCTGCACCCCTTCTAGCCCGAATGTTTCATAAACCATTAGGTGACCACAAATACCGTACAACCAGACTAGGGTATTAGCCGAGAACTAGGCAGGCCGGTAACTGTTAGCGGGGCGACGATCATTTTTTCGGGGTTG
>PQCP01000014.1 GCA_003062205.1 Candidatus Sedimenticola endophacoides
AATGTGCGGGACGGAGTCGTGATGAGCGCAGGACGGTCGGGGCAGTAACGGCTGTCGCGTTGGCGAGTCGATTTTGGGGACTGGGATGTCCCAAAATCTTTCACGAGGTAGCGACACTCTTGATGAATTGAAGGGAAATTGTGTGGCTGGGGAGAAGTTTGTTTCGGTTCGGAACCCCATTGGCGCTACCGAAGGCGCGGCTTTTGCCTTATCCTCTCCCTTCAACCGACGACAGTTGCCGAGACCGATGCAAGAAGCCCCTTTTCCCACCGAAGCGCCCCATAGCCCGGGGTCATCGGGCGCGCTGCGCGTGCCGCCCCATTCGATTCAGGCCGAGCAGTCCGTGCTGGGCGGCCTGATGCTCGACAATCAGGCCTGGGATCAGATCGCCGATCGCATCGGCGAGGTCGATTTCTATCGACGTGAGCACCGTCTGATCTTCCGTTCGGTGCAGGCGCTGGCCGAGAAGGGACAACCCCTGGATGTGATTACCCTCTCCGAGGAGCTGGAGCGCCACGGGGCGCTGGTGGAGGCGGGTGGTCTGGCCTACCTGGGCAGCCTGGCCAAGGATACCCCCAGCGCCGCCAATATCCGCGCCTACGCGGATATCGTGCGTGAGCACTCGGTGCTGCGCCAGCTGATCAGTGTCGGTACCGAGATCGCCGACAGCGGTTTCCAGCCCGAGGGGCAGGACAGCGTCGCGCTGCTCGATAGCGCGGAGCGCAAGGTGTTCGAGATCGCCGAGCAGGGCGCCCGGGGACGGGGTGGTTTCCAGCCCATCCGCACCCTGTTGACCCGGGCGGTGGACAAGATCGAGACCCTGTTCGAGCTGGACGAGCCGATCACCGGCCTGAGCACGGGGTTCGCCGATCTCGACAACATGACCTCGGGGTTGCAGAACTCGGACCTGGTCATCGTCGCCGGACGGCCCTCCATGGGTAAGACCACCTTTGCCATGAATATCGCCGAGAGCGTGGCCATCAACAGCGAGCTGCCGGTGGCGGTCTTCAGCATGGAGATGCCGGGTGAGCAGCTCTCCATGCGCATGATGTCCTCGCTCGGGCGTATCGATCAGCACCGGGTGCGGACCGGAAAATTGGAGGAGGACGAGTGGCCGCGTCTGACCTCGGCGGTAAGCATCCTCGCCGATGCCAAGATGTTCATCGACGATACCCCGGCGCTCAGTCCCACAGAGGTGCGCGCCCGCTGCCGGCGCCTGATGCGCGAGCACGGCAAGCTGGGCCTGGTGATGATCGATTACCTGCAGCTGATGCAGGTGCCCGGGATGAGCGAGAACCGCACCAACGAGATCTCCATGATCTCCCGCTCGCTCAAGGCCCTGGCCAAGGAGCTGGACGTGCCGGTGATGGCCCTCTCCCAGCTCAACCGGAGCCTGGAACAGCGCACCAACAAGCGGCCCATTATGTCGGACCTGCGCGAATCGGGTGCAATCGAGCAGGACGCGGACATCGTCATCTTCATCTACCGTGACGAGGTCTACAACGAAGAGAGCCCCGACAAGGGTACCGCCGAGATCATTATCGGCAAACAGCGTAACGGCCCCATCGGCACCTGCCGCCTCACCTTCCTCGGTAAGTACACCAAGTTCGAGGATTACACCGCCGACGTCTACGGGGACGACTATTGATCGGCCCCCGCGCCATCATCGATCTCTCCGCCCTGCGCCATAATCTGGCGTGCGCCCGCCGGGCCGCGCCCGGGGCGCGCGTGATGGCGGTGATCAAATCCAACGGCTACGGCCATGGCATGTTGCGGGTGGCCCGGGCCCTGGAGGAGGCCGACGCCTTCGCCGTGGCGCGCGTGGCCGAAGGGGTGCAGCTGCGCCGGGCGGGCATCGATAAGCGGGTGGTGGTGCTGGAGGGCGGCTTCGACCCGGGGGATCTGGAGGTGGCGGCGGCCCTGGACCTCGAACTGACCATCCACCACACAGGGCAGCTCGATCTGCTGGCGGCATTCAACCGGCCCGACGCCCTGATCTGCTGGCTCAAGGTGGATACCGGGATGCATCGTCTGGGGGTGGCCCCGGAGCATGCGGTCGAGTTCTGGCGGCGTCTGCTCGGCACTCCCTGCGTGGGGGCCGTGGCGGGGCTGATGACCCACCTGGCCAATGCCGATGATCTTTCCGACGACACCACCCGGGCGCAGCTCAAGCGCTTCCTGCCGCTGGCGCGGGAGTTGGGCACCCAGTCCAGCATCTGCAACTCCGCCGGGGTGCTGGGCTGGCCCGAGGCCCACAGCGACTGGATACGCCCCGGCATCATGCTCTACGGGGCCTCGCCCCTGGTCAACGGTGATGCCACCGGCGAGGGGTTGCGCCCGGTGATGCATTTCGAGACCACCCTGATCGCGGTCAACCACTGCCGCGCGGGTGACCCCGTCGGCTATGGCGGCACCTGGCGTTGCCCCGAGGCGATGCCGCTCGGGGTGGCCGCGGTGGGCTACGGGGACGGCTATCCGCGCCATCTCCCCTCGGGCACCCCGGTGCTGCTCAACGGGCAGCGCGTGCCGCTGGTGGGTCGGGTCTCCATGGACATGATCACCCTCGACCTGCGCAGCCAGCCCCAGGCCGGGCCGGGGGATCCGGTGCGGTTGTGGGGAGAGCGCCTGCCGGTGGACGAGATCGCCGCCCGCGCCGGCACCATCGCCTATGAGCTGACCTGCGGGGTGACCCAGCGGGTGGAGTTCGTCGAGGTGGAGGGGGGGCGGGATGGCTAACGCCGGGGGCGGCAGGCCCCCCAGGCGCACCTATACCTGCCGCAGCTGTGGGGCGCAGTCACCGAAGTGGGCAGGTCAGTGCGGCGAGTGTCGGGAGTGGAACACCCTGGAAGAGGGGGTGGCACAGGGGTCGGTGGTGCGCAACCCGCGCTTCGCGGGCTACGCGGGCGAGGCGGATCAGAGCCGCATCCGCCCCCTTTCCGAAGTGGAGGCCGAGGTGCGCGCCAGCACTCCCACCGGCACCGGCGAACTCGACCGGGTGCTGGGCGGTGGCCTGGTGCCCGGCTCGGTGGTGCTGATCGGGGGTGATCCCGGCATTGGCAAGTCGACTCTGCTGGTTCAGACCCTGGCCCGTTTCGGCGAGGAGACGCCGACTCTCTATGTCAGCGGCGAGGAGTCTCCGGAGCAGATCAGCCTACGCGCCCAGCGCCTCGAACTGCCCCGGGAGCACCTGCAACTGCTGGCCGAGACCTGCGTCGAGCGGGTCATCGCCCTGGCGGGCCGACACCGTCCCGGCGTGATGGTGGTCGACTCCATTCAGACCATCTATACCCAACAACTGCAGTCGGCACCGGGCTCCGTGGCGCAGGTGCGCGAGTCGGCGGCCCAACTGGTGCGCTTCGCCAAGCAGAGCGGTACCGCCGTGATTCTGGTCGGGCACGTAACCAAGGAGGGCGCGCTGGCCGGGCCCCGGGTGCTGGAGCACATGGTCGACACCGTGCTCTACTTCGAGGGCGAGTCGGGCTCCCAGTTCCGCCTCATCCGCACCATCAAGAACCGCTTTGGCGCGGTCAACGAGCTGGGCGTGTTCGCCATGACCGACCGGGGTCTGCGCGAGGTGAGCAATCCCTCGGCGATCTTCCTCTCGCGTCACGGTGGCGAGGAGGTGGCGGGCAGCGTCATCCTGGTCACCCGTGAGGGCAGCCGCCCCCTGCTGGTGGAGGTGCAGGCACTGGTGGATGACAGTCCCCTGGCCAATCCGCGCCGGGTCACCCTGGGTCTGGAGCAGAACCGCCTCTCGATGCTGCTGGCGGTGCTGCATCGCCACTGCGGTATCGCCATGTTCGACCAGGATGTCTATGTCAACGTGGTCGGCGGGGTGCGCATCACCGAGACCGCCTCCGACCTCACTGTCCTGCTGGCGGTGCTCTCCAGCTACCGGGATCGCGCCATCCCCCGCGAGCTGGTGGCCTTTGGCGAGGTCGGGCTCTCCGGGGAGATCCGCCCGGTACCGAATGGCCAGGAACGGCTGCGCGAGGCCGCCAAGCACGGTTTCCGGCGAGCCGTGGTGCCGCGCAAGAACGCCCCGCGCCAGCCCATTGAGGGGATCGAGGTGGTCGCTGTGGAACGGTTATCCGAGATCCTGGATATTATCTGATCCCCGTTCCTGTTATGCTCCGGACCAGAAGGAGCGCCCCCACGGCAGGATGCTGTACACCCCCCCGCCTGCGGTGCGCCCGGAACCGATTCGCAAACCCGGTATAAGGAGAGCAAGAGTGTCGCTACCTCGTGAAAGATTTTGGGACATCCCAGTCCCCAAAATCGACTCGCCAACGCGACAGCCGTTACTGCCCCGACCGTCCTGCGCTCATCACGACTCCGTCCCGCACATTG
>PQCP01000013.1 GCA_003062205.1 Candidatus Sedimenticola endophacoides
GGTTCTTGGGTAGACTTGGACATGGGGCGACCTCGTTTAGCTTCACCGAAGCGTTTTTGGCGAAATACCAATTATATCAATTGGTTGAACGAGGTGCGCCCTTTTTTATGAATAATTCGGGATAGGTGAACCCCTCCGGCACGGTGATGCGGCTCTGCTGGCCGTTCAGGTCCCAGCAGTAGTGATAGGTCTCAACCAGCCGGTAGGTGCCATCGGCGACCGGAAGATTGCTGGGTTGGGTAAATTCACAGGTCATGCCAGTGACTCCTTGTGACTGACGTAGGCACGGGGCGACCCTCAGCGCGGCGCATCCCCGGGGGGGCGTTCCGCGGCCCGGCCCAGATCGTAGGCCCTGAGCAGGGCCCGTTTCAGGGCCGGCTCACCCTCCAGATCCGCCACGCCCAGCTCCTCTCCGGCCACCATCCGCAGGGCGTCGAGGGCGCGCCAGGCGTGCCACGCCCGCTCAAAGCACGGGATATCGAACACCCCGTCGGCAAAACACTCGGCGGCCACACCCCGGGGGTTCTCGAAACAGAGCTCGGTCGCCTCCATCACCTCGTAAAGGTAGGAGTAGGTGTCGATACCGTTGGAGCGGGCCAGAGAGGCGTACAGATCCGGCAGGGTCCCGTGCAGCGACATGATCGCATCCAGATCGAGGGTCATGGTGGGCGAGTAATCCTCTCCCCGGTAGGAGAAGACCACCTTCGCCTGTATAGAATTCGCCACCATGCAACCCCTCCCGACGAGCCCGGACTCCGGGCGCAAGATTACCGCGATCGATGCCCTGCGTAAACGGTGACGCGGTTCACGCTTGAGGCTCCATCGCCCCTTGTATAAACCAACCAGCGCGCCTATACATTAACCATAGGGAGCAGGAACCACAGGATGAAGATGAAGGAGCGGGAGTGATCGGACCCACTCGATCCGGCACTCAAGCGGATCAGGCAGAGGCGCCACCAGCCGAGCCGGTCACTCTCCGCCTCCCTCTCCCATCCCCCACGCAACACCGGCCGCCGCGAGGCGGCCGTCTATTTCGGCTGCAGACCCAACCCCGCCTGATAAAGGCGGTTCTTCTTCTCGCCGGTGATCCTGGCCGCCAGGGCGGCGGCCTGCTTCAGGGGCAACTCCCCACACAGGATGCGCAGCAGGCGCCGCGTCTCCGGCGCCAGGGACTCATCCCCGGGCGGCGGCGCCCCCGCCACCACCACCACGAACTCCCCCTTCTGCTGATGCACATCCTCCGCCACGCGCCGCGCCAGCTCGTCCAGCGGCGCGTACAGAAGGGTCTCGTGCAGCTTGGTCAGCTCGCGCCCGAGGGCCGCCCGGCGCAGCGGCCCGAAGGCCACGGCCATATCCCGCAGCGAGGCGAGGATACGATGACTCGATTCATAGAAGACCAGGGTGCGCGGCTCGGCCGCCAGCGCCCCGAACTGCCGCTGCCGCGCCGCCCCGGTGCGTGCCGGAAAGCCCTCGAATACGAAACGGTCGGTGGGCAGGCCGGCCGCGCTGAGCGCCGCGATCAGCGCACTCGCCCCCGGCACCGGCGAGACGCGGATCCCCTGGCGGTGGCACTCCCGCACCAGGGGGAATCCGGGGTCGCTGATCAGCGGCGTGCCGGCATCGGAGATAATCGCCAGCGACTCACCCTCCTCCAGACGCCGGATCAGCCCCTCCAGGATCTGCCGTTCATTGTGTTCATGCAGGGCGATCAGCGGGGTGTCGACACCGAGGTGGCGCAACAGCGGGCGGCTGTGGCGGGTATCCTCGGCACCAATCAAGGCCACCCCCCGAAGCACCTCGACGGCACGTGCCGAGATATCGTCGAGGTTGCCGATTGGTGTGGCGACAACGTACAGTACACCCTTATTGATTGACACGTCAGACCCCAAACAAGAGATTGGCCGTCCATCCTGCCTGCGGGAAGGCGGCCGTGCAACCTATGCCGAATAAAATACCGACACTACTGCTCGGCCTGCTCCTGCTGACAGGCTGTATACCCAGCAACCTACTCAAGCCTCAGGGCATTCCGGACGACGACCCACGCCTGGAACAGGTCACCGGGATGGAACAGGCCGGTGAGTTCGCCACCGCCGCCGCGCTGCTCGAAACCATCAGCGAGACAGCCCCGGCGCCAAGCCGGGCGTCATTGCTGCTGCGCGCCGCGGAGAACCACCTCAAGGCGGGCGACCAGGAGCGCGCGGCGCACCTGGTCCGGGATATCGACACCCGCGAACTGCCGGCGCTCGATTTTCACCGCCGCCTGCTGCTGGCCGAACTGAACCTCGCCGACAACCGGCCCGACACGGTCCTCAGGCTGCTGCCGGGACCACCACCCGAGCAGGTGGACCCGGGACGGGCCCTGCGCTATCACCAGATCCGCGCCGAGAGCTTCCGGCTCGCCGGCAACCTGATCGAGAGCGCCCGGGAGCTGGAGGCGGCGGATCTGTTGGTGGGCGATCCGGCCGCGCGTCTGGATAACCAGCTGCTGATCCTGCAGACCCTCTCCACCCTATCCAACACCGCCCTGGAGATGCTGCAACCCTCGCCACCCGGGGTGGAGGGCGGCTGGATGGAACTGGCCCTGATCATCAAGAGCAATGCCCACCGCCCGGAGGCGATTCAGCCCCTGCTGGGGGCCTGGCGCGAACGCTTCCCCAGTCATCCGGCGCTCCCGGCGCTGCTCGACGGCTACTTTGAGAAACTCAAGGCGCAGTACATCCGCCCCGCCCACCTGGCACTGATGCTGCCCATGCAGGGTCCCTACGCCAAGGCGGCCCGCGCGGTGCGCGACGGCTTCATGGCCGCCTACTACCAGGACGGCCCCGGCAACCGCCCGCGGCTCCATTTCTACGACAACAGCAACGAGGCCGACACCTGGCCCCTCTACCGCCAGGCGGTCGATTCGGGGGCGGATATGATCATCGGCCCCCTGGACAAGGCGAGTGTGGCCCAGATGGCGCGCGCCGGTGAGCTGGAGATACCGGTGCTGGCCCTCAATCAAGTGCCACCCGAGGTCACCCCTCCCCGCGACCTCTACCAGTTCGGCCTGTCTCCGGAGAACGAGGCACGCCAGGTGGCCGAAAAGGCGTGGCTTGACGGACACACCCGGGCCCTGGCACTGACCCCGCAGGGGGATTGGGGGGAACGGATATACAGCGCCTTCACCAACCGCTGGGAACGTCTCGGCGGCCTTCTCGCCGAACACCAGGGTTACAACCCGGCGGAACACGATTTCAAACAGCCGATCCGCTCCCTGCTCAACATCGACGAGAGCTACGCCAGACGGCGGGAACTGGAGCAGATCCTGGGGGCCAGGATCGAATTTGAACCTCGGCGGCGCGCCGACAGCGATTTCATCTTCCTCGCCGCGCAGGTCGACAAGGCGCGCCAGATCCGCCCCCAGCTACAGTTTCACCATGCCGCCGACCTTCCGGTATACACCACCTCCCACATCTACTCGGGCACCGAGAGCCTGAAGGAGGACCAGGACCTGGAGGGACTGATGTTCCCCGACATCCCCTGGCTGCTGGTTGCCGAGGCGGGCGATCCGCTATCGCGCCAGAACATCGGCGAAGCCCTTCCGGACAGCCGCACCGCCTACCGGCGTCTCTACGCCATGGGCATCGACAGCTACCGGCTGCTGCCCCATCTGGCACGCCTGCAGACCAGCCCGGAGGAGATGCTGGACGCCAAGACCGGCAACCTCTACCTGGATGAAATCAACCAGTTTCACCGGCAACTGGTCTGGGCGCAGATGCGCGGCGGCAGCCCTCGTGTCCTGGGTTACGCCCCACGCATGATCACCAGCCCCGGGGCACCCGGGCCACAGGTCGAGCAGCTCCCCTCAGCCGCCGCGGAGGAGGGGGCCGCGCAGCCGGCCGGTGCGACCCACTAGCATGTGGCGACGGGCCGCCGGGGAGCGGGGGCCGGCCGCCGGGGAGCGGGGGCCGGCCGCCGAGGAGGCGGCCCTGCGCCACCTCCTCGGGCTGGGACTCACCCTGCTGGAGCGCAACTACCGCTGCCGGAGCGGCGAGATCGACCTGATCATGCGCGAACACACCACCCTGCTCTTCATCGAAGTGCGCTACCGCAAGGGCCTGGAGTACGGCTCCCCCGCCGAGAGTGTCGACGCGCGCAAACGCCGGCGCATCATCACCACCGCCCGGCACTACCTGCGCACCCGCACCGGGGAACGGGATCCCCCGTGCCGCTTCAGGGCGAAATCGCCCTAAACAGAAACCCCACCCAGAAACATAAAGATACTATCTAATACTGGACAACCTCCCCCACTTCGGGTAAAAAGAGCCTTTCAAACCGAAGGACGAAAGGCAATTTGAAC
>PQCP01000069.1 GCA_003062205.1 Candidatus Sedimenticola endophacoides
CGGTTCTTGGGTAGACTTGGACATGGGGCGACCTCGTTTAGCTTCACCGAAGCGTTTTTGGCGAAATACCAATTATATCAATTGGTTGAACGAGGTGCGCCCTTTTTTATGAATAATTCGGGCTAGCTCCACGAAACGGCTGAACAGCTCCTTGCCGTCGAGGCCGTGCCGCCTGGCAAGCTGAGTGGTGGAGATGCGCTTGGTCTCTGACATGGAGGCGTCCCTGGGCGATGAATTCGGGAAAAAGTACCCCATCCACCCCTCCCGATCAACCGCATGCCGGAGATAACGATGCACGACCATCCGTGCACACACCATATTGCGCATGAAAACGATTCAGATATCGGGTCATTTCCGGCTACTATGTCCGGCAAAGAGGCAACCCATACAATCGGACCCAACTCAAAATGAACAAAAAACCGACACCCGGGGGCTTCAGCACCCGCGCGATCCATGCCGGCCACGACCCATTCGATCACCACGGGGCGCTCAACCCCCCGCTCTATCTCAACGCCACCTACGCCTTCGAATCGATCGCCCAGGGGCAGCGGCGCTTCCTGGGCGAGGAACCGGGGTATGTCTACTCCCGTGTCGGTAATCCGACCGCCAGCGTGCTGGAGAGCAAGCTGGCGAACCTTGAGGGAGGCGAGGCGTCCCTGGCCGTCGCCTCCGGAATGGGCGCCATCGCCTCCCTGATCTGGACCTTCACCCAGCCCGGCGACCAGATCCTCGCCGACACGACCCTCTACGGCTGCACCTACGCCTTTCTGACCGAGGGGCTCGCCAAGTTCGGGGTCGGGATCCGCTTCGCGGACTTCACCCGCCCGGAGCAGGTGAGCGAGGCGCTCGGAGACAACACCCGGTTTCTGCTGTTCGAATCTCCGGCCAACCCCAACATGCGCCTGATCGATATCGAACAGATCAGTGACATCGCCCACCAGGCGGGGGCGCAGGTGATCGTCGACAACACCTACTGCACCCCATACCTGCAACGGCCCATCGAGTTGGGAGCCGACTTTGTGGTCCACTCCCTCACGAAATACCTCTGCGGCCATGGCGACATCATCGCCGGGGCAGTCATCGGACCCCAGGAGGATATCCAGCAGATCCAGTTCCATGGAGTGAAAGACATGACCGGCGCGGTGATCTCACCGATGGACGCCTACCTGACCATCCGCGGTCTGAAGACCCTGGCGGTCAGAATGGATCGCCACTGCGCAACGGCACGGCGTCTCGCCGCCGCGATCGAGGACCATCCGGCCGTGGAACAGCTCTTCTACCCCGGCCTCGACTCCCACCCCCAGCATCAACTGGCCAGGCGGCAGATGAGTGATTTCGGTGGCATGATCGCCTTTGAACTCAAGGGTGGGTATGAATCCGGGGTGCGCTTCATGGACAGCCTGCAACTGGCGATGCGCGCGGTCAGCCTGGGCGACGCCGAGACCCTGGTACAGCACCCGGCGAGCATGACGCACATCACCTACCCGGAGGAGGAGCGGATACGCCATGGCATCAGCGACGGGCTGGTGCGCCTCTCCGTGGGCCTGGAGGATTACGACGATCTGCACCAGGACATCACCCAGGCCCTGGCACGGGCCTGACCCGCGCGAAAGCCTGGCGGGGGAACCGGTCGGTGTGGGGCCACTCCGACTCCGCCCCTGTCGCGCAACGGACCGCACTCCGGCTTCCGTCAAATCACGCGCGCCCCTATCCGGCGTTTGACCCATCCGATCGAGCAATGAAAAAGGCCCGAACGGCAGCTTTGCCGATCGGGCCCGCATATGGCGTCCCCTAGGAAGCTTTTAACCTACCCCAGAAAGACTAAAAATCAATAACCTGCTGATTTTTAATGTCAAATGGCAATCGATTTTTCGAATCTCGCGTTATTGCCATTTGGCAATAAATCAATCTGAACGTGTCGCCTACATATGGGTTTACATTTTTTCTCGCACAACGTGAAATGTCAATCGTATTACCGTACCCAATTGCCCGAAGCTATCCACTGAGCGTCAAAGCACTCACCAGAATCGAGCGCAGAGAGAACCGGCTTCGAGAAGGCACGAATATCGATAATGACCTCCGCAAAATCTGCCAGTACGTGCTCCTGCCCCAGGCGCTTGCGGAAAGCGGTCCATTGACTGGCTTTCTGATTGATAAATACCTCGCTAAAGGCGGTAACCGTCCCAGGTAGCGCAGTACCCCGCTTACCCAGGGTAAGCCGAATCGCCTCGGCCAGATCAGCACCAGCAAACTCGAATTGACGGGACAGAGACCAGATATCGTAGAAGTCCTTCATCCGGCTGTTCAGTTCTCCCAGCTTGATCATCGCCTCCAACTTCTCGGCAATGGCACTCTCCCGGCTGTAACAAAGCATTCTCGGGGCTGGCAGGTCAAACAGGGTCGGCAACTCAGTGAGTGTAGGTCCGGGATGAACCACATCACCGAAACCGACATCAATCTGCATCGACACACGGGCTCCGTCCAAAGTGCCGGTAAAGCGTACACGTACGCCCTCGTAGTCGGCGTCCTCCTTGATCACCTCTCCCTTAATGGTGGATGGGTCGAATACCAGTCCGTCGTCCAACTCCACTGCGAGGACATCCACCACCTGTCCGCAGATACTGTCGACTTCATTGCTGGTCATCCCCTACATGTCGATGTCCATGGTGGGCCGGGTATCCGGTGACTGCCAGGCCCTGAGCATCAGCGCACCCTTTAGGATGTAACGATGTGCGTGGGGAGATTGGGTCAGGCGATAGAGAAAACGCTCCATGGCGTAATATTGGAGCAACTCGGCAAACGGCCGCCTGTCCATGGCGGCACGGTTCTTCAACCGCTGCCGCACAGAAGCACCAATATTCTTTTCATTCCCACTCACAGACTGGCCTCCAGATAGGCACGCATCACCTTTTCCACCCGGCAGATACGGGCATACTTGATCAGCGCATCTCTGTTCACCCGCCTCTGGCTGCGATAGAGCTTCAGTGCCTCCAGCACCACATCCATGCCCAGCTTATTTCGATATTTGAAACAGTCCGCCAGCGTCTTCTCCGGGCTATAGACCTGCACGGTGGTGCCGTCAATCTGATGCCGCTCAATACCTGCCTGAAAGGCATCTTCCGAGAATCGGTAGGCCTGGACCGGTGGATAATCGAGAGACGGCATTCGCGCATTGCGCGGAACCGCCACATAGACCGCATGGGGAATCTGCGTAGTCATCTCATGGAATGACAGTGCCGAAATCAGGCAGACCACGGCCTTGGGGAAACGCAGACTGACCGTCACCAGATCCGGTTGGCTGATCGGCGGCAGATCCACCAGACGATAGATCCCCCTGGAGACCTGCTCCAGAACACCGCTGTCCCGCATCTTATAGAGGCTATAGCGAGAAATGCCGTAGCGGAGCGCTTCGCTCATGCGCAGCTGCCCGCCGTGCTCACGGAAGATCGCCTCTGGGGATGTTTTGTTACCAGCAACAGACATATCGACACCATACAAGAGTGTCGCTACTGAGAGTGCCCACGTAATCTGATGTGGTGATCATCTGATTATTTGATGGCAGTAAACACAACGGCCGATGACCTGTCTTAGGGCATCGGCCGTTGTCGTTATGGCGTTGTCCTTGTTCGCAACTGCTCCTCTTCCTCCTTGCGTGTGGCGCGGTGGATTTGGTCGTAGTAGCGGTTCTCGAAGGCGTTGGTGAGTTCGTACAGGAAGTCCAAGAGTGTCGCTACCTCGTGAAAGATTTTGGGACATCCCAGTCCCCAAAATCGACTCGCCAACGCGACAGCCGTTACTGCCCCGACCGTCCTGCGCTCATCACGACTCCGTCCCGCACATTGCAGCAAAGCTGCTCGTGCGCAACTCCGTCATGATGACCACAATGACTCTACGGCGTGTCGGATGCGCTATTTGTATGCCCTACGTCACTCCCTATCGGTCGTAACTGCGGCCATACAACCGCGCCTACGCCTATCGGGGACTAACCGCCTTCGCTTCGCTCTCCATGGCGGTTAGCGTATGTATATTTGGTGACATTGTGTCTGCTTGAGAGAAAAATCAAGCCGTAATTTGGAAAGACCTATGGAGAACGACTAATGCAGTGTCTGCGCCAGCCGATGTAGCCAGTCTCCCATGGCCTTTTCTGGCCAGAGACAGTCACTCGACTTCATGCCCTTAATGGACCTACCAGTCGCCTTATTGGGCAGGCAAATTTCTGGATAAGTGGTGTACCAAAACGATGCGCTCAAAGATTGAGCCAATGAAGAAGGTGGCCCGCATGCTGAGGAATCATCACCCCCTGTTGTTGAACTGGTTCCGCGCCAAAGGACAGTTTTCCAGTGGCATTGTCGAGGGCTTTAACAACAAAGCAAAACTGACCACCAGAAGGGCGTATGGATTCAAGACCTATCATGCGGCTGAAATCGCGTTATATCATGCGCTTGGAGCATTACCCGTTCCAGAAACCGCCCACGAATTTTTCTGACGAGGCGAAAATAAACCCCAGTTACAAGAATGTAACTGGGGTATGTATGGCGTCCCCTAGGGGAGTCGAACCCCTGTCGCCGCCGTGAAAGGGCGGTGTCCTAGGCCTCTAGACGAAGGGGACAAGGACGATTTTGCCTCCGTTCAAACGTGAAAGACCGCCGCTGCGGTCTTCATGCACAGGCCTCCTGCCTGTCTGTTGTCTTGGTGGAGCTAGGCGGGATCGAACCGCCGACCTCTACACTGCCAGTGTAGCGCTCTCCCAGCTGAGCTATAGCCCCGTAACGAGGCGCGTATAGTAGTGTACGCGCCGCGTTTTGTCCACCCCTTTTTGGCCTCCATTCCCGTCCGCGCCTGCTTCACACCGTCTGTTCGATCCGGGCCCAGGAGTCACGCAGGGTCACGGTACGATTAAACACCAGTCGTCCATCATCGCTACGGCCGTCCGGCGTGAAGTAACCCTCGCGTTCGAACTGGTAGTGCTCTCCCGGGGTGGCGCCGGCCAGGCTCGGCTCGACCACCGCCGTGCGCACCACCCGCAGGGAGTCGGGGTTGATGTGCGCCAGAAACGAGGCGACCGTCCGGTCACCGTCGGGCGTCGGGTTGTTGAACAGTCGATCGTAGAGACGCACCTCGGCGGGCAGCCCCTCGCTGGCCGAGACCCAATGGATCACACCACGCACCTTGCGCCCCTCGGGATTGGCGCCAAGGGTGGCGGGATCATAGCTGCAGCGCAGTTCGACGATCTCCCCGCCGGCATCCCTGATCACCTGGTCGGCCCTGATCACATAGGCGTTGCGCAGGCGCACCTCGCCGCCGCTGACCAGACGCTTGTATTTTTTGTTCGCCTCTTCCCGAAAATCGGCCCGATCGATATAGATCTCGCGAGTAAGCTTGAGAGTGCGGCTACCCATCCCTTCGTCCTTGGGGTGGCAGGGCGCCTGCAACTCCTCAACCACCCCCTCGGGATAGTTGACCAGGATCACCTTCAAGGGGTCGAGCACCGCCATGGCGCGCGGGGCGTGTGCATCGAGATCTTCACGGATACACGCCTCCAGGATGCCCATCTCCACCGAATTATCGGCCTTGGTCACGCCGATACGCTCACAGAAGGTGCGGATCGCCGCAGGGGTGTAGCCGCGTCTGCGCAGTCCGGCGATGGTCGGCATGCGAGGATCATCCCAGCCATCGACATGACCCTCGCTGACCAGTTGGGTGAGCTTGCGCTTGCTGACCACGGTGTATTGCAGATTGAGCCGCGAGAATTCGATCTGTTGGGGATGGCAGTCGATGCTGATATTGTCGAGCACCCAGTCGTAGAGGGGGCGGTGATCCTCGAACTCCAGGGTACAGAGGGAGTGGGTGATCCCCTCCAGGGCGTCGGAGATCGGATGAGTGAAGTCATACATCGGGTAGATGCACCACTGCTCACCCGTCTGGTGGTGAATCACCCCGTGGCGGATGCGATACAGGGTGGGGTCGCGCAGGTTGATGTTGGGCGCGGCCATGTCGATCCTGGCGCGCAGCACCCGGGCGCCGTCCTCGAACTCACCCGCCTTCATGCGCGCGAACAGATCCAGATTCTCGGCGGGGCTGCGCTCGCGATAGGGGCTGGGCATGCCCGGCTCGGTGAGGGTGCCGCGATAGCGCCTGGTCTCCTCGGCGCTGAGATCGCACACGTAGGCCAGCCCCTTCTCGATCAGCTCCACGGCAAAGCCGTGCAGTTGTTCGAAGTAGTCGGACGCGTAGAACAGGCGCTGCTCCCAATCGAAGCCGAGCCAACGCACATCGGCCTTGATGGCATCGACATACTCCTGGTTCTCCTTGTGCGGATTGGTGTCGTCGAAGCGCAGGTTGCACATCCCGCCCGGGTAATCACGAGCGATCCCGAAGTTCAGGCAGATCGACTTGGCGTGCCCGATATGCAGAAAGCCATTGGGCTCCGGGGGGAAACGGGTGTGCACCCGCCCGCCATGCTTGCCGCTGGCCTGATCCCGATCGATGATCTGACGGATGAAATTGGTCGGGGCTGTGATCTCGTTGTCGTTCATGTTCGGTTGTTCAAATGGGTGGAAATCTGTTCGTTGTGCCGTGCGAGCCGGTAACCGCGACCCGGGCGGGCGTCCGCCTCAGGCCGTAGCCTCACGCTCGGCGATGTACTCCAGCGCCCGGTCGATGCGCCGCAGACAGGCCGCTTTGCCCACCAGTTCCAGGGTCACATCGATCCCCGGCGAGGCCGCCCGGCCGACCACGGCCACCCGCAGCGGCTGGGCCACCTTGCCCATCTTCAGCTCCAGCTCATCGGCCACCTCCTGCACCAGCGCGTGCAGGGCCTCGCCACTCCATGTCTCCTGGGCAGCGAGGCGCTCGCGCATCCGCTCCAGGGGCTGACGCGCCACGGGCCGCAGATTTTTCCTGGCCGCGGTTTCATCAAACTGCTCGTAGTCACGATAGAAGAAGGCGCTGATCTGCGCCATCTCCACCAGGGTCTTGGCGCGCTCGCGCTGGGCCTCGGCCACCTTCACCAGGTCCGGCCCCTGGGTGGGATCGATACCCAACCGCCCCATGTGGGGGCTGAGCAGACGGGCGATGTGCAGCGGGTCGCTCTCCTTGATGTAGTGTTGGTTGAGCCACTGCAACTTCTCTGTATTGAAGCTGGAGGCGGCCTTGTTTACATCCTCCACATCGAACAGCCGGATCATCTCCTCGACGCTGAACAGCTCCTGGTCACCGTGAGACCAGCCCAGGCGCACCAGGTAGTTGAGCAGGGCCTCGGGCAGATAGCCCTCTTCCATGTACTGCATCACGCTCACCGCCCCATGGCGCTTGGAGAGCCTGGAGCCGTCATCGCCAAGAATCATCGGCAGATGGGCGAAGCGCGGCAGGTCCCACTCCATGGCCTTGAATATGTTGATCTGGCGCGGGGTGTTGTTGATGTGGTCGTCGCCCCTGATCACGTCGGTGATGCCCATGTCGTGATCGTCGACCACCACGGTCAGATTGTAGGTGGGGGAGCCGTCGCTGCGGCGAATAATCAGATCGTCCAGCTCCTGGTTGGCGATCTCCACCCGCCCCCGCACCAGATCGTCGAAGGCCACCGTGCCCTGCTCCGGGTTTCGAAAGCGCACCACGTGCGGTGCCTCCGGATCGATGTCACGGCCACGGCAATGGCCATCGTAGCGCGGCTTCTGTTTGCTCGCCATCGCCGCCTCGCGCAACGCATCCAGACGTTCGCGGGGGCAGTCGCAGCGGTAGGCCAGCCCCCGCTCCAGCAGTTGGTCGATCACCTCGTTATAGCGGTCGAAACGTTTGGTCTGATAGAAAGGCCCCTCGTCATACTCCAGCCCCAGCCAGGTCATGCCTTCGAGGATGGCGTTGACCGATTCTGCTGTTGAGCGTTCCAGATCGGTGTCCTCAATGCGCAGCACGAAGGCACCTCCATGCTTGCGGGCAAAGAGCCAGGAGAAGAGCGCGGTGCGGGCGCCGCCCACGTGCAGATAGCCGGTGGGACTCGGTGCAAATCGGGTACGGATCGTCATGGGTTCCTAGGATCTGAAAAAGAAAAATTCAAGGCGCGCCATTCTAGCACAGTGAAGCGCGGAAGCACGGTTGGCGATGGGCGGTTGGAGGATTCGCCAGAGAGCGCTCTGGCTGTAAACAGATAGACATGGAGGGCGCCCCCTACCCGCAGTGGGGGGCACCCGCGCCGACAAATCCGAAGCGGCCGTGGGGCTCAGTTGGCGCTGAGGCGCTTCTGTTGCGACTCTGCGGCAACGAAACTCAGTCCGGTGGGAACCGCCGCCCTGCCCGTTTGCTGACACGCCTTGAGCACTTTCGAGAGCATCTGACCGACCCTCTGTTGCTCCGGGGTCCCGTCGACCAGCTCGCTGACGTACTGGGCCCGCTCACCCTGCTCGAAGAAGGCGACCCGCTGCCCGAGATCAGCCGCATAGAGCCTGTCATAATGGGATTTGATGAAGGGCTCTCCTGCCTGAGAGAGCCCGTAAGTGTAGAGTGTCGTCTCACAGCGGGCCTTCGGTGCCGCCGCGGTGGAGGGGAGCAAAAGTGACGGGTCCGCCCCTTCCGCAATCTGCTGCTGGAACGCAACCAATTCCGCATCCCGGGTGGCCCCCAAGCGATCCACGCCATAAACAACCAGCGACGCAATCGCTACCAACACAGCCAGAAACACCCCCATCCCTTTCATTTTCACCCTCCTCGACCACACCTGAATAGCCCAGAAAACCTGAACAAGCGTTCGTTCAGTATACACCCAGACGGACCGGACCGCTCGAAACCCGACAACCCGCCCCCGCTTTCCACCCGGTCAATGCATCCACGGGAACGGCGGGCTACTCCCTGACCGCCATCAACAAGGCCAGACCACCGCCCACCACGATGGCCAACATTACCAGCGCACCCGCGATCGACAACCCCTGGTTGACCAGGGCGGAGAGCGCCGCATAGGAAAACAAGAGTGTCGCTACCTCGTGAAAGATTTTGGGACATCCCAGTCCCCAAAATCGACTCGCCAACGCGACAGCCGTTACTGCCCCGACCGTCCTGCGCTCATCACGACTCCGTCCCGCACATTGCAGCAAAGCTGCTCGTGCGCAACTCCGTCATGATGACCACAATGACTCTACGGCGTGTCGGATGCGCTATTTGTATGCCCTACGTCACTCCCTATCGGTCGTAACTGCGGCCATACAACCGCGCCTACGCCTATCGGGGACTAACCGCCTTCGCTTCGCTCTCCATGGCGGTTAGCGAAAGATCGCCCCGAAGGCGACCCCGGACCAGATCAGATATTTGTTCATACCCTGCCCCCAGTATTACGGATGGTGCCGATTATACGCAACCGAGTCCCAATCGAGTATCCGCGCGGATACTCTCTGGATTGTGCATTGCACCACGATTACTGCATAATCCCCCTCCACTGGACACTGATTGCCGATGCATCTAGTGTAGTGCTCCGATCCACGGCCTGCTGAGAGACGGCATGGTGCCAACCCACATCGAAAACATCCTGCCCAAGGGCCGAGACCAGAAGAACGCGGTTGCCAGTCTCGGCAATCTGTTCAGAATCTTCACCGTACCCGAGAGCCCCGATTCCACCCTGGGTAAGATTGATGAGGAGATCTCCCGCAACCTGAACGGCTTCCTGCGCGACCGGATCGTGGCCACCGACAAGGATCTGGCCAGGATCGAGGAGGACTTTTCCAACCCCGGCATTCCGGAGCAGCCGACCTTCGTCTCCGACTACACCGAGTTTCTGATGGAGACACTGGTGGCCCAATCGGTGCATACCGCCTCTCCGGGATTCGTCGGCCACATGACCTCAGCGATCCCCAATTTCATGCTGCCGCTGTCGCGCATCATGACGGCCCTGAATCAAAACCTGGTCAAGATCGAGACATCCAAGGCCTTCACACCCCTGGAGCGCCAGGTACTCGGCATGCTGCACAACCTGGTTTACGGCTGTGAGGCGGCTTTTTACGGGAAGTGGATGCACAACCGCAACGCCGCCCTCGGCGCCTTCTGCTCGGGCGGGACCATCGCCAACATCACCGCCCTCTGGGCCGCCCGCAACAACCTGTTCCCGGCCGCCGGAGAATTCCGGGGCATTGCCCGTGAAGGCTTCCACCGGGCATTGCGCCACTATGGATACGAAGACGTCGCGGTTCTGGTCTCCCAGCGCGGGCACTACTCCATCGGCAAGGCGGCCGACCTGCTGGGAATCGGCCGCGAGGCGATCGTCTCCGTCGCCACAGACCGATATAACCGTATCGACCCCGACCAGCTGGAGGATGCCTGCCAACGACTGCGGGAGCAGAATATCCGCGTGATGGCCATCGTCGGCATCGCCGGCACTACCGAGACGGGGAATGTGGATCCACTCGACCGGCTGGCGGATATCGCTCAGTCCGAACAGTGCCACTTCCACGTCGATGCCGCCTGGGGCGGACCGACGCTCTTCTCCAATACCCACAAGGGGCTGCTCAAGGGCATCGAGCGGGCGGATTCGGTCACCATCGACGCCCACAAGCAGCTCCTGGTGCCGATGGGGGCCGGAATGGTGCTTTTCAAAAATCCCACCGCACTCTCCAGCATCGAACACCACGCCGAATATATCCTGCGCAGGGGATCCAAGGATCTCGGCAGCCACACCCTGGAAGGGTCGCGCCCGGGCAGCGCCATGCTGGTGCACGCCGCGTTGCAGATCCTCGGCCGCAAGGGATTCGAACTGTTGATCGACCTCGGAATCGAGAAGGCCGGGCACTTCGCCCGCATGATCGGGGAGGCGGAGGATTTCGAGCTGATCACCCACCCCGAACTGAACCTGCTCACCTACCGTTATGTACCGGCACCGATCCAGGAGGTGCTGCGCACTGCCGCGCCGGAACAGACCGCGGGAATCAACACCCGGCTCGACAAGCTGAACAAGCGCATCCAGAAGGCCCAGCGGGCCGCGGGCAAGACCTTCGTCTCGCGCACCCGCCTCTGCCCGGCCGGCCACCCGGGGCAGACGATCACCGTCTTTCGGGTGGTGCTGGCCAACCCACTGACCGGAGAAGAGATGCTGCGGCAGATCCTGGACGAGCAGCGCACGATCGCCACCACCGACCCACGATCCCGGGACTGCCTGAGGCGGCTGACCGCCGACGCCACCATCGCGGAGGAGTGAGCGGAACCCACCGCCCGCGCGTTCAGCGCCCCAGCAGATCCTCCACCACCGCCCGCTCGCCCAGCAGCTCCTGCTCCGACTTCTTGAGGCGGCTGTGACTCAACGCATCCAGCTCCAGGCCCTGGACGATCCGGTACTCGCCACCGGCGCAGGTGACCGGAAAGGAGAAGACAATCCCTTCCGCCACGCCGTAACTGCCATCGGAGATCACGCTCATGCTCACCCAGTCCCCTTCCGGGGTGCCGAGCGCCCAGTCACGCACGTGGTCCACCACCGCGTCGGCGGCCGAGGCGGCGGAAGAGAGACCGCGCGCCTCGATGATCTCGGCGCCGCGGCGCTGGATCCGCGGAATGAAGTGATCGATGGCCCAGTCGCGGGTCACCAGCTCCAGAGCGGGAACCCCCTCGACCAGGCAGTTACCCAGATCGGGATACTGGGTCATCGAGTGATTGCCCCAGATGGTCATGCGCGTGATATCCGCCACCAGGCGGTTGGTCTTGTTCGCCAACTGCCCCAGGGCGCGGTTGTGGTCCAGGCGGGTCATCGCCGTAAACTGACGCTTGTCCAGGTCAGGGGCGTTGGCGGCGGCGATCAGTGCATTGGTATTGGCCGGATTGCCCACCACCAGCACCCGCACATCGGGTGAGGCGTGATCATTGATGGCCCGCCCCTGGGCCGCGAAGATCTTGGCGTTCTCGGTGATCAGATCACTGCGTTCCATCCCCTTGGCGCGCGGCTTGGCGCCGATCAGGATGGCGTAATCGGCCTCGCGGAAGCCGATCGCCGGATCGTCGGTCAAGACGATATCATGCAGTAACGGAAGGGCGCAGTCCTCCAACTCCATACCGACACCGTTGAGAGAGGAGAGCGCCTGGGGAATCTCCAGCAGTCTGAGGATCACGGGCTGATCGGGCCCGAACATCTCGCCCGAGGCGACCCTGAATGCCAATGCATAACCAATATGGCCCGCGGCCCCTGTAATGGTAACTCTTACCGGTGATTTCATCTCGACGACACCCCCCAATAATCAAATTGCTGCATGGCCACATCAAGTATAATTATCAACGCACGGGAAGTCAGCTGTAAATTCAATCCGGACCCATCGCGGCGAACGGGTGACCTGTCCGGCAATCACCCCATGGACCGTGGGAGAGGCGACCCGGAAGACGCACGCTTCAGTATCCAGCCAACGCCGTTTGGTGATATAAATCCTCCATCGGCATCTCGCCTCCCCTGGGTGCCCGGCGCATCCAGGGAGTCCCCGGGCACGTGCCGGGATGCCCGCGATCCGTACAACGCGCTTGTCTACACAACAGGGTGAAATCAACATGCACCGAAACAGTGAAAAAGAGACCCGGAAGACAGCCGACGACCAAGCCGGACCGACAACGGAGCCGTCTCAGGAAGCGGTCCGCCCGGAAGACGAGCTTGCCCGCCTGCGCGAGGAGAACCTTCAGTTGCGCCGGCAGTTGGAGGCCCGCGAGAAGAGTCAGAAACGGCCCCTGACGCGCTACCAGCACATCCAGGCGCTCAAGCCCTATCAGGCCGAGCTGATCCAGCTCCAGCAGTCGCTCGAAGATCACGGCAAGAAAATGATCATACTGTTCGAGGGCCGGGGCGGCGCGGGCAAGGGCGGGACCATCCGCCGCATCACCCAGTACCTCAATCAGAAGCACTACCGGGTTATCGCCCTGGGCCGGCCGACCGGCGAAGAGCGCTCCCAGTGGTTCTACCAGAAGTATGTCCGTGAGTTTCCCTGCGCCGGTGAGATGGTGCTGTTCGACCACAGCTGGTACACCCGCGCGACCATTGAGCCGGTGTTCGGATTCTGTACCCCACAGGAGTACGAGAACTTCATGGAGGGGGTGAGCGGCTTCGAAAAAGACCTCACCAACCAGGATATCATCCTGCTGAAGCTCTACTTCAGCGTATCCCAGCAGGAGCAGATGCGCCGCTTCGCCAACCGGAAAAACAACGTACTACTGCGCTGGAAACTCGACGAGGCGGACCTGGACGCGGAGCAGTACCGCGATCAGTTCACCGATGCCAAGTACGCCATGCTGAAGAGCACCCACACCCGGCACGCGCCCTGGACCATCATACGCTCGGACAACCAGCATCTGGCCCATATCAACGCCATGAAGGTGATCCTCAACGCGGTCGGGTACGAACGCCTGGATCCCGGACTGGATATCACCCCCGATCCGGAAATCGCCGTCTCCGGTGCCGTCGAACTGGAGCGGCTGGAGGCGAAACGCCTTATGGATGGGCGGTTTTGCAACCCCTGCAGCCTGTTCGATTCAACGCAGCGCTGACCAACTCAAACATCGCATCCACGAACACCGTCCGGGGTTGCCAGCCGCGCTGGCTCAGGCGGGTGGTATCCATGCCGAAGCAGCGCTTGTCGTCGCCCGGCTCCATGACCACTTCTGCACCGTTGAGGCCGAGCCGCTGAGCCGCCGCGTTCGCGGCATCCGCGACCTGGTGCAGGGTGACCAGCTCTGAAGAGCCAACGTTGAACACATCGGACCACTCGTCTCTCGGCATACCTGCGACAAAAAGTATCGCATCGATCGCGTCGCGCAGATGCAACAGGTTGAACTTCTGATCCCCCCCCCACAAGACAATTTGTTCAGCACCCGCCGCCTTTCGTGCAAACGCATGCGGCACCTCCTCCCAGCGCATGCCATCGGCCAGGCCATATAGCCTCGACAAACGCAGAGAGCATGCGGAGATATATGGATTGCGCTTTCCAATGCGCCGCACCCGATCGTCCACCGCCAGTTTGTGCATGCCATAGACGTCTGACGGCGCTACCGGATCGTCCTCGCGATTTCTCAGTGAAGTACCGGTGGGGTAAAGTGAACGCGAAGAGATATTGATAATAGACGGTACCGCATGCGCCTCCGCTTCATCCATCAGGTTCATCTGATAATCGAGACTGGCTGCGAGCTCCGTATTTCCCGAAACAGGGCGTCCACTGGCCGCATTGATCAACAGATCGGCCGAGCCAAGCTCGAGGGAGAACTCCGGGCCGTCGAACACAATTACCCTGGGATCCACTCCCCGCTGCGCCAGCCAAAAACGCAGCACCTCGCGGCTGTGTTGTCCACGCACTACACAGACGACCTCATAGCGGGTGGAACGGCACACCGCTTCGACCAGATGCCGGCCTAACCACCCCGATGCGCCCGTCACCAGAACTCTTGACTTAATGTCATCGCGCCGATCCGATGCTGGGCATACCCCGGATGAAACCCCAGCCACCCTACCCCGCTCAACCACACGTATGCCAACCTGCCTGAGCCCAACCCTGTGATGACTGATCCCAGGCATATAAGAAGGACACGGAAGATGCAGCCAATCCCTTATAAGCAAATCGACTTCATTAAAGCCCAGCAGCGCCCGAAGCCCTGTAATCCCCGTAAAGCGCGCATTGATCTCGAACAATCTGAGGCCGCTCTCGGTCATTCTTCCCTGGAGGTTTACCGGACCGGCTGCTCCGTGCTCTCGCAATAGATTCACGACAGGCTCCAGTGCCGCCCTGATCAAATCGTAATCGAACGGCACGATTTCAATCGGAACGCCATCCTTGAGTTTATTCACGGTCGCCATCTGCCCGAGCAATTCGCCCCGCTTCGAGAACATCAATTGCACCGACAACTCCGAGATCTGAAGAATTTTTCCCTCTGCGACCGCAGTTCTGATTTCATGAAAATTCGGATCGATAATTTTCGGAAAGAGATATTGCTGTAGCATCATGCGATCCCCGACCCGATCCAGCATGGACATTTCGTTGATAATCATAGTACCTGCCGATCCAGACCCATCGACCGGTTTCGCTATCAATGGAAGCTCTACCTCACCCGCGGCCACCTTGCGCCTAGCGACACTCACATCCCAAGCGGGAATCACACAGACACCATCGAGAGAGAAAAGCTCTGAAAACAGAAGCTTGTTCCTGCACAAAGCAACAAAATCCGGACCTGCAGTCAAAACCTCGATGCCCTGAGAACGGAACTGCTCGGCAGCACCGGAAACCATACCCAGCTCTGTATCCAAAGCCGGTATCAGCAGATCGACCCGATGCTCCTGGCAGGCTTCAAGTAACCAATTCAGATAGCCCGGAGAATGGATGGGTGGAGCGAGCAGACGGACATCGCAATCGTAAAGACCATATGCCAGTGGATTGCAGTCGATCCCTACCAGACGTATAGGAAGCATTGAACGATGACAGGAGTCGACAATGGATTGGGCAATGCCGCTTCCTGCGCTTGACACAGCCACGCAAAGGCTACGCCCAGACTGATCAGAAAACATCGCGGTTTCTGCTAATCCGACCGGAATAAACATCCCTAGGCAATGCCCTGTAAATCATAAAATCATTCTCCGTCGACGAAACTAGCCCGAATTATTCATAAAAAAGGGCGCACCTCGTTCAACCAATTGATATAATTGGTATTTCGCCAAAAACGCTTCGATGAAGCTAAACGAGGTCGCCCCATGTCCAAGTCTACCCAAGAACCGCTGAGATTTCTCCCCGTTGACGGCCTGAGCGTGCGTGGCGATTTTGACGGCGGCGCCTTGTCCTCGGATTTCGGTCCCATGATTCTACGCGGCCTCGACCGCCAAATCGGCTTGACCGAGCGCTTGGCCTGCGCCTTCAACGACCAGCGCCATCCATCCTATCCCGAATTATTCATAAAAAAGGGCGCACCTCGTTCAACCAATTGATATAATTGGTATTTCGCCAAAAACGCTTCGGTGAAGCTAAACGAGGTCGCCCCATGTCCAAGTCTACCCAAGAACCGCTGAGATTTCTCCCCGTTGACGGCCTGAGCGTGCGTGGCGATTTTGACGGCGGCGCCTTGTCCTCGGATTTCGGTCCCATGATTCTACGCGGCCTCGACCGCCAAATCGGCTTGACCGAGCGCTTGGCCTGCGCCTTCAACGACCAGCGCCATCCATCCTATCCCGAATTATTCATAAAAAAGGGCGCACCTCGTTCAACCAATTGATATAATTGGTATTTCGCCAAAAACGCTTCGGTGAAGCTAAACGAGGTCGCCCCATGTCCAAGTCTACCCAAGAACCGCTGAGATTTCTCCCCGTTGACGGCCTGAGCGTGCGTGGCGATTTTGACGGCGGCGCCTTGTCCTCGGATTTCGGTCCCATGATTCTACGCGGCCTCGACCGCCAAATCGGCTTGACCGAGCGCTTGGCCTGCGCCTTCAACGACCAGCGCCATCCATCCTATCCCGAATTATTCATAAAAAAGGGCGCACCTCGTTCAACCAATTGATATAATTGGTATTTCGCCAAAAACGCTTCGGTGAAGCTAAACGAGGTCGCCCCATGTCCAAGTCTACCCAAGAACCGCTGAGATTTCTCCCCGTTGACGGCCTGAGCGTGCGTGGCGATTTTGACGGCGGCGCCTTGTCCTCGGATTTCGGTCCCATGATTCTACGCGGCCTCGACCGCCAAATCGGCTTGACCGAGCGCTTGGCCTGCGCCTTCAACGACCAGCGCCATCCATCCTATCCCGAATTATTCATAAAAAAGGGCGCACCTCGTTCAACCAATTGATATAATTGGTATTTCGCCAAAAACGCTTCGGTGAAGCTAAACGAGGTCGCCCCATGTCCAAGTCTACCCAAGAACCGCTGAGATTTCTCCCCGTTGACGGCCTGAGCGTGCGTGGCGATTTTGACGGCGGCGCCTTGTCCTCGGATTTCGGTCCCATGATTCTACGCGGCCTCGACCGCCAAATCGGCTTGACCGAGCGCTTGGCCTGCGCCTTCAACGACCAGCGCCATCCATCCTATATCACTCACAAGCTACACAAGAGTGTCGCTACCTCGTGAAAGATTTTGGGACATCCCAGTCCCCAAAATCGACTCGCCAACGCGACAGCCGTTACTGCCCCGACCGTCCTGCGCTCATCACGACTCCGTCCCGCACATTGCAGCAAAGCTGCTCGTGCGCAACTCCGTCATGATGACCACAATGACTCTACGGCGTGTCGGATGCGCTATTTGTATGCCCTACGTCACTCCCTATCGGTCGTAACTGCGGCCATACAACCGCGCCTACGCCTATCGGGGACTAACCGCCTTCGCTTCGCTCTCCATGGCGGTTAGCGTTTGTGGTCACCTAATGGTTTATGAAACATTCGGGCTAGAAGCGGCCACGCAACCCATGACTCATCCTGATCAACCGTATCGGGACTGCTTGATGCGCTCGCAGTGACAATCCACGAACTGAAACGATTTTCCCTGAGTTGAATCCAGAATCATGCGAATCACGCTATGGGTTTCGAATGCAATTTTCAATGTAAACCGGCTATGCGGAAAATCCAATGATCATTATCAACAATAATGTTTACCGCTCATATCGGCCAAATGCGACACGGATTCCCTGGCTGCATCTTGTGCCCACCCCCCTCTGTACCGGAAAATGACGCAGGCTGCATCCACGGTTGCAGCCCCTGGAAAAAAACCTTAACTTTTCCATTTCCCACTACCCATCACCACGGACTGTATGAACGACAAGCACTACATCACCGCCCATGAACTCCTGCTCGACTCCTTCCGCATGGGACTCGAAATCCTCAAGGATGGATTCAGACCCGATTTCATCGTGGGGGTGTGGCGCGGCGGCACGCCGGTTGGGATTGCCGTGCAGGAGATCATGGATATCCAGGGGGTCGACTCCGACCACATCGCCATCCGCACCTCCTCCTATACCGGAATCGGCACCCGCAACAAAGAGGTGCGTGTTCACGGCCTGGGCTATCTGATCCGCAACGTGAACTGGGATGACTCCCTGCTGATCGTCGACGATGTGTTCGACACCGGCCTGAGCGTCAAGGCGATACTCGACACGCTCGACCTGAAGGCGAGGCGCAACAAGCCGCAGCAGATCCGCATCGCCACACCCTGGTACAAACCGGCCAACAACCAGACCGACCTGATACCCGACTACTACGTCCACCAAACCGACCGCTGGCTGATCTTCCCGCACGAACTCGACGGCCTGACCCGGGACGAAATGCTCGACAATAAATCGGGGTTGCGGGAGCTGTTCGAGGAGTTGGAGGTGGAACCTCAAGTCACTTGATCGGAAATCCGAGCCCCCCTCCAGCGGGTGGCTCCGGCAGATCCGGTCCGTCGAACACCCGGTCCTCCTCGGCGGCCGGCTCCCCGAGGTGGCGAAAATCGTACAACCGGGTATCGGCCAGATGGGATGGGACCACATGCCGCATCGCCTTGAAGATGTTGCCGGTACGGTCCGGGTAGTGGCGTTCCCACTCACGGAGCATCTCCTTGATCTGCTTGCGCTGCAGGTTCTCCTGGGAGCCGCACAGATTGCAGGGGATGATGGGGAAGCTGCGGGCCCTGGCGTAGCGGGCGATATCCGCCTCGGCACAATAGGCCAGGGGACGGATCACCACATGGCGGCCATCACAAGAGTGTCGCTACCTCGTGAAAGATTTTGGGACATCCCAGTCCCCAAAATCGACTCGCCAACGCGACAGCCGTTACTGCCCCGACCGTCCTGCGCTCATCACGACTCCGTCCCGCACATTGCAGCAAAGCTGCTCGTGCGCAACTCCGTCATGATGACCACAATGACTCTACGGCGTGTCGGATGCGCTATTTGTATGCCCTACGTCACTCCCTATCGGTCGTAACTGCGGCCATACAACCGCGCCTACGCCTATCGGGGACTAACCGCCTTCGCTTCGCTCTCCATGGCGGTTAGCGTCGGTGTGCAGCTTGGGCGGCATCGCCTTGAGCCGCGAGCCGAAGAACATGTTCAGGAACAGGGTCTCGACCAGGTCGTCACGATGATGCCCGAGGGCGATCTTGCTCGCCCCGACCTCGCTGGCGACACGATAGATGATGCCCCGGCGCAGCCGCGAGCAGAGAGAACAGGTGGTCTTGCCCTCGGGGATCTTCTCCCGCACCAGCGAATAGGTATCCTCCTCGACAATCCGGTACTCCACCCCCAGGGCATCCAGATAGGCGGGCAGGATGTGCGCGGGAAAACCGGGCTGCTTTTGATCCAGGTTCATGGCGATGAGCCTGAAATCGACCGGGGCTCTGCCGCGCAGGGTGAGCAGGATGTCCAGCAGCGTATAGGAGTCCTTGCCGTCACTGAGGCAGACCAGCACGCAGTCCCCCTCCTCAATCATGTTGAAATCGCCGATCGCCTTGCCCACCTCGCGTTCAAGGCGGCGCTTCAACTTATTGAAGTTGTTCGAGCTTCTTGGCTTGGGTGCCTGTTCGGTCATGGATCACCTGTTTCCTGCTGGAGCAAAGGCGGGCATTATATGCCAAAATCCGAAACAAGCCCGCAGAGGGAAATCAGCCCATGAGCAAACGCGCACTCGTCACCGGAGGAAACCGCGGCCTCGGCCTTGAAACCTGCCGCCAGCTGGCGAAAATGGGGTTTAAGGTCTTTCTTGGTGCCAGAAAGAAGAAAGAAGGGGAAAAAAAGCCAGGGATATGGCTCACAATGGATTCGATGTGGAGTTCACTCCTCTCGACATCACTTCGGACCGGAGCATCCGGGCAGCCATCGACGAGCTGCGTGAACGCGGCGAGAGGCTCGACCTGCTGATCAACAACGCAGGAGTGCTCCCCGACGCCCCCATCGGCGCCGACCCCGAGCGCAGCAGCGTCTTGCACACCGACCGCCGGTGCCTGCGCGAAGCGCTGGAGGCCAATACCCTCGGACCGCTGATGCTGATCCAGGCCGCCCTGCCGATCCTCAACAAGGGGGCACGTATCATCAACCTCTCCTCGGGGATGGGACAGCTCACCGAGATGGGCGGACACTACCCGGCCTACCGCCTCTCCAAGTGCGCGCTCAACGCCGTCACCCGCATCTATGCGGCCGAGCTTGGTGACCGGGGCATTACGGTCAACTCGGTCTGCCCCGGCTGGGTCAGGACCGACATGGGCGGCCCGTCGGCCCAGCGCGATGTCGCCGAAGGGGTGGAGACCACCCTCTGGCTGGCGACCATGGAGAACCCGCCCAGCGGCGGTTTTTTCCGGGACAAGGCAGCGATCCCCTGGTAGGGAGGTTGTTCGGACCGGCCCTTTGGCCCATACTCCCGCCTTTCCCCCAAGCCCGGCATCCCCATGGGACAGAAGATCCACCATCAGCGCAGAGAGTACACCCGCACCACCCTGAACCGGGCCGACCTCGACCCAGACCCCATCCGCCAGTTCGATGCCTGGTTGCGCGAGGCCATCGAGGCCGAACTGCTCGACGCCACCGCCATGGGCCTGGCCACGGCGACCCGTGACGGGAGGCCGAGCCTGCGCACCGTGCTGCTCAAATTCTTCGACCAGACGGGATTCGTCTTCTACACCAACCTGGAGAGCAGAAAAGCACGGCAGATCGCTGACAACCCCCATGCCGCCCTGCTGTTTCACTGGCGGGAGTTCGAGCGGCAGATTAAAATCACCGGCCGTGTCGAGACGGTATCGAACGCCGAATCGCTCAAATATTTTCTGAGCCGGCCGCGCGACAGCCGGATCGGCGCCTGGGTCTCGGCCCAGAGCAGCGTCATCTCTTCCCGCGCCGTCCTGGAACAGAAGGTGGCGGAGATGAAGCAGCGCTTCAGCAACCGTGAGATCCCCCTGCCCTCATTCTGGGGCGGCTACCGTGTCATACCGGAACAGATTGAATTCTGGCAGGGGCGGACCAATCGCCTGCACGACCGCTTCCTCTACAGCCGCGCTGGGGAGCAGTGGCAAATCGAACGCCTCGCCCCCTGAGCGCCCTCCCCTCAAGAATCCCGCCCCCCCGCCGATCCAGGACGATATAGGGCCACATCCTGGTCCGAACCGAAGATCGGCACCGATGTTATCAGGAAAAAAAAGACTTATAGGGCCGCTTCTGTCCCTACTAACGCTTCTGCTGCTCATCCAGGTGGGAAGCGCCCGTGCCGCCCACTCCCTTGAGTTGAGCCCCACGGAGGCCGAGTGGCTGGCCCGGCACCCGGTCATTCGCCTGGCCCCCGATCCGGAATTCAGACCGATCGAATACTTCGACTCTCAGGGGCGCTACCGGGGGCTGGCTTCGGATTACGCCGCCCTCGCCGAGCAGCGACTGGGGATCCGTTTCCAGATACAGCACCTGGCGGACTGGAACCGCGTTCTGGAGAGCACCAAGGCGGGCGACACCGACAAGAGTGTCGCTACCTCGTGAAAGATTTTGGGACATCCCAGTCCCCAAAATCGACTCGCCAACGCGACAGCCGTTACTGCCCCGACCGTCCTGCGCTCATCACGACTCCGTCCCGCACATTGCAGCAAAGCTGCTCGTGCGCAACTCCGTCATGATGACCACAATGACTCTACGGCGTGTCGGATGCGCTATTTGTATGCCCTACGTCACTCCCTATCGGTCGTAACTGCGGCCATACAACCGCGCCTACGCCTATCGGGGACTAACCGCCTTCGCTTCGCTCTCCATGGCGGTTAGCGTATGTGGGGGGCCGCCACCGCGACCCCGCAACGTAAACAGTACATGCGCTTCAGCAAGCCCCTGGTAAGCATTCCCGCAGCCATCATCGTGCGCGACCAGGTACGACGGAATCTCTCAATGAACGATCTCAAGGGACTGAAGATCGCGGTGGTCTCGGGCTACGCCGCCCATGATTTTCTGCTGGCGGAGTATCCGCACCTGAACCTGGAGCTGGTAGCCGATGTCGAGACCGCCCTGCGCAAGGTCGCCTTCGGCGCCGTGGACGCGATGATCGGCAACCTGGCCACCGCCACCCACTACATGGAGCGTGAGGGGATATCCAATCTGCGGGTGGCCGGCGAATCGGGCTACTTCTACGACCTCGCCTTCGCCGTACGCCAGGAGTGGCCCGAGCTGACCGGGATCCTCGACAAGGTCCTCGACACCATCCCGGAGACGCGCAGACAGGCGATCTTCAACCGCTGGGTGGGCCTGCGCCCACTGCCCTGGTATGAGAACAGGGAACTGCTGTTCAACCTGTTCCTCATCTTCAGCCTGTTGATCCTCATCGGATTCATGGTCGCCTACCGGTCACTGAAACACCAGGTCAGAAACCGCACCAGAGAGCTGGAGCTGGAGTTGGAGGAGCGGCTCAAGACCCAAGCCGAACTCGACATCAGCAACCGCGCCATCGCCGCGGCGAGCAACGGCATCGTCATCTCCGATCCGCGCCGCAAGGGCAATCCGATCATCTACGCCAACCCGGCCTTCGAGCGCATCACCGGCTACACCATCGGAGAGATCCTCGGCGGCAACTGCCGCATCCTGCAGGGAAGCGACACCAGACAGCCGGCATTGACCACCCTGCGCCATGCCATCAGCAGGGGAAAGGCCAGCAAGGTGGAGCTGCGCAATTACCGTAAAGACGGCAGCATGTTCTGGAATGAACTCTCGGTCTCGCCGATCCATGACGATCACGGCAACCTGATTCACTTCATCGGCATCCAGAACGACATCAGCGAGCGAAAATTGCTGCTGGAGGCGCTGCACACCATCGCCACCGGCTTTTCCGGCATCTCCGGCCTCGATTACTTCGAGCAGGTGGCGGGTTGGCTAACCGGCGTACTGGGGGTGGAGTATGCCAGCATCGGCAGACTGCTCATCGACGAGGAGGGAACGGAGCACATTGAGACGATGGCCTTCGTCGCCCACGGACACCTGGAGAGAAACTTCACTTACAACCTTGCGCACACCCCCTGTGAAACGGTGGTCGGCAAACAACCCTGCTGTTACCCGAGCGACATCCAGGAGCTGTTCCCACTGGACAACGACCTGAAGCGCCTGGGCATCGAAGCGTATATCGGCGCGCCCCTGTTTCGCAGCAGCAATGAGCCGATCGGACTGCTCTCGGTCATGCACGGCAGCCCCCTGAAACAGACCGATCTTGCCGCCACCATTCTGCAGATCGTGGCATCGAGAACCGCCGCCGAGATGGAGCGCCTGGAATCCGAACAGCAACTGGAAAAGGCACGCTCACAGGCCCAGGAGTACCTCGACGTGGCCAGTGTGGTGCTGGTCGCCCTCGACCGCCAGGGCAAGGTAACAATGATCAACCGCAGGGGATGCGAACTGCTGGGCTATCCCGAGCAACGGGTCATCGGCATGGACTGGTTCAGCGACTTCATGCGCGGCGACCAGGTGGAGGATCTGCGCCACCAGTTCCACGCCATCATGTCGGGACTGCATGATCCGCTCAAATACCATGAATGCCCGGTCCTCACGGCCAGTGGCGGGCAACGGCTCTTCGCATGGCACAACAGCCTGCTGCACGACAGACAGGGCAATCCCATCGGAACACTCTCCTCGGGCGAGGATATCACCGACCGGCGCCGAGCCGAACAGGAGACCCGACTGGCCGCCAGCGTCTTCGACGGCAGCTCCGAGGGCATCATGATCACCGAACCGGACGCGACCATACTGCGCGTCAACCCCGCATTCAGCCAGATCACCGGCTATGAGGCCCACGAGGTGATCGGAAAAACACCGGCCCTCCTGCGATCCAACCGCCACGACCAGGCGTTTTTCAGCGGCTTCTGGAAAAAACTGCGTCAGGATGGAGTCTGGCAGGGGGAGATATGGAACCGCCGCAAGGGGGGTGAAGCCTACCCGGTGTGGCAGAACATATCGGCGGTCCGCAACGAGCAGGGGGAGATCACCCAGTACATCAGCATCTTCTCTGACATCACCGACCGCAAACTGACCGAAGACCGCATCCGCCACATGGCGCACTACGACCTGCTCACCGGCCTGCCGAACCGGATCCTGTTCATGGAGCGATGCAGCCACGCCATCGCCCTGGCCCACCGCGAGATGAGCCAGATGGCGCTGCTGTTCTTCGATCTCGACCGTTTCAAACACATCAACGACAGCCTCGGGCACCCGGTGGGTGATGACCTGCTCAAGGCCCTCGGCTCACGCCTCGCCACCAACCTGCGCGACGCCGACACCATCGCACGGCTGGGCGGAGACGAGTTCGTGGTGCTGGTGGAGAAGATAGAGAGTCCCGAGGCGGCTGCGGTGGTGGCGCGCAAGCTGCTCAAACAGCTGGAACAGCCCTTCTCGCTGGCCGACTATGAACTGTTCGTCTCCGCAAGTATCGGCATCAGCATCTACCCTGACAACGGTACCGACGTCACCGTCCTGATCCGCAACGCCGACGCCGCCATGTACCGGGCCAAGGAGCTGGGGCGCGGCCATTACCAGTTCTACACCGAAGAGCTCACCTCCAACGCCTACGAGCGGGTTCTGATCGAGAACCAGTTGCGCCACGCCCTGGAGCGACAGGAGCTGCAACTCCACTACCAGCCGCAGTTCGAAATAGAGACGGGCATATTGATCGGCTGCGAGGCGCTGGTGCGCTGGAAACACCCGGAGCAGGGCATGATCCCGCCCAACACCTTCATCCCCATCGCGGAGGATTCGGGGCTGATCATCCCGATCGGGGAGTGGGTCTTACGCGAGGCCTGTAGACAACTCCAGGCCTGGCGCGCCAAACACCTGCCGATCGACAGCGTGTCGGTCAACCTGGCGGGGGATCAGATACAACGCAGTGACATCGTCGGCATCACCCGTATGATTCTCGAAGAGACGGGGCTGCCCGCCACCTGCCTGGAGTTGGAGATCACCGAGGGCTTCGCCATGCTGCACCCCGAGCAGACCATTCGCACCCTGCTCGAACTGCGCGCCCTGGGGATATCCCTGTCGATCGACGACTTCGGCACCGGCTACCCCTCCCTCAGCCACCTGAAGCAGATGCCGATCGACTACCTGAAGCTCGACCAGTCACTGGTGCGCGATGTCCCCCACGACCCGGACGACGCGGCCATCGCCCGCGCCGTCTTCGCCATGGCCGAGAGTTTGCAGATGGATGTCATCGCCGAAGGAGTGGAAACAAAGGAGCAGGAGCAATTCCTGCTCCAGGAGGGGTGCCGCTATGTCCAGGGCTTTCTCTATGGCCACCCGATGGCGGCAACGCAGATGGAGGAGATCCTGCTGGCACAGGCCGCGCGCCAGCGCACGGCCGACGGCACCGGCTGACCCGCACAGCCCGGCAAGACCCTCTCTTGCACGGACATCTCATTCAACTGCAACGAAGTCCCAGCACCCGCTTCGTGTTCCACGCGCGCCGGTTCAACCGAACAGGAAGGAGACGGCGACCACCGCAGCCACCACACCCGCCAGATCGGCAGTCAGCCCCACCGCCAGGGCATGGCGGATACGGCGGATCTGAACCGCGCCGAAATAGACTGCCAGCACATAGAAAGTCGTCTCGGTCGAGCCCTGCAGGGTCGAGACCAGATAACCGGTATAGCTGTCGGGACCGACCGCCGGATCATTGATGATCGAGGCCATCACCCCATACGCCCCCGAACCCGACAATGGCCGCAACAGCGCCATGGGCAACGCCTCGGGCGGCATCCCCAGAGGCTCGGTCACCCCCCCCA
>PQCP01000012.1 GCA_003062205.1 Candidatus Sedimenticola endophacoides
CAATGTGCGGGACGGAGTCGTGATGAGCGCAGGACGGTCGGGGCAGTAACGGCTGTCGCGTTGGCGAGTCGATTTTGGGGACTGGGATGTCCCAAAATCTTTCACGAGGTAGCGACACTCTTGGTTGCTGTTGCAGTGGCTTGCGATCGCCGCGGCACGCCACCTCGGCTGGCCCAATCACGGCCTTACCATCATCGCCAGCCTACTCAGCGCCTGGCTGCTGATTCACCTCGCCAGCCTGCTGGTGGCAAACGCCGCGCTGGCCCGTTTCGTGGCAATCTTCGCCTGGAGCGTCGCCGCGCTCAATATCTTCGGCCTGCTGGGAACGGTGACGGGACTGCTCGACAGCTGGTCGGTGAACCTGGGAGAGGTGCGGGTCTCACCACTGACCCTGCTGCAAGTGGTGGCCTCTCTCTGGTTCTATCTCTGGCTCGCCAATGCCCTGGCCTCAATGGTCGAGCGGCGCCTGGCCCGATCCCATTCGGTGGCACCGGCGATGCGGGTTCTGGGGGCGAAGCTGACCCGTATCGGGCTGATCGGCGCGGCGTTTCTGATCGCCCTCTCGGCCGTGGGTATCGATCTGACCGCATTGGCGGTGTTCAGTGGTGCGCTGGGTGTCGGGCTCGGCTTCGGCCTGCAGAAGATCTTCTCCAATCTGGTCAGTGGAGTGATCCTGCTGCTGGATCGCTCGATCAAGCCGGGCGATGTGATCTCGCTGGGGAGCACCTTCGGCTGGATCAACCACCTGGGGGCACGCTACGTATCGGTGATCACCCGCGACGGCATCGAACACCTGATACCGAATGAGGAGCTAATCACCCAACGCGTGGAGAACTGGTCCTATAGTGACAACCTGGTGCGTTTTCGCATCCCAATCGGTATCTCGTACCGCAGTGACCCGCGCAAGGCGATGGCGCTCTGCATCGAGGCGGCCGAGATGGTGCCGCGCGTCGAACTGAAACCGGAACCGCGCTGTCAGCTGATCGGCTTCGGTGACAGCTCAGTGAATCTGGAGTTGCGGATTTGGATCGACGACCCGGAGGATGGGCGCGCCAATGTGATCAGCGAGGTACTACTCAACATCTGGGACCGATTTCACGAACACGGCATCGATATCCCCTTCCCCCAGATGGATCTGCACCTGCGCTCGGTGCTGGGCCGGGAGGAGCTTTCCGGCCTGGCCTCGGACTGGATGCGGCAGGGGGCCAGCAAAGCGTCCGGGTGAACGACAAGATCGCTCCCGCAACGGTTTGTGACTTGATGCGGGCAGCGCGGGTCTAAGGGGAATATTCAAACCGAACCGTGGACTCTCTATTCGCCAATGAACACCCTTAACAGCTTCCTCATCATCGCCCTGCTGCTGGCCGCCAACGGCTTTTTCGTCGCGGCCGAGTTCGCCCTAGTCAAGGCGCGCGGCTTTCGCATCGAGTCCCTGGCCGCCGAGGGGCGGGCCAGCGCCCGTCTGACGGTGCGCATTCAGGACCATCTCGAGGCCTATCTCGCCGCCTGCCAGCTGGGCATCACCATGGCGTCGCTGGGACTCGGCTGGGTGGGTGAACCCGCGGTGGCGGCCCTGCTCGAACCACTGTTTGCACGTCTGGGCATGTCCGAGGCGCTGATCCACACCAGCGCCTTCCTGGTGGGGTTTCTGATCTTCTCGGCCCTGCATATCGTGATCGGCGAACAGGTGCCGAAGACCTTCGCCATCCGCAAGGCCGAGCCGGTCTCGCTCTGGGTGGCCTACCCGCTGCACTTCTCCTACCTGCTGACCCTGCCCCTGAACTGGCTGCTCAACCGGGCCACCAGCGCGATCCTCTCTCTGTTCGGGGTCGAGGAGGCGAGCCACGCCGAGGTGCTCAGCGGCGAGGAGATCCGGGGCCTGGTGACCACGTCGAGCGAACACGGGGAGATCCACCAGAAGCAGGCCGACATGCTGCATAACCTGTTCGAGTTCGATCAGCGCCAAGTCGGGCGCATCATGATCCCCAACAGCGCCATGCACGCGCTGGATGTGGCGGCGCAACCGGAGCGCAACCTGGGCGTGATCCGCGAAACCGAGCACTCGCGCTTTCCGCTCATCGACAGTGCCAACAACGACGCCCTGGTGGGCATCGTGCTGGTCAAGGACATCCACCGCGCGCTGCTCTCCGGCGAAACCGAGCCGTGGCGCGACATGGGCCGCTTCTGCCGCGAGGCGCTGATCGTGCCCGAATCCCAGCGCATCGCCAAGCTGTTCGAACTGATGCGCATTCGCCGTGCCCACATGGCCTGCGTGGTCGACGAGTACGGCGCCTTCATCGGCATCGTGACCCTGGAGGACCTGGTCGAGGAGATCGTCGGCGAGATCCAGGACGAGACCGACGACGAACAACCGAGCATCGCCATCACCCTGCTCGACGACAACAGTTGGGAGGCGGACGGGCTGGTATCGCTGACCGATCTGGAGCGCGGTGTCGGCCTGGTGGTGGACGAGACCCTGGACGCCAATACCCTCAGCGGGCTGTTCATGCAGCGCCTGGCACGCATGCCGGAGCCGGGCGACGAGATCACCGAGGCGGGGTTTCGTCTGCGCGTGGTAAGCCTGGAGGAGCATCGCGTCGGCAAGGTGCACGTGCTGCGCATCGACGAGGGCGGCGCGGGCGCGGCAGCGGAAGCGCTCCTTTCAGAACAGGCCTGAAGCCACACCGAAAACCCTGAATACCCGATTGACCGCGCCGCCCGGCGAGGGCCGGGCGCGCACGACTGAATGGGACAGAGAGCCATGAATCAGATCCTGAATGAAGAGCAAACACACCCCGAGATGGTGGTGGAAACCACCTCCGCCGAACTGCTGGAGCAGGTGGTCGCGGACCTTGAGGCGGGCAATCAGGAGGCGGTAAGCCAAAAGCTGGAGGAGGCCCACCCCGCAGAGGTGGCCAGCCTGCTTGAGGCACTGCCGCCGGAGCAGCGCAGCGAACTGTGGGAGAAGGTGCCCACGGAACAGGGCGCCGAGGTACTCACCTACCTGCACGAGGAGGCGCGCGCCAGCATCATCGACGAGATGGATGAGGGCGAGTTGATCGCGGCCGCCGGCACCATGGCGCCGGAGGATCTGGCGGAGTTGATCGACGAGTTGCCACAGGATCGCGGCAACATGCTGATGGAGGCCCTGGACCGCGATCATCGCGGCCGCCTGGAGGCGGTGCTCAACTATGAAGAGGAGAGCGCGGGCCGCCTGATGAGCACCGACGTGATCAGCGTGCGCGCCGATGTCACCATCGCGGTGGTACTGCGCTGGCTGCGCCGTCATGAAAGGCTTCCGCCGCACACCGACAGCCTAATGGTGATCGACGAATCGGGGCTGTATCTGGGCAAGCTGGATCTGGGCGAGGTCCTGACCAGCCCCCCCGAACGTCTGGTCGGGGTGATGATGCAGAGCGATGCGGTGGCGGTCCGGGCATGCATGAACGAGCATGAGGTGGCAATGCTGTTCGAGCGGCGCGACCTGATCTCTGTGGCGGTCCTCAATCAGGATGGACTGCCGCTCGGGCGCATCACCATCGACGACATCGTGGATGTGTTGCGCGAGGAGCACGACCGCGCCCTGCTCAGCAGTGCCGGCCTGAGCGAGGAGGAGGACCTGTTCGCCCCGGTGCTGCCCAGCGCCAGGCGGCGCGGCCTGTGGCTCGGCATCAACCTGATCACCATCTTCGCCGCCGCCTGGGTGATCGGCCGGTTCGAGGAGGCGCTGGACAAGATCGTGGCCCTGGCCGTGCTGATGCCGGTGGTGGCAAGCATGGGCGGTATCGCCGGTAGCCAGACCCTGACCCTGACCATCCGCGGCCTGGCCCTGGACCAGATCGCGGCGGCCAACGTGCGCTGGCTGACCTCCAAGGAGTTGCTGGTGGGTGCGGTCAACGGCCTGGTGTGGGCGCTGGCGGTGGCGCTGATCTCCTACCTCTGGTTCCGGGATCCCGGGATCTCGGCGATCATCGCCGGGGCCATGCTGCTCAACCTGCTGGCGGCGGCCTTCGCCGGGGTGGTGATCCCGCTGCTGCTCGACCGCTGGGGCATCGACCCGGCGCTATCGGGGGCGGTGATCCTGACCACGGTAACCGATATCATCGGTTTCCTGAGCTTCCTCGGCCTGGCCTCGCTGTTTCTGCTCTGATCAGGTGGTTTGAAACAAGAGTGTCGCTACCTCGTGAAAGATTTTGGGACATCCCAGTCCCCAAAATCGACTCGCCAACGCGACAGCCGTTACTGCCCCGACCGTCCTGCGCTCATCACGACTCCGTCCCGCACATTG
>PQCP01000068.1 GCA_003062205.1 Candidatus Sedimenticola endophacoides
CGTGGCTAATCTTCATGGTGGACTTCCTCCTCATCTGTTTCGTGTGAATGGTGCTAGTTCAGCTCCCATTCTGACGCCTCGACGCCGTTTGTCGTAGGGGTGGGGAGGAGTCCATCCCATTGCCTACCTTGAGCGCCTGCGGGACCACGGCTACGAGCGAAGCGAGCAGGCAGCGGAGACGACCGGCCCCAGGCGCATCAGGGTGCTCTACTTCACCTACCTGGTGAAATTCATGCGCAAGGAGTCGGAGGAGCTGGAAGTGCCATCCCGGGTGACCGACGTGCAATCGCTCCTGGAGTGGTTGCGGGTACGCTATCGCGACCGCGCCCACCTGTTCCGGGAGGGCAGTTTCCAGGTGACGGTGAACAAACAGTTCTCCGAGCCCTTCACCCGCCTGGAGGCGGGCGATGAGGTGGCGATCATCCCCACCTCGCCGATCGCCCCCACTCCCGGGGGATAAGCGCGCCTCAGCGACGGCTGGCGGCCATCACCATCTTCACCAGATCGGCCAGCGAGTCCGCCTCCATCTTCTCCATCACCCTGGCGCGGTGGGCCTCGACGGTCTTGGCGCTCACCCCAAGGGCCTGGGCGATCTCCTTGTTCGCCTTGCCGTCGGTCACCATCTCCATCACCTCGTGCTCACGCGGCGTGAGCTGACCCAGGCGCGCGGTGATCTCCGCCTGCTCTGCCTGATAAGAGCGGTGCTCGGTATCCTGGGCAAGTGCATTACGGATACTCTCCAGCAGCAGTTCGTCATTGAACGGCTTCTCGATGAAATCGACCGCGCCGGCCTTCATCGAGCGCACCGCCATGGGCACGTCGCCATGCCCGGTGATGATGATGATGGGGATCCGGATCTGCCGGTGGTTGAACTGCTCCTGCAGCTCCAACCCGCTCATTCCCGGCATGCGTACGTCCAGAAGCAGGCAGCCCGCCCTTCCCGGGTAGTAGTTACTCACGAATTCGTCGGCCGAGCCGTAGGTCTCGACACGCATGCCCACCGACTCGATCAGCCATTTAAGCGAGTTGCGCATAGCCTGGTCGTCGTCGACTACAAACACTGTGGGTTGATTGTTCATGGTCTCTCTCAGTCTTCATCAAGGCCGATACGGATCGGCTCGTGCAGGGGCAGAGTCATGGTGAACGTGGTTCCGCCATGGTGCCACCGCCCCACGGTAATCCTGCCATTATGGTCCTCCATAATGGTCTTGCTGATGATCAGCCCCATCCCCATGCCGCTCGACTTGGTGGTAAAGAAGGGCTCGAACAGTCTATCCATGGCCTCGGCCGGAATGCCGGGGCCGGTGTCGATGACCTGCACCGCCACACTGCGTCCCTCGTCGCTGCAACCCGAGCGCACGATCAGGTCGCGCTCCTCCTCGGGCACATCGCGCAGGGCGTCCAGCGCGTTGCGGATCAGGTTCAGCAGTACCTGTTCGATCTGCACCACGTCAATGCGCACATACATCTCGCTCAGGGTCAGCTCCTGCTCGATCACCACATTGAGTTTACGCGCCTCGAACTCGACGAAAGAGCAGACCTCGCGCACCACCTGGTTGATGTCCGCCTTGGTGCGCACCGGCTGCTGCTTGCCCACCAGGCTCCTGAGCCGCTTGATGATCAAACCGGCGCGGTCGGCCTGAACGTTGATCTGTTCCAGGGCGGAGATGATGTCGCGCATGTCGCGATTGTCCATCTGCAGACGCCGGGCACAGCCATTGGCGTAGTTGGCGATGGCCGACAGCGGCTGGTTCAGCTCGTGAGCCAGGCCGGTGGCCATCTCACCCATGGTGCTGAGACGGCAGACATGGACCAGCTCCTGCTGATGCTCCCTGGCCTGGTTCTCGGCGTGGCGCACGGCACTGATGTCGCGGCCGTAGATATTGACGTAATCGAGGTCCACCACCGGGGTAAACAGCAGCGAGAAGATGCTCTCGCCCCATGCCACATCCACCTCCCAGACCTTGCCCGACCCCAGCACATGGCCGACCTGCTCGCGCCAGTACGGCGGCAGCGTCTGCCCCTCCTCGCAGCCCCAGTACTCAAGCAGCCTGGCGCTCGACGCGTTGGCATAGATGATGACCCCGGAACGGTTCACCCGCAGTACCGGACTCGGACTCTCGGCCGGAAATTTGGCCAGGCAGAGAATCTCCTGTTCGGCGCGCTTGCGCTCGGTGATGTCTCGCAGGTAAACGGTCAGCATCGATCGCCCGTGCAACGCCAGGGGTTTGATCGCCAACTCCGCCGGGAACGGTTTCCCGCCCACGCCGAGGGCCGTCATCTCGGTGCGCAGATCGGCGGGCGCGCGGCCCTGGCGCAGCCCGGCCCACAGGGCCGGGAAACGTGCCGCGCTCTCCTCATCGAGCAGCAGCCCCGCGAACTCCCTTCCGATGGCCTCGTGGCGGAGATATCCGAAGACCTTCTCCGCGGTGGTATTGATTTCGACAATGCGCCCATCCTGATCGATGGTGATGATCGAGTCCAACGAGGTCTCCATGATCGCCCGCTTCAGGGTCTCCGACTCCTGCACCTCGAATTCATACTTGAGCCGCATCTCTTCGCGGGTCTTGCGCACCAGGCGGATGAACTGCTTCACCCAGTCCTCCAGCGCCAGCAGCTGATTGCCGCCCTCCACCATGGGCTGTTCCGAACCCAGCGCCTTGCGTGAGAAGAAGGAGATCCGGCTCATGATCCGGTTCAGGCGGGCCGAGAGCAGCGAGAAGACCAGCGTGAAGACGGTGATGAAGGTGACGGCGCTGACCAGCAGCTGGTGGCGCCCCACATCCACCACGCTCGCCTGCACCGCGCGCACCGCGGCGTGCGGCACCAGGGTGGCGAACTGCAGATTCAGGGCCGCCCCCTCGTATTCGTAGAAGGCCTGGGAGGTGATCAGGTAATCCCGGTGCGCCGTCTCCATGCGCTCACCCCGCGCCACCTTCTCCGGCTCGCTGCTGGCCAGGAAACGCTGCTCGTCGGCATCCAGCAGTCCGACCACCACGCCGTCGCCCGCCACCCCCTGTTGCGAGGCGCGCAGGAAGGCGGCATCGACCGGCGCCACCAGCATCAGGGAGCCCATCAGGGTCCCGGTGGCATCCTCCACCCGCTCCGACACCAGCAGATAGGGCCTGCCGCCCAGTACCGTAAGGGTCGCCCGCTCCCGGCTATCGAACTGGTACTGTTCGCTGCCGCCGTAGAGCTCCTGCGGGAGGGCGTCCAGGCTCACCCGGTGGATCTCGCGGGGGCGCCCCCAGGTATCGATCAACAGGATATGACTGGGACGCGCCAGGGGCCGCCAGAGGGTGGCGGGGGGCAACCAGGCGGGGGCCTGGTAATGAAGCATCGCGGGGGTGCTGTCCCGTTCGGACCAGTAGAGTGGTTCAAGATAGTTGGAGAGGCTTCGGTGATTGGCCAGCAGGCGCGCCGTCGAGACATGCGCCTCGGTGTAGTTGTCGAAGCGGATCAGTGTCTCCCGGGCCTGCTGGTCAAGCCGGGTCTGCAGCTCCCGGGAGAAGATCTCCCGCAGCGCCTGGGACTGAAACAGATCCAGGACCAACCACACCGAGAGCCCGCACAGCAGGCCCACCAGGGCCGCCAGCAGGGGCATCGGCATGCGCCGCAGCAGAGAGGACTGTGATCTGACTAAAGCGATTGGCATTACCTGTTGGCCCGCCGTGCCGGCCCCATGGACAAATGATCGGCCGCCCTCCCGGCGTATCCGCCGCCCGCCTGGAATCCGTGCCGGGCCCATTATGCTGGCAACCCGCCTCGGCGGACAAGCAAAGAGACGCGCGATCACGGGCCACCCTGGCCGCTACGCCTGGATCAATGGATTAAACGATGGGTATGAAGCGCGTCCGGGGATTCCCGCTGGCCGTAGAGGGTCCTGCGCAGGAGTGCCTGCAGCTCCACCGGCGGGTCGATGAACATCACGCCCGCCCCGCCATTGCGCCGATGTACCACCATGGCCCCGGTCTTGAAGGGACTCACTCCATGAGCCCCCTCGATCAAGACGGAGACATTTATCATTGTATTTACCGGAAGACGCACGCGTCCGGTCTCAACGAACATCCCGCCCAGCCCGATATCAAGGGTCTCTCCCTTTACCAACCCCAGGTTGCGGCAGTTCACCACCACATCCATCGATATGGGCTTTCTGGCCGAGCGACGATGCTCTATCACTCCTCCACTCTCCTTTGGTCCCTGGCTGCCCAGGACCACAATCGCGTGCCGCCTCTGTCGGGTGCATCTTCAATTGTAGTAGGAGTTTTCTATTTTGCCCGTCTCCGGAGAAAACACCATACGGAGGATTCCCCGTGGGGGTTAGGGTAAATACTACCCACGCATGCTATAAAACAGGCTATATAATCAGGTGCTAATAAATTGGACGGCAGTGGCGTGGTTTAATGTATCCGGCGCACGAAGTAGATCCCCAGGCCGAGGAACACGATCGCCGGCAGTGACGCGGCCAGCAGCGGCGGCAGACTGAACACCACCGCCATGTTGCTGAACATCTGACTGAGCAGAAAGAAGCCGAGGCCGAGCATGGTGCCAAGAAAAATACGCTGGCCGATACCCACCGAGCGCAGGGTGCCGAAAACGAAGGGGACCGCCAGAAACACCATCACCAGGGTAACCAGTGGGGTGATCAGCTTCATCCAGAAGGCGACCTCGTAGATAACCGCCTCCTGCCCGTTCTCGTGCATGAAGTTGATATAGTCGTAGAGTCCCCAGACCGGCAGCATGGTCGGGCGCACCACCACCACATCCAGCAGCGACGGATTGAGCATCGAGGCCCAGATGGCTGAGTCGATCTTCCTGCGCTCGACCTCCTCGCCATGGAACACGCTCTGACTGATATCCTTCATCAGCCAGTGGTCCTCCGCATACTGGGCAAAGGCGGCGTGCGTGGCCACCTTGAGCCGCCGCGCATCGTCGTATTCGTAGATGTAGATGTCCTTGAGCTGGGAGCCGGGCAGGATCTTGCGGATATTGACGAAGGAGCGTCCGTCCCTGGCCCAGAAACCGTACTTGGTCTTCAGGGTCACCTGCTGGGAGACCTTCTCCGCACGCATCCGCTCGGCGTATTGCTCGGTCTTGGGGGCAACGAACTCCCCCACCAGCAGCACCGCCACCATGAAGATCACCCCGGCGCGCATCACCGACAGGATGATGCGCCCCAGCGACACCCCGGCGGCGCGGATGGCAACCAGTTCGGAGCTTCCGGCCATGCCGCCGAGGCCCACCAGGCTGCCCAGCAGCACCGCCATGGGGAAGACCTCGTAGGCGCGTCGCGGCAGCACCAACAGGACATAGAGGAAGGCATCGGTGGCGTGGTAGTTGCCCTTGCCGGCGGCATCCAGCTCATCCATCAGGGTCATGAACCCGACCAGCACCAGCAGCACCAGCAGGGCGACCAGGATTGAAGAGAGAACGGTCCGGGCGATGTAGCGGTCGAGCAGCCTCATGCCACAACACCCCGCCGCCGCGTTAGCCGCCGCAGGTTGGCGGCCGGGGTCTTGTAGGCCCAAACCAGCAGCGCCAGGACCAGCATGAAGGGATGCACCCACCAGCGCCCCATCCAGGCCGGGGTCACCCCCTCCACCATCCAGCTGGCGGAGATCGCCTGCATGTTCAGGAACACGAAATAGAACAGGAGGGCCAGTACCAGGCGGCCGTAGATCCCCTCCCGCGGCAGGGAGCGGCTGAGAGGAAAGCTGACCAGGGTGAAGACCAGCACCGCCAGCGGAAACATCAGACGAAACTGAAATTCGGAACGCTTGCGGATGTCGTCCGAGGCGTAAAGCTCGGCACTGCCGATGGCCTTGACCGGGACGTACAGCCCCTGGTTGCGCTCCTCGCTGAGGCGAACCGCGTACTTCTCGAAATCCCCCACGGCATAGTCGCCCTGGCCCGGCTCGCCCTTATAGCGGTATCCGTTGGTCAGGACCATGTACTCATCACCGCCGTTCTGGTCGATATAGCGGTAACCCTCGGCCGCCGTGATCAGGGCGAGCCCGCCATGCTGCCTGCTCTGGACGAAGACATTGCGCAGCCGGGTCTTGTCATCGGAGATATCTTCGGCGTAGAAGACCAGATCACCCCGGCTGAACTCGTTGAAGCGCCCCGCCACGGCGCCTGAGATCTCGTTCACCTCCTGCTCCTGCTCATGCTCGATCACCACCTTGCTGTGATTGACCCACGGCAGCAGATCGAAGGTCAGCCAGGCCACCAGCAGGGAGAGGGGCACAGCCACCAGAAACACGGAACGGTAGATGCGCAGCACACTCACCCCGCCCGCGTTCAGCGCCGTCATCTCACTGTCGCGGTAGAGACGGCCGAGGGTGTAGAGAATAGAGAAAAAGAAAGCGGGCGGGATGACAAAGCCGAGGATCTGCAGCCCCTCCAGCGACACCAGCTGCAACAGCGCCTGATTGCTGATCGCCCCCGCCGCCGCATCCTTCAGGACCGCCACATAGCTGTTTCCGATCACGATCACCAGCAGCACGATCAGGATGGCTGCGAACGCCTTGAGCATTTCCAACAGGATGTAGCGATCGATGACGGGCAACATGCGGCTTTCTGTCTTTGCGGCTTATCCGTACTGACTGTGCCTATGGAAAACGACACGACTTCTTGTAGACTATCGCAACAGTTCGAGCGCCCACAACCACAGCGGATACTACCAATGTCACAGCGGATAGTACATCCCGCCAGGGCGGCGGCGCGACGCCAAGCATCCAGAGGGAGCATACATGGACTATTCATTGAAATCCGGCAACCTGTCCCGGCTTCGCACCCCCTGCCTGGTGCTGGGCGTATTCGCCGGCGGCAAGCTGACCGACGCGGCCAAGGAGGTCGACCGGGCCAGCGGCGGCGAACTCAAACGGCTGATCAAAAAGGGCGACATGGGCGGCGAACCGGGCCGGGGGCTGATGCTCTACGACCTCCCCGGGATCCGCGCCGAACGGTTGCTGCTGATCGGACTCGGCGAGCCGCGCAAGCTCAGCGCCAAGGGGCTCTCCGAGGCCCACGCGACAGCGGCCCGCCTGCTCGACCAGGCGCACCCCGCCGAGGCGCTGACCACCCTGCACCTGGAGACGCCCGAGGCCGATCCCTACCAGGCGCTGCGCGATGCGGTCACCGCCACCGCGCAGGCACTCTACCGCTTCGACGAGTGCAAGAGCGACCCCCAGCGGCCCAGGCGCCCGCTCAAACACCTCCACCTGCACCTTGGAGGCTGGCGCCGCGGGGCGAAGCTGGAGCGCGCCCTGTCCCACGGCAAGGCGATCGCCGGCGGCACCGCCCTCGCCAAACACCTCGCCGATCTCCCGGGCAACATCTGCACCCCGGACTACCTGGCCGAGCAGGCCCGGCGCCTGGGGCGGGACGCCGCCCGGCTCAAGGTGCGGGTGCTGGACGAGAAGCGGATGCACGCGCTCGGCATGGGCGCCCTGCTCTCGGTCTCCCGGGGCAGCCGCCAGCCGGCCAGGCTGATCGTCATGGAGTACCGGGGTGCCGGACCCAAACAACAGCCGGTGGTGATGGTCGGCAAGGGGCTGACCTTCGACGCCGGCGGCATCTCCATCAAGCCGGCGGCGGCGATGGATGAGATGAAGTACGACATGTGCGGTGGGGCCAGCGTCCTCGGCGCCATGCGGGCGTGCGTCGAGCTGGATCTGGCGATCAACTTCGTCGGCATCGTCCCGGCCAGCGAAAACCTTCCCGACGGCGATGCCAACAAACCCGGCGACATCGTCACCAGCATGTCGGGACAGACCATCGAGGTACTCAATACCGATGCCGAGGGACGGCTGATTCTGTGCGACGCCCTCACCTACGCCAAACGCTTCAAACCGGCCGCCGTGATCGACATCGCGACCCTCACCGGGGCCTGCGTAATCGCCCTCGGCGCCCACGCCTCGGGCATGCTCAGCAACGACGACACGCTCGCCGACGAGGTCCTGAAGGCGGGGCGCGCCGCCGGCGACCGCGCCTGGCAACTGCCGCTCTGGGACGACTACCAGACCCAGCTCGACAGCAATTTCGCGGACATGGCCAACATCGGCGGCAGAGGGGCCGGCACCATCACCGCCGCCTGCTTTCTGTCGCGCTTCACCAGCAATTTCAAATGGGCTCATCTGGACATCGCCGGCACCGCCTGGACCAGCGGCGCCGCCAAGGGGGCCACCGGGCGCCCGGTGCCGCTGCTGGTCGAGTTCCTGCTGCGGCGCGCCGGCCAGCGGGACTGAGCACGATGACCCAGGTGGATTTCTATATCCTGCGCCAGCAGGCCCCGGGCGACCGCTACAGCCTCGCCTGCCGCATTACCGAAAAGGCGTGGCGCCAGGGGCTGCGGGTCTATATCCACACCAACTCGGAGGCCGAATCGAGGCACATCGACCGGATGCTGTGGACCTACCGGGAGGATGGGTTCCTGCCCCACGGCCTGGCCGGCGAGGCCGACCCGGAGACCAACCCGGTGCTGATCGGCAGCGCCGCCGGGGGGAGCGAAGAGCACCAGGTGCTGATCAACCTGGCCCGCGAGGTCCCGGTCTTCATCGGCGGCTTCGAGCGAGTTGCCGAGGTGATCGACCACGACCCCCAGGTCAAGCAGGAGGGGCGCGCACGCTACCGCTTCTACCGCGACCGGGGCTACCACCTCAACACCCACGATATCGGATGAGATGAACCGGGACGACAACAGACACGACCCGCCCGAAGGGCGACTGATGCTCGACGACCAGGGGATTCCGATCCTCGACGAGGTGGTGGCGGAGTGGGCCGGCGGGGAGACAGCGGATCCGAACGCCGATCTGCGCCAGCGCCTGGAGGAGGAGATGCAACACCACCTGCCGCAACTGGCCGAGCAGGCGGCGCGCCAGGCGGGCGCCAAGCTGATCCGCGATCTGGAGCCGCTGCTGCGCGAACGGCTGGCGCTGTTGCTGGAGCAGCAGACCGCCCTGATCATCGAGCAGATGCTCGACCCGGAACGGCGGGAGGGGGATGAATAGCCCGGCGAACCGCGCGGGCTAGGCCTCCACCACCACCGAGTCCACCTTCTGGAAACCGCGCGGGAGCTTGTTTCCGCGCCGCCCACGCTCACCGTAATAGGCATCCAGATCCCCGTTTTTCAGGGTGATGTGGCGCTTGCCCGAATAGGCGGTAAAACGTCCCCCCTCGGGGACCGCCACCACCGCCACCACGAACTCCTCCCGGCTCAGCACCCGCTTGGCGGGTATCGATATGATCTTGTTGCCCTTGCCACGGCTCAGCACCGGCAGCTCGGAGACCGGGAAGATCAGCATCCGACCCTCGTTGGTCACCGCCACCACCCGGTCGCGCCGCGGATCTCCGACCGGGGCCGGGCGCAGCACCCGAGCCCCGGCGGGCAGGGTCAGCAGCGCCTTTCCCGCCTTGTTCTTCGCATACAGTTCCTTGAGCTGCACCAGAAAGCCGTACCCGGCATCCGAGGCCATCAGATACCACTGCCCCGGATCGCCGCCCAGGGCGGCTGCGAAGACCGCCCCGCTGACCGGCGACAGGCGCCCAGTCAGCGGCTCGCCCTGGCTGCGCGCCGAGGGCAGGGTGTGGGCGGGCAGGGAGTAGCTGCGACCGGTGCTGTCGAGAAACACCACCGCCTGGTTGCTGCGCAGGCGCGCGGCGTCCAGATAGCCGTCGCCCGCCTTGTAGCTGACGCTGCGCGGATCGATGTCATGGCCCTTGGCGGCACGCGCCCAGCCCTTCTCGGAAAGGATCACGGTGACCGGCTCGCTGGGTGCCAGCTCGGTCTCGTCCAGGGCCTCGGCGGCGGCCCGCTCGACCAGCGGTGAGCGGCGCTCATCGCCGAACTTCTCGGCATCGGCCAGGATCTCTTTCTTGACCAGGGTCTTCATGCGCTGGCGCGAGCCGAGGGTCTTCTCCAGCCAGTCGCGCTCCTGCGCCAGATCACGCTGCTCGGCGCGGATCTTCATCTCCTCCAGGCGCGCCAACTGGCGCAGCTTGGTGTCGAGGATGTAGTCGGCCTGGGCGGCGCTCAGATCGAAGCGGCGGATCAGCTCCGCCTTCGGATCCTCCTCGTTGCGAATGATGCGGATCACCTCATCGAGGTTGAGAAAGGCGACCAGCAGGCCGTCGAGCAGGTGCAGACGGTCGAGCACCTTGCCCAGACGGTACTCCAGACGCCGGCGCACCGTCTCCAGGCGGTAGCTGAGCCACTCCTCCAGAACCTGCATCAGCCCCATCACCTGAGGCCGCCCGCTGAGGCCGATCACGTTGAGATTGACCCGGTAGGTGCGCTCCAGATCGGTTGACGCGAACAGGTGTGACATCAGACGCTGGACATCCACCCGGTTGGAGCGTGGGGTGATGACCAGCCGCGTCGGATTCTCGTGGTCCGACTCGTCGCGCAGATCCTCCACCATCGGCAGTTTCTTGGCCTGCATCTGTGCCGCGATCTGCTCCAGTACCCGGGCCCCGGAGACCTGGTGCGGCAGCGCGGTGACAACGATATCCCCCTGCTCGCGTTCGTAGCTGGCGCGCATGCGGACACCGCCGGTGCCGCTGGTGTAGATCTTCCGCAGCTCCTCCCGGGGCGTGACGATCTCCGCCTCGGTCGGATAATCGGGCCCCTGTACGTAATCCATCACCTCATCCAGCCCGGCCCCGGGGTTGTCCAGGAGGTGGATGCAGGCGCGCGCCACCTCCCGCAGGTTGTGGGGAGGGATGTCGGTGGCCATGCCCACGGCGATACCGGTGGTGCCATTGAGCAGCACATTGGGCAGACGCGCGGGCAGGGTGCGCGGCTCCTGCAGGGTGCCATCGAAGTTGGGCGACCACTCCACCGTCCCCTGCCCCAGTTCGGCAAGCAGTACCTGGGCGTAGGGAGCGAGGCGCGCCTCGGTATAGCGCATCGCCGCGAACGACTTGGGGTCGTCGGCGCTGCCCCAGTTGCCCTGCCCGTCCACCAGCGGATAGCGGTAGGAGAACGACTGCGCCATCAGCACCATCGCCTCATAGCAGGCGCTGTCGCCATGGGGATGGAACTTGCCCAGCACGTCACCGACGGTACGGGCCGATTTCTTGAATTTGGCGCTGGCCGAGAGGCCCAGCTCCGACATGGCATAGACGATGCGGCGCTGTACCGGCTTGAGGCCGTCGCCGATATGCGGCAGGGCCCGGTCCAGGATCACGTACATGGAGTAGTCCAGGTACGCCTTCTCGGTAAACTCTTTCAGTGGCATCCGCTCGATGCCGTCGCGTGTGTAATCCATCTCGTTGGCCATCTGCCCCCAGGGCGTTGCCAGCGGCCAGCGCCGCCGGTATGTATCAATAACCGCTTCAGCCGTCGCGGCGCGCGCCCTCGGCGGAAAGCTCACGCAGGTGTCCGATCAACACCTCGCGGCAGAGATAGCCGCTCCACTGCGCCGTCCCGTCGCGCGCCGCCTCGCGCAGCTGCCGCAGCAGCTGCGCCATCTCCTCCCGCTCCAGCCGAGCGGCAATCTCCAGCAGACTGGAGGGGGCCGCGTCGCCCCACACCGTCCGTGCCCACAGCAGCAGCGCCTGCTCCGCCGCCCGGGCGTCACTCTTGGCACAGGCGCTGGAGGCCCGGCCCAGCCAGTAGGCGGGTCCGGGGCGGGCGCTGTTGCGCAGCAACGAAACGGAGTGAAACAGCGACAACACCATCCCCAGGGCGAAGACGATCGCCGCCACCTCCCAGCCACCCAGCCCCTCCCCGGCGGCCGGGGCGGTCTCGGCCCGGACACCGGCGGCGGCGAGCAGCGCCACAAGACTTACGCCCCGCGCCACCCCTTCCGGCGGTCGAAGCAGGGCCCCCCGCCCCGATCACATGATCTCTCCGCGTGTGACCCGTCCGAAGCCCGCATACCCTGCATAACCGATCGCTTACCCTTCACGTAATATTGTTTGCAGACCCGACTCGCCCAGGTGCGCGGAGCGGGCTAGACCTGCGCCAGATCGCCCTTGTTCTGCAACCACGCCTTGCGGTCGCCCGCCCGCTTCTTGGCCAGCAGCATGTCCATCACGCCGTTGGTGTCATCACCCGCATCCACCACCAGCTGCACCAGGCGCCGTGTATCGGGGTGGATGGTGGTCTCGCGCAACTGCATGGGGTTCATCTCCCCCAGCCCCTTGAAGCGTTGCACATTCACCTTGCCGCGCAGCTTCTCCGCCTCGACCCGATCCAGGACCCCCTGCTTCTCGCCGTCGTCCAAGGCGTAGAACACCTGCTTGCCGACATCAATGCGGTAGAGCGGCGGCATCGCCACGTAGACATGCCCCTCCAGGACCAGGCGCCGGAAGTGGCGCACAAACAGCGCGCACAGCAGGGTGGCGATGTGCAGACCGTCGGAGTCGGCGTCGGCGAGGATGCAGATCTTGCCGAAGCGCAGCTTGCTCAGATCATCGGAACCGGGCTCCACGCCGATGGCCACCGAAATGTCGTGCACCTCCTGCGAGGCGAGCACCTCCGCGGGATCCACCTCCCAGGTGTTGAGGATCTTGCCGCGCAGCGGCATGATGGCCTGGAACTCACGGTCACGGGCCTGCTTGGCCGATCCGCCAGCGGAATCCCCCTCCACCAGAAACAGCTCGGTGCGCCCGGGATCGGAGGCGGTGCAGTCGGCCAGCTTGCCCGGCAGCGCCGGACCCTGAGTCACCTTCTTGCGCTGCACCTTGCGTCCGGCACGCATCCGGCTCTGAGCCGCGCTGATCGCCAGCTCGGCGATCCGCTCGCCCTCGTCGGTATGCTGGTTGAGCCACAGGCTGAAGGCGTCCTTCACCACCCCCGACACAAAGGCCGCGCACTCGCGCGACGAGAGCCGCTCCTTGGTCTGCCCCGAGAACTGGGGATCGGCCAGCTTCACCGAAAGGATGTAGCTGCAGCGCCCCCACACATCATCGGGGCTCAACTTCAGTCCACGCGGCAACAGATTGCGGAACTCGCAAAACTCGCGCACCGCCTCGGTCAGGCCGCTGCGCAGGCCGTTGACGTGGGTGCCGCCCTGGGCGGTGGGGATCAGATTCACATAGCTCTCGGCGACCGCCTCCCCCCCCTCGGGCAGCCACACCACCGCCCACTCCGCCGCCTCGGTATTGCCGCGCATGGCGCCGATGAACGGCTGTTCGGGGAGGATCGAAAGGCCCTGCAAGGCATCCAGCAGGTAATCGCGCAGGCCGTCCTGATAGCACCACTCGTAGCGCTCGCCGCTCGCCTCGTCGAAAAACCGCACCAGCAACCCCGGACAGAGCACCGCCTTGGCCCGCAGGACATGGCGCAGCTGGCGAACCGAAAACCTGGCCGAGTCGAAATAGGCGGGATTGGGCCAGAAGCGCACCGTGGTGCCGGTGTTGTTGCGGCCCACCTTGCCGATCGCCTCCAGATCGGAGACCTTGTGGCCGTCGGCGAAGGCGATGTTGTACTCCCTGCCCGCGCGCCGCACCCACACCTCCAGGTGTTTGGAGAGTGCGTTGACCACCGACACACCCACTCCGTGAAGACCGCCCGAGAACTGGTAATTCTTGTTCGAGAACTTGCCGCCGGCGTGCAGCTTGGTGAGGATCACCTCGACCCCGGGCAACCCCTGCTGGGGGTGAATATCCACCGGCATCCCGCGCCCGTCGTCCCTCACCTGCACCGAACCATCCTTGTACAGCGTCACCTCCAGGGTGCTGGCAAACCCGGCGATCGCCTCATCGATGCTGTTGTCGATGACCTCCTGGGCGAGGTGATTGGGGCGACTGGTGTCGGTATACATGCCGGGGCGCTTGCGCACCGGCTCAAGACCGCTCAATACCTCAATATCCGCAGCGTCGTAGGAACTCACACTCACCACCCGAATTTGCTTTTTTCTCTAATGCATTGCGCCACCCCCCGCAGCCCCGCGCAAAGGCGCCCGGCATGGCGTGACGGGACCCTGGGGGGGTGATCCGATTTCGATGGGAGAGTGTACACGTACAACCGGACCCGCGCGAGCGCGTGCCGCAGCGGCGCATTGACCCCCACCACGCTCTGGGTTAGGTTTCACCCTTTCGATCACTTCGAGCCTAGAGATGCCCAAAAAGAAAGCGACCGAGCCCTCCTTCGAGGAGGCCCTGGCGGAACTGGAGGCCCTGGTGGACGAGCTGGAGCAGGGCGACCTCACCCTGGAGAGTTCGCTCCGCCACTTCGAGCGCGGGGTAGAGCTGACACGCACCTGCCAGCAGGCACTGCTGGAGGCGGAGCAGAAGATCCAGATCCTCAGCGCCCCCGGCGCGGAGGCCCCCCTGGAGCCCTTCGACCATGAGCGGTGACCACACCCCCCTGGAGCACTACCTGACCGGGTGCCGGGAGCGCTGCGAGCAGGCCCTCGAACGGCTGCTGCCGGCGGCCCGGGTGCAACCCCGGCGCCTGCACGAGGCGATGCGCTACGCCACCCTCGGCGGAGGCAAGCGGGTACGCCCGGTACTGACCTACGCCGCCGGCCGCGCCCTGGGCATCGACCCGCCGCAGCTCGACGGCGCGGCCTGTGCCGTGGAGCTGATCCACGCCTACTCCCTGATCCACGACGACCTGCCCGCGATGGACGACGACCGGTTGCGCCGGGGCCGCCCCACCTGCCATATCGCCTTTGACGAGGCGACCGCCATCCTGGCGGGCGATGCCCTGCAGACCCAGGCATTCAAGGTCCTGTGCGAGGACCAGGCGTTACGCGTCTCCTCCCGGACGCGTCTGGAGATGATCCGCTCCCTGGCCCTGGCCAGCGGCTCCAGGGGTATGGCCGGAGGACAGGCCATCGACCTGGCGGCGGTTGGCCGGCAGCTGGATCTGGCCCAGCTGGAGAATATGCACATCCACAAGACCGGCGCCCTGATCCGCGCCAGCGTACGCCTCGGCGCCCTCGCCGCCGACGCCCCGGAGAGCCCCGAACTGCACCGGCTCGATCACTACGCCAAATGCATCGGCCTCGCCTTCCAGGTGCAGGACGACATCCTTGATGTGGAGAGCGACACCACCACCCTGGGCAAGACCCAGGGCAAGGACCAGGCCCAGGAGAAACCGACCTATCCGGCCCTGCTCGGGCTGTCCGAGGCCAAGCGCATGGCCCTCTCCCTGCGGGAGGAGGCACTGGAGAGCCTGAGCGCCTTCGACGAAGGCGCCGAACCCCTGCGCTGGCTGGCCGATTACATCGTCGCGCGCTCGCACTGAGGAGAAGCACAACCCGGGCTCTTGCTTATGGACCGGGGAGAATGCATAATCACCCGTTTTGCGGCAGCGGGCAGTATCAGCGCCATAACCGGAAAAACTCCCGGTTTTTTCGCCCGGCGGGATCGCTTAGCCTGGATTTCCGGGGAGTCGCCTCCCGGAGAGACGCGCGCCGATGACGGGCCGCACACCACGTACCCCCCGTGGGCTGCCCCTCACCCATGACCGCGCCGCAGGCTGTCCAACCGGCCCGCCCATGCGCAACAAGAGGTTAAACTACAGTGACTAAGGGCGTTGATATCGCTGACGTTCAGAGCAGCAAGGATACCCGGCAGATCGCCATCAACAAAGTCGGCATCAAGGATATCCGCCACCCCGTGCGGGTAAAGGACCGCAGCGACGGGACCCAGCACACCATCGCCAACTTCAACATGTACGTGAACCTGCCCCACAACTTCAAGGGCACCCACATGTCGCGCTTCGTGGAGATCCTCAACAGCCACGAAAAGGAGATCAGCGTCGAGTCCTTCAAGGACATGCTGGCGGAGATGGCCGAACGCCTGGAGGCGAAATCGGGCCACATCGAGATGAACTTCCCCTATTTCATCAACAAGACCGCGCCGGTCTCCGGGGTCCAGAGCCTGATGGACTACGACGTGACCCTGATCGGCGAGATCCATGACGGCGAACCCACCATGTTCATCAAGGTGGTGGTACCGGTCACCAGTCTCTGCCCCTGCTCGAAGAAGATCTCCGAACGCGGCGCCCACAACCAGCGCTCCCATGTCACCGTCACCGTGCGCACCAACGGCTTCGTCTGGATCGAGGAGGTGATCGAGCTGATCGAGGCCGAGGCCTCATGCGAACTGTTCGGCCTGCTCAAGCGCCCGGATGAGAAACACGTCACCGAGCGCGCCTACGACAATCCGAAATTCGTCGAGGACATGGTGCGCGACGTGGCCGGGCGTCTCAACAACGAGCCCCGCTTCAGCGCCTACGTGGTCGAATCCGAGAACTTCGAATCGATCCACAACCACTCCGCCTACGCCCTGATCGAGAAAGACAAGCTGGCCGCGGGATAATAACCCCGGGCCGCTTCACACACCGCCCGTCACATCACCTGAAACAGCTGGTACATGGAGTTGTTGGTCTCGTCGCGTTCGACCACGCGATTGTAGGGATCGACCACCGCCTCCGCCTTCCACTGCCCGCTGGTCGCCCCGTTCAGGGTGATGTTGAAGGTGGCCACTCCCGCCATGTTGGGCCTGACCGCGGCCACCGGCGCGCTGGCGGAGAAGACCGGCGGCGCGCTCCCCTGGGGGGGATGCGTGGCGCGCAGCTTGAGCGCCACCTCGGTCGGCGCCGAATCGACCTTGCCGGTATTCCACACCTTGACCCACACCGTCACCTGCTGTCCGGGCAGCGGCTTGCCCGGTGAGAAGGTGATGCTGTGAAAGGTCAGTTCGGGCAGATCACCCTGCTGGATCAGCGGCGTGAGCTGCCGCATCCTGGGTGCCATAACCGGCGCCGCCTTGCGCTGCATCACCACCCCACGCTCGATGTCTGCCCCCCAGGCCATACCCATGCCCGCCGGCAGCGCCAGCAGGGCGCACAGACAAAAACTGTTCACTCTTCGCATCGCTCATCCCCTCTCAGTCATCTCAATACTTTTCGCGCAGCAGCAGCACGCTGCCCTGATGGCGCATCTCCACGCGGCCGAGGAAACTCATCCCCAGCAGCACCTGCTGGGGGCTGCTCCCCTGGATCACGATGGCCGGCACATTGACCAACTCGATCTCCCCCACCCGCACCCGGTCCAGGGTCACCGCGTAGCCCTGGGAGACCCCGGAGGCGGTGTTGACCGCGATCGGCTCGCCCGTGACCCGGTAGCCAACCCCCAGGCGGCGCGCCTCCACCTCGCTCATGGCCACCGCGCTGGCCCCGGTATCGACCAGCATGTCGCTCAGGCGCCCGTTGATGCTGCCCACGGTGTGATACCCCCCCGAAGGCCCCTTGGTAATCCGCACCTCCCGATGCTCGCGCTCTGCGAAACCACCACCGATGCGCCCCCCCAGCGAATAAGTTTCGCGCACCCCATCGACCTCAAGCACCGCCTCGCGGGCGTTCGCCTCGACCAGCAGCACGCCCCCCCGGCCCCGTCTCGCCGACCCGCAGCAGGTGGTTGCGGCCATCGACCTCGATCATCGCCTTGCCGCTGAACAGCGCCACCACCCGGATCGGAGCGGCCGCCTCCGGTGCACCGCACAGCAGCAGGAAAAGCAGAAAAAACGGTATCGTTCGGGTCATGTTGCATCACTCCAGCAGCGGGGCCAGCAGTTGCAGGCAACCGAAAGCATAGACGCCGGCCATCAAGTCATCCAGCATGATGCCCAGCCCCCCGCCCACCCGGCGATCGAGCCAGCCGATGGGCCAGGGTTTGAGGATATCGAAGAAGCGGAACAGGGTGAACCCCGCCAGCAGCCAGAACCAGCCCGGCGGCGCCAGCCACATGGTCAACAGAAACCCGACCCACTCATCCCAGACGATGCCGCCGTGGTCGTGCACCCCGAGGTCGGCGGCGGTCCGGCCGCAGATAGGGATACCGATCAGAAACAGCCCCAGCACCAGCACCAGGTAGGTGGCCGCCGGCAGCTCCATGAGCAGCAGATAGAGGGGGACGGCGGCCAGGGTGCCGGCGGTACCCGGGGCCTTGGGCAGCGCTCCGGCGCCCAATCCGAAGGCGAGCAGATGGAGCGGATTGCCCCAGCGCGGCGGCGGCAGCTCAGCCATCAGCGCTCACCCGGCGAACCGTATGACCGGAAAAAGGGGGGGGCGGTACGGCGACTTCATTAATCCCATAGGACTCCACCAAATAACACGCCGTTCTAACCATTTCGAAAATGCTCGTAGCCCCCGGGCAGCGGGCCGAGCAGCCCGCCGTCCGGGAGTTGGCAGCGGATACCCGACCCCGCCTCCACCACGCCGATCCGGTGCAGGGACGCGCCCAGTTCCCGGAAGCGCCCCTCCAGCGCCCGGCCATGTTCCGGCGCCACAGTAAGGCAAAGTTCGTAGTCATCGCCCGAGGCGAGCGGCAGATCCCAGGCGGCGGCGTCGCGGACCTGCTGCGCGACCAGCTCCGAGAGGGGCAGGCGGTGCAGATCGAGCCGCGCGCCGACCCCGCTCTCGCGGCAGACATGACCGAGGTCGGCCAGCAACCCGTCAGAGAGATCGATGGCGGCGTGGGCCAGCCCCACCGCCGCCCGCCCCTCGGCCAGGCGCGGCGTGGGCCGTTCAAGTCGGCGGCGCAGCGACTCCGGAAGCGCTCCCGCGTGCCCCTCCAGCAGCATGCGCAGCGCCAGACCCGCGTCGCCCAGCGGGCCGGTGACGTAGATCCAATCCCCCACCCGCGCGGCATCGCGGCGCAGGGCCCGACCCGGCGCGACGAAGCCGTGCGCCTGCACGGTGATGGTCAGGGGCCCCCGGGTGGTGTCGCCACCGACCAGTTGCACCCCATGGCGCCGGGCCAGGGATAAAAACCCCGAACTGAAGCCCTCCAGCCACTCTGAATCGCTCTCGGGCAGGGCCAGGGCCAGGGTCACCCAGGCCGGCTCGGCCCCCATCGCCGCCAGGTCGCTCAGGTTCACCGCCAGGGCCTTGTGACCGAGGGCGTACGGATCGGTATCGGGAAAAAAGTGGACCCCGCTGACCAGGGTGTCGATGCTCACCGCCAGCTCCCGGTCCCCGGGCACGCACAGCAGGGCGCAATCGTCGCCGATCCCCAGGCGCACATCGTCCCGCGCCGTAGCGGCGGATTGGAAATGGGTGCGGATGAGATCGAATTCGCAAAGCGCCATGGGGGCAAGATGGCAGAGAACAGCGGAGAAGTCGAGCGGCCCGGGGCGCTGGCCCGGATCAGCCGCCGAACTCGGTGGCTCGCGCGGTGCGCGCCAGCTTGTCCAGCACCCCGTTGACGAACCGGTGCCCCTGCTCGGCCCCAAACACCTTGGCCAGCTCCACCGCCTCGTTGATCACCACCTTGTAGGGGATCTCGGGACGGTGCGCCAACTCGTAGGCGCCAAGGCGCAGAATCGCCCGCTCGACCGGATCGACACTCTCGATGGAGCGGTCCAGGCAGGGACCAAGCAGTTCGTCGAGTTCATTGAGGGCGCCAGGGACCCCCCGCAGCAGGGTGTCGAAGTAGGCCAGGTCGAACCCGCCGGTATCCTGCTCGGAGAGAAACTGGTCGTGTATCTCGTGCAGGCTCTGACCGGTCATCTGCCACTGGTAGATCGCCTGCACCGCATGATGCCGGGCCTGGCTCTTTTTTCTGCTCATCAGCCGATCTGACGCAGTACGTTGACCATCTCAATGGCGCTCAGCGCCGCCTCGCCGCCCTTGTTTCCGGCCTTGGTTCCGGCGCGCTCAATGGCCTGCTCGATGGTATCCACGGTAAGCACGCCGAAGGCGATGGGGGTACCGTGCTGCAGACTCACCTGGGCCATCCCCTTGACGCACTCGCCGGCCACATAGTCGAAGTGCGGGGTGCCGCCCCGAATCACCGCCCCCAGGGCGACGATGGCGTCAAACCCGCCCTTGGCCGCGATCTTCTCCAGGGCCAGAGGCATCTCGAACGCGCCGGGCACGCGCACGATGGTGATGTCCGCCTCATCCGCGCCGTGGCGCCGCAGGGTGTCGACCGCCCCTTCCAGCAGGCTTTCGACCACGAAACTGTTAAACCGCGCCACCACCAGGCAGAACCTGGCCTTATGGACTGTGAGTGCACCTTCAATGGTTTTGATTGCCATCTTTACCTAACGCCTTGCTTGTGATTGGGGGGATTGTGGTCCCGTTTACATCAAATAACAACCGCCTGCGCCACCCGGCCGGACCGGGGTCACCGGCAGTCGACGTACTCGACCACCTCCAGGTCGAAACCGGAGATGCCGTGGAGGCTCTTGGGGGCGCTGAGCACGCGCATCTTGCGCACCCCCAGGTCGACCAGGATCTGCGCCCCCACACCGAACGTGCGCAGATGCGCGGGAGAGGCGTCGCGTGGGGGCACCGGATCGGAGCGGTCGTGCAGCTGCAGGTCGTGCATGCGCTGGATGATCTCGCGGGTGGTGTCATGGTTGCGCAGCACCACGATCACCCCCCGGCCCGCCTCCGCCACCTGTTTCATGGCGCGCCGCATGGGCCAGGAGCAGGCGTTGTGGCCGGTCGAAAAGAGGTCGCAGAGGGTGTTCTGCATGTGTACCCGCACCAGGGTCGGCTCCTCCGGGCTGATCTCGCCCAGCACCAGCGACAGGTGGAGTTCGTTGTCCACGCAGTCCTGGTGGGCCACCAGCCGGAAGTCACCATACTCGGTGGGGATGGTGCACTCACTGACCCGCTCCACGGTCTTCTCGGTGCGCACCCGGTAGTGGATCAGGTCGGCGATGGTACCGATCTTCAGGCCATGCTCGCGGGCGAACACCTCCAGGTCGGGGCGCCGCGCCATGGTGCCGTCTTCGTTGAGGATCTCGACGATCACCGAAGATGGGTCGAGCCCCGCGAGACGCGCCAGATCGCAGCCCGCCTCGGTGTGGCCGGCGCGCACCAGCACCCCGCCGGGCTGGGCCATGAGCGGGAAGATGTGGCCGGGCTGGACGATATCCTGGGGCTGGGCGTCGTGCTTGACCGCCGCCAGCACCGTAGTGGCGCGATCCGCCGCCGAAATGCCGGTGGTGACCCCCTCCGCGGCCTCGATGGAGACGGTGAAGTTGGTGGCGTGCTGGGACTCGTTGACGCCGACCATCAGGGGCAGGCGAATCTGCTGGCAACGCTCCTTGGTCAGGGTGAGGCAGATCAGGCCCCGCCCGAAACGGGCCATGAAATTGATCGCCGCCGGGGTGATCTTCTCCGCCGCCATAATTAGGTCGCCTTCGTTCTCCCGGTCTTCGTCATCCATGATGATGACCATCTTGCCCTGGCGCAGGTCTTCGATAATCTCTTCTGTGGTATTCAGTGCCATAGCCTCTTCAGCGCCCTCGCGCTCCAAAATCAATATCCCGGCCGCCCGTTGGGACGGCGGGCCAGTGTACCAAAGCCCCGCCACGCGGAGAAACGGGGCGTCCCACCCCCGCACCCGTCATTTACCGAAACCGTACCGGGCCAGCTTTTCCAGGGTCACCCCCCCATCCGGGCTCTGCGCGGGCCGCGCCGCCTGTTCGCCGAGCAGCAGGCGTTCCAGATAGCGCGCCAGCAGATCCACCTCCAGATTGACCCGGGTGCCCGCGGCGTAGTCCCCCATGATGGTCCCGCCCAGGGTGTGGGGGACGATATTGAGTTCGAAGCGGTTGCCGTCCACCGCGTTCACCGTCAGGCTGGCGCCATCCACCGTAATCGAGCCCTTGTGGGCAATGTAGCGCGCCAGCGGCTCCGGCGCCTCAATGCGAAAACGGACCGAGCGGGCGTCGTCGGCGCGCTCCAGCACCCGCCCCACTCCATCCACGTGGCCGCTGACCAGATGGCCGCCGAGGGGGGTATTCGGGGTCAGCGCCTTCTCCAGATTCACCGCACTGCCCGGGCGCAGCGCCGCCAGGGTACTCAGGCCCAGGGTCTCGCGCGAGACATCGGCGATATAGCCGTCGCCGGGGAGCGCCACCACCGTCAGGCAGACACCGTTGGTGGCGACGCTGTCGCCCAGCCGCACATCCGCCAGCGGCAGGTCGCCGCTGGCGACGTGCAGCCGCAGATCGCCAGCGCGGCGCTCCACCCCCGCGATCCGCCCCACGGCCTGGATGATTCCCGTAAACATCTACTCCTCTCCGGTCCGCCGCCGAGGGCGGACGCTGATGCGCAGATCCCGCCCCACCATGCGCAGATCCGCGATATCGAGTTCTACCCGGTCCCGCATCCTTTGCAGTTGCGGCATATTGAACAGGCCGCGCCCCTCGCTGCCCATCAGGTGTGGTGCGGCGTAGATCACCAGCTCATCCACCAGCCCCTGCCACAGGGCCTCGCCGGCCAGAGTGGCGCCGGCCTCGATCAGCACCTCGTTGACGCCGCGGCCGCCGAGGTGGGCGAGCAGCGCGCCAAGATCGATGCGCGATCCATCGCCCGGCAGCTCCCGTACTTCGGCCCCGGCCCCGCGCAACCGCTCCGCGCGCCCCGCCAGCGCCTCATCCCCGGCCGGTGCCGGGGCATGGACCACCAGGGTGCGCCCCGGCAGGGCCAGCATGCGGGCCTGCTCCGGCATATGCAGCCGGGGGTCGAGCACCACCCGCAGGGGCTGCGGACCGTCCCCGCCGAGCCGAACGTTCATTGATGGATCGTCCGCCAGGACGGTCCCGATGCCGGTGAGGATGGCGTCGCCCATGGCGCGCAGGCGCTGCACATCCGCGCGTGCCTCGGCGCCGGTGATCCACTTGCTCTCGCCGCTGGCCATGGCGGTGCGCCCGTCGAGGCTCATCGCCAGCTTGCAGCGCACATAGGGCAGGCCGCTGCTCATCCGCCGGATGAAGCCGGGATTGAGCGCCCGCGCCTCCCCCTCCAGCAGCCCGCTGCAGGTCTCGATCCCCGCCTGCTCCAGGGCGCGCAGTCCCTGGCCCGCCACCAGCGGATTGGGATCGACCATGGCCGCCACCACCCGCCGCACCCCGGCCTCTATCAGTCCGTCAGTGCACGGCGGGGTACGCCCGTGATGACAGCACGGCTCCAGGGTGACGTACGCGCAGGCCCCCCGGGCGCGTTCACCGGCGGCGGCGATGGCGTTGCGCTCGGCATGGGGTTCACCCGCCCGGCGGTGATACCCCTCGCCGACGATCTCCCCATCCCTGACCAGCACGCAGCCGACCCGGGGGTTGGGATGAGTGGTATAGCGTCCGCGCCAGGCCAGCTGGATGGCGCGGGCCATGAAGCGCCGTTCGTCACTGCTCATCTTCGCCCCGCGCCTTGTCCAGCAGGTCGAGCTGCCTGCGCCGCGCCTCCGGGGGGAGCTGACGCTCCAGCTTTTCGATCTCCTCGCGGAACGCATTGACATCCTGAAAACTGCGATAGACCGATGCGAAGCGCACATAGGCGACCTGATCGAGGGCGCGCAGCTCCTCCATCACCCACTCGCCGATCTGACGCGACTCGACCTCACGCTCGCCGGTGGCCAGAATCCGGCGGCGTATGCGGCTGAGCACCGCATCGACCTCCTCTGTCTTCACCGGCCGCTTCTCCAGCGCCCGGTGCAGACCGGTCGCCAGCTTACGTCCATCGAAGGGGACACGGCTGCCATCCTGCTTCACCACCCACGGCAGGGTCAGCTCGGCCGTCTCGTAGGTGGTGTAGCGCTCCTTGCAGACCGTGCACTCGCGCCGCCGCCGCACCTGATCCCCCTCGCCGAACAGGCGGGAATCGACCACCTTGGTGTCCTGTGCTCCGCAGAATGGGCAGCGCATGGCGCGGTCTCCCTACCCGCCGCCGACTGCGGAAACGGGCCGGGGCATCGGGCAGGCACGCATCGCATCACAGCGCCCGGCAGCCCACGCGCCTGGTGTGGCTTCAGTCCGCATAAACCGGAAAACGCCGACACAGATCGAGCACCTTGGCCTTGACCTGCTCGATGGAGGCGGCAGCACCGCGCGCGTCGATCAGATCGCACATCCAGCCGGCCAGCTCCTGCGCCTCAGCCTCGCCCGCGCCGCGCGTGGTAAGGGCCGGGGTGCCGACCCGGATGCCGCTGGTGACAAACGGAGACTGGGGGTCATTGGGTACGGCATTCTTGTTCACGGTGATGTTGGCCGCCCCCAACCAGGCATCGACGTCCTTTCCGGTCAGCCCGGCCTCGATAAAGCTGACCAGGAACAGGTGGTCGTCGGTACCCTTGGAGACCACATCGTAACCACGCTCCATGAACACCCGGGCCATGGCCTGCGCATTCTTGATCACCTGGGCCTGGTACTCCTTGAACGCCGGCTCCATCGCCTCCTTGAAGGCGACCGCCTTGGCGGCGATCACATGCATCAGGGGCCCCCCCTGGGTACCGGGAAAGACCAGGGAGTTGAGCTTCTTCTCGATCTCCTCGTTGGCCTTGGCCAGGATCAGACCGCCGCGCGGGCCGCGCAGGGTCTTGTGGGTGGTGGTGGTGGTGACGTCGGCGATGCGCACCGGACTCGGGTAGTGACCGGCGGCGATCAGACCGGCCACATGGGCCATGTCGACGAACAGGTAGGCGCCCACCGCATCGGCGATATCGCGAAAGCGCTGCCAGTCGACCACCCGGGAGTAGGCGGAGAAGCCGGCCACGATCATCCTCGGCTGGTGCTCGCGGGCCAGGCGCTCGACCTCGGCGTAGTCGATCTCGCCGGTGTCGGGGTTCAGCCCGTACTGGACGGCGTTGTAGATCTTGCCGGAAAAGTTGGGCTTGGCGCCGTGGGTCAAGTGCCCACCGTGGGCCAGGCTCATACCGAGGACCGTGTCGCCGGGCTGGCACAGCGCCATGTAGACAGCGGCGTTGGCCTGGGAACCGGAGTGGGGCTGCACATTGGCGTAATCGGCGCCGAACAGCGCCTTGGCGCGCTCGATGGCCAACTGCTCCGCCTGGTCCACATACTCGCAGCCGCCGTAGTAGCGCTTGCCCGGATAGCCCTCCGCATACTTGTTGGTGAGCACGCTGCCCTGGGCCTGCATGACGCGCGGGCTGGTGTAATTCTCTGATGCGATCAGCTCGATATGTTCCTCCTGACGCACCTCCTCGGCCTGGATGGCCGCCCAGAGCTCGTCATCGTAACCCTCAAGCCTCATACCTTTACTGAACATGGATAGCTACTCCGCCGGGAAAAACCGTGAATTCTAGCACCAGTGACGCGGGTTCGTCTCGATTTTCGTCCCGAACGGCCGCGGGCCCCGCGCTCCGGTGGGCCGGATGAATAGGGAAAAACGCACCGGGTTTGAAATTCTCGCCGACCTGTACTCAAATGTAGCCAGCCCCCCGGGGCCTGACCCGGAGCGAAACCCAACCCAAGAAGCGAAACAAATATGAAAATCATCGGCCTCAAGAGTGTCGCTACCTCGTGAAAGATTTTGGGACATCCCAGTCCCCAAAATCGACTCGCCAACGCGACAGCCGTTACTGCCCCGACCGTCCTGCGCTCATCACGACTCCGTCCCGCACATT
>PQCP01000066.1 GCA_003062205.1 Candidatus Sedimenticola endophacoides
TACAACCCCGAAAAAATGATCGTCGCCCCGCTAACAGTTACCGGCCTGCCTAGTTCTCGGCTAATACCCTAGTCTGGTTGTACGGTATTTGTGGTCACCTAATGGTTTATGAAACATTCGGGTTAGCTCAAGTGACGCGTCGTACCCGCCCGGGACGGCGGACGCGTCGGCCGCTGGTGCACGCGGAGTGGTCGGTGCACGGGGACAATGGGGGATAGGGGGCCTCATGGAGGGCGAACCGTTCGTTAGCAACGCCTTTGGCGATCAATATCTCTTCTCTCTGAACCGGGACGACTTCAGCGAGCGTCCCTGTGCCGAGGTGTACGCCGCCCGCTTCGGGCATGCCCTCCTCAAACCAGGAACCTTCTATCTCTTCATCGGCACTGACGCCGGTGTGCTGCCGGCATATCTTGCCGCCCAGGATCTTCCCAAGGGCTCGCGCTACTGTTTTATCGAGACCCCGGAGATACTGGAGCGTCTGCGCCAACGCGGCCTGGTGGAGGGATTTCACTACTTCGACACGGACTCGCTGGCGGATGCCATTGAGCGGATGGTGAGCGACGGTGTCATCTACTACATGGCCGACCACGCGTTTGTGCTGGAAAACTCCCTCGCCGCGCAGCACGACTTCATTGACCGCTATGGCGTGATCGGGGCGGAGTTCAGTCAGAGACTCGAGGCGTATCTGAAGTTCAACATGGGCAATGTGGTGGTGGATCTGCACCGCAGCAACGGCATCCGCAACAGCCAGGAGAGTCCGCTGCATGGCGAGTGTCTGCGTGAAGTATTGCCGGGCGCCACGGCGGTGGTGGTGGCCGCCGGCCCCTCGCTGGGTGGGTACCTGCCCTGGTTGAAGGCGCAGCGCGGGCGCCTGCTGGTGATCGCCGTCTCCCGGGTCAGTGGCCTGCTCTGGAGCCGGGGGGTGCGCCCCGACGTGCTGGTGCACTGCGATCCGAAGGATCTCGGGTTGGAGCGGGCCATGGGTATCTTCCACTTTCCCGAGGCGCTGTTCGCCTATGTCTCTTCGGCCAACACCACCCTGGTCGGCCAGTGGGCCGGTCCCCGGGTGGTGCTCGACCGTGATGCACTGATCGGGAGACTGTTTCCCGGTCTTCCGGAGATTCTGGGCAGCGGCTCCACGGTGTCGAACATCGCCATCGACCTGGCCGCCCACATGGGGGCGCGCAGGGTCGTGCTGCTGGGGGTCGATCTGTGCCACTCCGCCGCCGGCAGCCAACATGCCGCCGGGAGCGCCGATTTCGACTGCCCCCTGATCCAGCTGAACGTGCTGAAGGTGCGGACCAACCGTGGCGATACCGCCTTCACCACCCCGGACTATGCGCGTGCCGCCGCCGAGCTGGAGCAGCAGGCGCGGACGCTGCGGCAGCGGGGGGTGGAGCTGGTCAACCCCGCGCCGGAGGCGATGGCCCTGGATCATGTGGCCCATCTGCCACTCGCGCAGATCCGTCCGGATCCGCTACCGGGGGATGTTGCGGAGACGATCCAGCGCGCCTGTGGAACCGTCGACTACCCTGCCTTCTATCAGCGCCTGGAGGCGCTGCTCGATGCATCGGAGGCGCGTATCGAGGAACTGCGCGGACGCGCCGCCAGGGTGCTGGCGGTGCCCGGAGACGCACCGCCGGACCCTGGGGGGCAGCGGGATCTGCTGGAGCTGATCGAACTGAGCCAGACGGATCCCGATGCGCAACTGGCATTGAGCCTCTCCTGGCAGCCGGTTCACGCCGCCCTCAAGGGGGTCTATGCCGATGGCGGGAGCAGGATGGAGCGCGCCGCCACCCAACGCGACTACCTCCGCGCTCTGGACCAGGCCCTGGCGTATATGGGCACGCTTCTGGTGGAGACGCGACGGCGTCTGGCGTGTCGGCGCAATGAGGCCGATGGTATGCGCGATATCGAGGGGATACTGGACCAGTGGGAGCGCGACGGTCACCCGGGGCGCGCCCTGATGGTCGATGCCCGGGCCCTGCAGCGGGCCGGCGGGATCGCCCGGTCGGCGCTGGCGCGTATCGAACAAATGGGTCAGCGCTTTCGCGAAACGCTGGGGCGGGAGTCCTGCGCGCGCGGCATTCCCCGGGAGCACGGGCTTGACAACGTGGTGTCCCGGGTCAACTACCTGCGCCGCGCCAGGGATCGCGAAGGCTTTTCCCACCTGCTGGGGATACTCGGCTGCTATCCAGCCAACCAGGCCGCGCCCTACATTGCGTTTACCCGGGGCATGCAGGCCGAGTGCGAGGGTGATTCCCAGCGCGCCCTGGGCCACTACCAGGCGGCCCTCTCCGACCTCGATTCGCCAGTGATCGAGTCGGCCATGAAGCGCATCGCCGATATCTGCCTGGAGGGGGGCGATTACGAGAACGCGGTCTACGCCCTGGAGTCGTTGACCCAGATGAGCGACATCTACGCCCCCGGGTTCGCCGATCTTCTGGATGCCGTCGGGCAGCCCGAGGACGCCATCGCGGTCTACGAACAGTACACCCGGGCGCATCCGGGCGACGCGGCCTCCCTGGCCAATCTCGGCGGGCTCTACAACAAGGTGGGACGCGGGGCGGAGCTGGTGGGGGTGGTGGCCGGACTGGAGGGGCTGGCGCCCGGTTCGCATCTGGCCCTGAAGTTGCGCGAGCTGGTCGGTACGCCGGGGAGTGGCGGTGCCGCATGAACCTGATTCAGCAGTTTTACCGGCAGGCTGAGCGGGATCCCGACAAGGTGGCACTGCTCTTCGGGGCGCGGCGCCTGCGCTACCGGGAGGTGGTGTCCGAGGTGGCACGCCTGGCGGCACTGCTCGAAGCGATGGGGGTGAGGCGGGGTGCGCGGGTGGCGCTGCTGCTGGAAAACTCCATCGAATTCACCCTCATGCTGCTCGCGGGGGCCGAACTCGGGGCCCTGCTGGTTCCCCTCAACACCGGCGCCCCGCCCGCCCAGACACACCGTCTCCTGACCTCCAGCCGGGCCGCCTTTCTGGTGGCCGGTCACGCCGTCCTCGGGCAACTGCTGGAAGCGGTGGCGGATCTGTCCGTGGCGCGGGGGCAGATCCTCAGCGTCGGAGCCGGGCGGGTCGGGGGCTGCCGCCACTATCCGGGGCCGGACGAGAAGCCTGGGATTGTTCCGGCGGCGCTTGGTGCCCGCCCGGTCGATGTCGATTCCGACTACCTGGTGACCATGACTTCCGGCTCCACCGGGGAGCCGAAGTCGATCGTCTTCTCCCAGCGCATCAAACTGGCAAGAGTGTCGCTACCTCGTGAAAGATTTTGGGACATCCCAGTCCCCAAAATCGACTCGCCAACGCGACAGCCGTTACTGCCCCGACCGTCCTGCGCTCATCACGACTCCGTCCCGCACATTGCAGCAAAGCTGCTCGTGCGCAACTCCGTCATGATGACCACAATGACTCTACGGCGTGTCGGATGCGCTATTTGTATGCCCTACGTCACTCCCTATCGGTCGTAACTGCGGCCATACAACCGCGCCTACGCCTATCGGGGACTAACCGCCTTCGCTTCGCTCTCCATGGCGGTTAGCGAACGGGCCTTCTCGGGCGCCCGGGATCTGTACGGTCTGGACCGGGACGATGTCATCCTCTGCGCCTCGCCGATGCACCACTCGCTGGGGTTGCGCCTGGCGCTGCTGCCGCTGTTGCTCGGCGCCACCTCGGTGATCCTGCCCCGCTTCACCCCCAGGCAGTGGCTGGGGGCGGTGCGCGAGGCCGGGGTGACCTTCACCATCGCCGTCTCCTCGCACCTGGAACGGCTGCTGGGGGCGGTTGCGCGCGAACCTCGGGGCCTTGATCTTGACAGCCTGCGCACCTTGGTCTCCTCCTCGGCCCTGCTCAAGCCAGCCGCCAAGCGTGCCTGCCGGGAGGTGTTCGGTTGCCGTTTTCACGAGTGCTATGGTACCTCCGAGGTGGGGATCGTCAGCGACCTTGGGCCCGCCGACGGTGATCACCGGGACGGCAGCGTGGGACGGGCCCTGCCCTATGTCGAGCTGCGTATCGTGGACGGCGCCGGGGCGGCACTGCCCACCGGACAGGTGGGGGAGATCGTCTGCCGCACCAAGACCGCCTTCTCGCGCTATCTGGACAACCCCCGGGCCACCGCCGAAAGCCTCGCCGGTGGCTACTTTCATACCGGCGACCTGGGGTACCTGGACGATGCCGGCTATCTCTATCTGAGCGGGCGCAGGCACGAGCTGATCATCGTCGGCGGGATCAATGTCTACCCGCAGGATGTGGAAGCGGTGCTCGGCGATTGTCCCGGAGTGCGCGAGTGCGCGGTGATCGGAGTAGAGGACCCGTATTTCGGAGAGGCGGTGTTGGCGGTACTGGTGGGTGAAGGGGGTGTGCTGGACATCCACGCCATTCGCCGGGCCTGTGCCGCCGAGCTGGCCGATTATCAACAACCGATGGCCTACGAGGTGATCGACGCGTTGCCCAGAAATGAGCTGGGAAAAGTGATGAAGCCGCGGCTGCGCGAACGCTTCGCCGGATATGATGCGACGGCCCCCCTGCGGCGCCTCATGGACTACTGAGGGGCGGGCATGAACGACGAAGTCGCGGTGTATGGGGCGGGTGCCTATGGGCGGGTCTTTGCCCGGGCGCTGGAGGCGCGGGGCCGACGGGTCGCGCTGTTCATCGACCAGTACGCCCCCGAGCGTCAACGTCACGGCCTGCCGGTATTGCGCGCCGCCGAGGTGGAGGACCGCACCATGACCGTCTATCTGTCGGTCGCCCAGCCACCCCAAGGCGCCACCGGCAGGAGCGCGATCGAGGCGCAACTGGCCGCTGCCGGATTTACCCGGGTGGTGGGTTTCGAAGCCGCGCTGCGGGCCTTTCCGGCGATTCTCGACGGCCTGCTGGAGCTGGGTCTGCTGTGGATGCGTGGTGGACCAGGGCACTGGCTCGACTACCCCATGCTGCGTCAGGTGGAGGCGCTGCTCAGCGACTGCCAGAGCACCGGGCTGCTGGAGCGGGTGGTGCGTTTCCGCGAGCGGCCCCGGGTCTCCAGCTACATCAGTCCCGATGGCCGACAGGCCTATTTCCCGGATGATATCGACCTGTTTCGTGGCATCGACGCGCTGCGCATGGCCGACTGCGGCGGCTATGACGGCGATACCCTGCTACAGGTGGCGCGGTTGGCCGGAAACAGGCTGCCGGGGCTTGAGTATGTGATCTCTTTCGAGCCCGATCCCGAAAATTACAGGCGCCTGGCGCAGGCGGCGGGGGAGGCGCGGGAACGTTGGCCCCGGGCTCGCTTCATCGCCTCTCCCCTCGGCGTGTGGTCGGAAACCACGCTGCTCAATTTCGACGCGGCGGGCAGCAGCTCCAGCGCCCTGAGCGGTCAGGGTGCGACGCGGGTGCCGGTGGTCGCGCTCGACGCGATGCTGGGCGGGGCCCGGCCCAACTACATCAAGATGGATATCGAGGGCGCCGAAGGCGAGGCACTGCACGGTGCCCGGAGGCTGATCGCCGGGCAGGCGCCGGTGCTCGCCATCTGCCTCTACCACCGGCCGCATGATCTGTGGGAGATTCCACTGCTGGTGCGGCGGTTGCAGCCCGCGTACCGGTTCTATCTGCGCACCCATGGCCACATGTGCCTGGACACCGTGCTCTACTGCGTGCCGGAGCGGTGAGCGGACAACCCCGCATCGCGCGGTGGACGGAACGGCATGTGCTGTTGGGGGTGGACGGGAGTCGGGCTAGGCGTGTCTGCTTCGCCAGTGCCAGCGCAGGCGGCTGAGGAGGATGATGGCGGCGATGCCGAGGTAGAGGGCGTAGATCGGGACCAGGGTCTGGGGCATGCTGTAGCCGAACAGGGTCCACTGGATCTCGTCGCAGAAACCACGCGGCTCGAACATCCACGGCAGCCAGCGGTCGAGGCTGAACCAATCGGGGTAGTTGGCGAGGAAGTCGCAGCTCGCCCCGCCCGCCTGAATCGCCATGTGCTCCAGGGCCAGCCCCAGGCCCCAGGCGGCACCGCCGATCCAGAGCGTGAACCCGGCCAGGCGCGCCAGCACCGTATGGGGGGCGCTGGCCCCTATCAGTGCGCCCGCGAGGATGCCCGCCACCGCCGTGCGCTCATAGACGCAGAGCACGCACGGCTCCAGTCCCATGACGTACTGAAAGTAGAGGGCGCAGAGCTCCAGCAGCAGGGCCGAGGCGGCGAGCAGCAGCCAGGGGGCTTTTCGGGTAGGTAATCGATGCAGGGGGGGCATGGGGAAGTGGTTTGGCTCCTTACATTAGCTATATGCGATTATTCCTACAGGACAACGGGAAGCGCCGCGGGTGCGTTTCGTGCCCATACGGCTATCATTATCCCCTGTAGCTGAGGAACGATCCAGAGCGGATGTGACGGGAGAAAGGGAGGTCAGGTATGCCCGATACAGAGCGCGAGACGGAGCAGGAACAGATCCGCCTGTGCCAGGAGAAGGTGGAGCGCTTTCGGCAGCCCGCCAGTGCCCATGAGGCGCTGATTCTTCGCTACTATCGGCAGCGCCTGCGGACGCTAACCGCCATGGAGAGCGAAGCGAAGGCGGTTAGTCCCCGATAGGCGTAGGCGCGGTTGTATGGCCGCAGTTACGACCGATAGGGAGTGACGTAGGGCATACAAATAGCGCATCCGACACGCCGTAGAGTCATTGTGGTCATCATGACGGAGTTGCGCACGAGCAGCTTTGCTGCAATGTGCGGGACGGAGTCGTGATGAGCGCAGGACGGTCGGGGCAGTAACGGCTGTCGCGTTGGCGAGTCGATTTTGGGGACTGGGATGTCCCAAAATCTTTCACGAGGTAGCGACACTCTTGCGCTGTTGCGTGCGTGGGAGGAGGGCGGGTCGGTCAGGGCGCCGGAGGGGGCGGGCTGAGTGCACCGCCGAGCGCGGTGGTGCGCATGGGCGATGGAGCGCTACCCGCCTGTGTAGCGGCGCTGAACAGGGCCGGCTGTGGCGTCTTGAACATGACGCCGATGCGTGGCGCGCCGGTGTGGACGATTAGTCCATGCAGAGACCAGGTCGCCCCGTTCAGGTGCAGCTCCACCTCGATCAGGTTTCCGCCGGGAAGGGCGAGGCGCCCGGCCCGGATGCCGAGGCCGCCGGCGGCGATGTCGCTGATCCGGATCGGGAAGGCGCGGCCTCGATGGATCAGATGGGCCGGCAGGTCGCAACGGCAGCGCGGTTGATGGCGTTTTTCGATGGTCATCCTCTTCTCTCTTCGTCGCTCTATGGTTCGGCGCAGGGTAACCGGTGCTTGTTGCCGTCTCGTGGCGGGGCGATGAAGGGTTTGTGACGGAACCCGGGAGACGGTTCCCGTCTCCCGGCAGGCGGTTGGTGCGGAACGTTTCCTGAAAAGGTGTCCCGGCGGGGTTCAGCGGGTGAGCGCCTCGATCAGCCGACGCAGGGCCTGCCCCCGGTGGCTCAGGCGGTTCTTCTGCTCCGCCTGCAGTTCGGCGGAGGTGCAGCCCTGCTCCGGAACCAGGAACAGCGGGTCGTAGCCGAAGCCGTTTTCACCCTGAGGCGCCTCCAGAATCCGCCCCTCCCAGGTCCCCTGGCAGATCAGTGGGGTGGGGTCGTCGGCGTGGCGCATATAGACCATTACACACTGGAAACGGGCGCCGCGCCCGCTCTCCGGCACCCCATCGAGCGCCTGCAAAAGTTTTTGGTTGTTTTCCCGGTCGCTGCTGCCGGGGCCGGCGAAGCGGGCGGAGTAGATGCCCGGGGCCCCCTTCAGGGCATCCACCTCGATTCCCGAGTCGTCCGCGATGGCGGGCAGCCCGCTGAGGCGCGCGGCGTTGCGTGCCTTGAGAATGGCGTTCTCCACGAAGCTGAGGCCGGTCTCTTCCGCTTCCGGGATGTCGAATGCCCGCTGGGGTACCACCTCGATCACCTCGTCGGCAAGCAATTGATTGATTTCACGTACTTTACCTTCGTTGTTGCTGGCCAGTACGATACGCTCTCCGCGATGCGTGTGGGGCATGGGGACTCTCCCGGTTACTGATGAATGTGGTGATTTTAGCGCTTTGCGCGATGGGAAAGTATCCCCGCACTGTGTACAATCCGGGGTTTTGCGACGGTTGAAATCCGATCCCATGCTCGAAGTCGTCGATCTGGAATGCGCGCGCGGTGACCGCCAACTCTTCTCCGGCCTCTGTTTTACACTGGAGCCGGGTGAGTTGCTGCATCTGCACGGCCACAATGGCAGCGGCAAGACCACCCTGATGCGCACCTTGTGTGGTCTGATCCGGCCCTCCGCCGGGGAGATCCGCTGGGGCGGCGAGTCGATCACCGAGGTGGAGGACGATTTCTGCCGGGATCTGGTCTATGTCGGCCACAAGAACGGCATCAAGGACGATCTCAACGGGGTCGAAAATCTGCGCATTGCCTGTGTCCTCGATGGCGTGCCGATCAGCGAGGCTGCCGCCTGGGAGGCGCTGGAGCGCATCGGGCTGCGCGGGCACGAGGATCTGCCGGCGCGGGTTCTCTCCCAGGGGCAGAAGCGGCGCGTCTCCCTGGCCCGGCTGCTCGCCCACAAGGCACGGCTGTGGATACTGGACGAGCCTTTCACCGCCCTGGACAAGGCGGCGGTGGAGTTTCTGCAATCGGTGGTCCGCGAGCATGTGGCGAACGGCGGCATGGTGATTCTCACCACACACCAGGAGGTGAGTCTCACCCGCGGCCAGGTCAAGCAGTTGCAGTTGGGCTGGAAGGGAGAGGGCGATGTTTGAGGCTTTTCGCGCCATCCTGATGCGGGATCTGACCCTGGCCCTGCGTCGGCGCTCGGATATCTTCACCACCCTGTTCTTCTTTGTGATCGTGGTCAGTCTGTTTCCGCTCGGTATCGGGCCGGAGCTGGAGATCCTGCGCATGATCGCACCGGGCGTTTTCTGGGTGGCCGCGTTGCTCGCCTCGATGCTGGCGCTGGAGCGCCTGTTCTCCATCGATTTCGATGACGGGGCCCTGGAGCAGATGCTGCTTGCCCCGCAGCCGATGTTCATCCTGGTGCTGGGCAAGGTGCTCGCCCACTGGCTGATCACCGGACTGCCGCTGGTGGTGATGGCGCCCCTGCTGGGGGTGCAGTACGACCTCTCGACGACGGCCCTTTCGGTGCTTCTGGTCACCCTGCTGATGGGCACGCCGGCGCTGAGCCTGATCGGCGCCATCGGCGCCGCCCTGACCCTGGGGTTGCGCGGGGGCGGAATCATGGTCTCCCTGCTGGTCCTGCCGCTGTGCATACCGGTGCTGATCTTCGGCGCCGGCGCGGTGGAGGCGAGCGTCTCGGGCCTGGGTGAGGCGGGGCACCTCTACATGCTGGCGGCGATTCTGGTACTCTCGGTGCTTTTCGCTCCCCTGGCCACCTCCGCCGCCCTGCGGATCTCCGCCGAGTAGCTGTGATCATCGGGGAGGAGGGCCACGGCTCCAGCGGTGGTGAAGTCTGTGGTAAGGTTCGGCCTTCGAGCCATTTCTCCCGGCACGGGAACCAACGCACCGGTTGTCGATCAAACACCCGGTACTAACGACAAGCAGTTTCATGAGCAATCGACTGATCAACTGGTTTAAATTCGCCTCGCCCGCCACCTTCTACCCCCTGGCGGAGAAGATCTGGCGCTGGTCCACCCTGATTGCCGTGGTGTTGATCGCCGTCGGCCTCTACATGAGTTTTTTCGTCGCCCCCACCGATTACAAGCAGGGCGAGGGCTACCGCATCATCTTCGTGCATGTGCCTGCGGCCTGGCTCTCCATGTTCATCTATCTGGTGATGGCCTTCTGGTCGGTGGTCGGGCTGGTCTACAACACCCGGCTGTCGGCGATGATGACCAGCGCCCTGGCGCCGACCGGTGCGATCTTCACCTTCATCGCCCTCTGGACCGGCGCCTTCTGGGGCAAGCCGATGTGGGGGACCTGGTGGGTTTGGGACGCACGGCTCACATCCGAGCTGATCCTGCTGTTTCTCTATCTCGGCTTCATCGCCCTGCAGGGGGCGATCGATGACACCCGCCGGGCCGATCGCGCCGGGGCTCTGCTGGTGCTGGTCGGGGTGGTCAATATCCCGATCATCCACTACTCGGTGAAGTGGTGGAACACCCTGCACCAGGGTGCCTCGGTCAGCGTCAGCAGCGGCTCCAGCATGAGCTCGATCATGCTCTGGACCATGCTGATCATGGCCCTGGGCTTCTGGGCCTACAGCATCGCCATGGCGATGGCGAGGGTGCGCTGTATTATTCTGGAGCGCGAGCGCGATACCACCTGGGTCAGCGAGTTGCCGGAGGTGCGCCAATGAGCGTTGCGGAATTTTTCGATATGGGCGGTTACGCCCTCTATGTATGGGGATCTTTCGGGATGACCGCGCTGCTGATGGGCATCGAGCCGTTTCTGGTGCGCGGTCGCCGTCAGGTGGTGATCAAGCGTGTGGCGCGCATCCTGCGCATGAATACCGAGGGTAAGCGATGAAGGCCAGACACAAGCGATTCGGGTTTATAGCGGCGGGGCTGGTGGGGCTGGGACTCGCCGCCTGGCTGGTGCTCAACGCCCTGGACAACAACCTGTCCTATTTCTTCTCTCCCACCGAGGTGGTGGAGAACAAGGCGCCTGCCGACCATGTGTTCCGTCTCGGCGGTCTGGTCGAGGGCGGCAGCCTGCAACGCGGCCAGGAGCTGACGATTCGTTTTGTCGTCAGCGACGGGGCCAACCGGGTCAACGTGGCCTATACCGGCATCCTGCCTGATCTGTTCGCCGAGGGGCAGGGGGTGATTGCCCAGGGCCGCATGGGGGAGGACGGCGTGTTCATCGCCGACGAGGTGCTGGCCAAGCACGATGAGAACTATATGCCCCCCGAGGTGGCCGAGGCCCTCGACAAGGCACACAATCAGGCGACGGAGGCGACGAACTGATGATTCCAGAGATCGGTCATTTGGCGCTGATCCTGGCGTTGGCGATGGCGCTGGCCCAGGGTCTGTTTCCGCTGATTGGCGCCCACCGCGGCATCCCCTCCTGGGTGGCGATGGCGAAACCGGCCGCCCAGGCGCACCTGCTGTTCATGCTGGTGGCCTACGGCTGTCTCACCTACGCCTTCCTGGTGCACGATTTTTCCGTGGCCTATGTGGCCCACAACTCCAACACCCAACTGCCTACCCTCTATCTGATCTCGGGTGTCTGGGGCGCCCATGAGGGCTCCCTGCTGTTCTGGGCCCTGACCCTCGCCCTGTGGACCGGCGCAGTGACCTTTTTTAGCCGCAGTGTGCCGCAGGTGATGGTGGCCCGGGTGGTGGGTGTCATGGGGCTGGTGAGTGTCGGCTTCCTGCTGTTCATGCTGCTCACCTCCAATCCCTTCGACCGCCTGTTCAACCCGCCGGCCGAGGGGCGTGACCTCAATCCGCTGCTTCAGGATCCGGGGCTGGCGATCCATCCGCCGATGCTCTACATGGGCTATGTCGGCTTCTCCGTGGCCTTCGCCTTCGCCATCGCCGCCATGCTCGGCGGGCGTCTGGACGCGGCCTGGGCGCGCTGGTCGCGACCCTGGACCAGCGTGGCCTGGGTGTTCCTCACCCTGGGCATCGTGCTCGGGAGCTGGTGGGCCTACTACGAGCTGGGCTGGGGTGGCTGGTGGTTCTGGGATCCGGTGGAGAACGCCTCGTTCATGCCCTGGATCGTCGGTACCGCCCTGATGCACTCCCTGGCGGTGACCGAGAAGCGCGGGGCGTTCAAGGCCTGGACCGTGCTGCTGGCGATCTTCGCCTTCTCCCTGAGCCTGCTGGGTACCTTCCTGGTGCGCTCCGGGGTCCTGACATCGGTCCACGCCTTCGCCACCGATCCGGCGCGCGGCGTCTTCATCCTGCTGTTTCTGGGCGTGGTGGTCGGCGGGTCGCTGCTGCTCTACTCCTGGCGGGCGGCTCAGATCAAGAGTTCGGTGAAGTTCCAACTGGTCTCCCGCGAGACTGGTCTGCTGCTGAACAATGTAATCCTGGTGGTGACCGCCTGCAGTGTCCTTCTCGGCACCCTCTACCCGTTGATGATCGACGCCCTGGGGGGCGGCAAGATCTCGGTCGGACCACCCTACTTCAATAGCGTATTCATCCCTCTGACCGTGCCCCTGGCGCTGCTGGTGGGGGTGGGCGCGCTGCTGCGCTGGAAATCCGATGACGCCGCTGCCCTGGCGGTCAGGCTGCTGCCGCACCTGCTGATCAGCGTGGTGGCGGGTTTCGGCCTGCCGCTGATCTTCGCTCCCAGTTTCTCCTGGGGCGCCGTGCTCGGCGTTTTCCTGGCGACCTGGGTGCTGTTCACCACCCTGCAGTGGCTGCGCGAACGCGCCGGCGCCGGGCGCGGCCTGTGGCAGGCGCTGCGAAGCACACCGCGCGGGGGCTGGGGCATGGTGTTCGGGCACCTCGGCATCGCCGTGTTCGTGCTTGGGGTGGCGCTGACCTCCATCTACAGCACCGAGAAGGATCTGCGCCTGGAGCCGGGCGAGAACTACAGCCTGGGCGGCTACGACTTCCTGTTCGAGGGGGTGGATGTGACCCAGGGACCCAACTTTACCGCCAACCGGGGGCGGGTGGTGATCAGTCGCGACGGTGCTCACGTGGCCACCCTGCATCCGGAAAAACGGGTGTACGCGGTGCAGCGTATGCCGATGACCGAGGCGGGGATCGATGCCGGCCTGTTCCGCGACCTGTTCGTGGCCCTGGGCGAACCCCTGGGTGAGGAGGGGGCGTGGGCGGTACGCATCTACCACAAGCCCTTTGTGCGCTGGATCTGGCTGGGGGGGCTGTTCATGTCTCTCGGTGGGCTGCTGGCGGCCAGTGACCGGCGCTATTTCAAACTGGCGCGCAAGGCCCGCCTTACGGCGGATCAGGCGGCAGCGGGGGCAACGGCATGAAGGCGCGGTTTCTGATTCCACTGGGGATCTTTCTGGTGGTGGTGGTGTTTCTGGCCATCGGGCTGACCAAGGATCCGCGCGACGTTCCGTCGGTGCTGATCAACGAGAAGGCGCCGGAGTTCGTGCTGCCCGACCTGCTCGATCCAGAGAAGCAGGTGCGCTCCGCCGATATGCGGGGGCGGGTGTGGCTGCTCAACGTCTGGGGCACCTGGTGCCCCGAGTGCTGGCGGGAGCACGATTTTCTGAAATACCTGGCCAAGAGCGAAGGGGTGGCGATCATTGGCATCGACTGGCGCGACGAGCGCGGCGAGGCCCTGGCCTTTCTTCGGAACAAGGGCAACCCGTTCCTTGCCGTGGGTTTTGATCCCGATAGTCAGGCGATCATGGACTGGGGCGTGTATGGGGCCCCCGAGACCTTCCTGATCGATAAAAAAGGCTTTATCCGCTGGAAGCATACCGGTGCCATCACCTCCCAGCTCTGGCGTGAGGAGCTCAAGGCGCTGATGCAGCGACTGGAGGCGGAGTCATGAGACGGTTCTGGTTACCCTTGCTGCTGGCTGTATCTTTCGCCGCCCAGGGGGCGATCGAGGCCTACCGCTTCGACGATCCTGAGAAGGAGGCGCGCTATAAGGTGTTGATTGACGAGTTGCGCTGCCTGGTGTGTCAGAATCAGAATCTGGCCGACTCCAACGCCGAGCTGGCCCAGGATATGCGCCGCAAGACCTACGAGATGGTGCAGCAGGGGGCCAGCAACGAAGAGGTGGTCACCTTCATGGTGAGCCGCTATGGCGACTTCGTACTCTATCGCCCGCCGCTGAGATCCTCCACCGCCCTGCTCTGGGTCGGGCCCTTCATTATCTTCGCCATCGGGGTGGGGGTGCTGATCAGCTTCATCCGCAAGCGCGGCAGGGAGCGCGCCCCGGAGCTGAGCCCGGAGCAGATCGCGCGCGCAGAACAACTCCTGAACCAAGGTAAAGACAGAGACCAATGACGACTTTCTGGATTATTTCGGCGGCCTTTATCGTCGTCGCCCTGGCCATGGTCGCCCCCTCCCTGCTGCGCGGGCGCCGGGCGATGGGCATCGACCGCAATCAGCAGAACGTGGTGATCGCCCAGGAGCGCCTGGTGGAGCTGGAGACCGATCTGGCCAACGGCGTGATCGACCGCGAGCAGTTCGAGCAGACCAAGTTGGAGCTGGAACAGGCGTTGTTGCTCGATCTGAGCGATGAGCCGGGCGAGCCGGGCCAGGCCTCGCCGCTGCCCGGGCGCATCGCCCTGGGGCTGCTGGCGGTGCTGGTGCCGGCCCTGACCATCGGCCTCTATCAGAATATCGGTGCGCCCGAGATGGTGGGTTGGGATGCCAGCAGCTCTGCCCACCAGCAGGCGCGCGGGAGTGAGCGCATGCCCACGGTGGGCGAGATGATCGCCTCCCTGACCAAGCGCCTGGAGCAGGATCCCCAGGACGAGGAGGGGTGGTATCTGCTGGCGCGTACCCACCTGATCAGCCAGAACTACCCGGCTGCGGTGACGGCCTTTGAGAAGGTCTACGAACTGGTCGGTGAAGATCCGTCCATCATGCTCTCCCTGGCCGATGCCGAGGCGATGACCCGCCAGGGCGATATGAGCGGACGTCCCACCGAACTGGTACGCAAGGCGGTGCTGCTTTCGCCCGAGAGCGTGACGGCGCGCTGGCTGGCGGCCATGGCCGAGGAGCAGGCGGGTGAGCCGGCACGTGCCCTGGAGCACTTCCAGGCCCTGGCACCGCTGCTCGATGATGAGCCCGAGTCCCTGATCCGGGTCCAGGGCAAGATCGCTGATCTACGAGATGCCCTGGGTGAGAACGCCGGAGCCGCCCTCCCGCCTATCGCGGCGCCCGCGGCCGGGATCAAGGTACGGGTCACCCTCGCCGAGGCGCTGGCCGCAGAGGCCGAGCCCGGGCAGAGCGTGTTCATCTATGCCAAGGCCCTGGAGGGCCCGGCCATGCCCCTGGCGGCGCAGCGGGTCAAGGTCGAAGAGCTGCCGGTCGAAGTGGTGCTGGATGACTCCAGCGCCATGCTCCCCCAGATGCGCCTCTCCAACCACACCGAGGTGAAGGTGGGGGCGCGGGTCTCGCGCTCCGGCAACGCCGTGGCCGCCAGCGGTGATCTGGCCGGTGAAGTGGCGCCGGTGGCGGTGGCCGCGGAGGGGGTGACCGAGGTGGTGATTGACCGCAGGATCCCCTGACCCAGGCCGGCCCTCCCCGTCTTCCCCGGGGCATTGAAGGGGCCGGAGAAAGGTGCGGCGGCGCTCCCCGGCGGGTGGCGGCATTGCGCGCGGCGGCACGCTTCCCGCTGCCACGGCCCGGTTGCGGCCACCGCCGACCCACTCTTCCTGACATACCGTCGGCACCCGTGCGAGCGGCGGGCTATTCCACTCCCCGCCTGCCCAGCCCGGTGATCGCCCCGGCCAGCGGGGCCAGGCCCTCCAGGGTGAGCGACGGTTCGATCTCCCAGGGGTCGAACAGGGCATCGGGTGAACGCCTGATCCAGGCCCCGCGCATCCCGGCGGAGATGGCGCCGATTACATCGAAGGGGTTACTCGATATCAGCCAGGCCTGGTCGCCGGTGGCTTCGGCGCGTCTGAGGAAGTAGCTGTATACGGCGGGATTGGGTTTGAACGAGCACAGCTCATCGGTACTCACGATCCCCTCGAAGTAGCCGCCCAGACCCGCATGATCGAGCAGGCGGGTCACCGCCGTGGCGCTGCCGTTGGAGAAGGCGTAGAGGCGGAAGCCGGCACGTCCCGCCTGTTCGAGCCCGGTCCCGGCGTCGGCGAAGGCGGGCAGGTGCTGGTAGAGCCCCAACAGCGCCTCCCGGCGCGCCGCGTCGAGGTCGAGACCGAAGCGCGCACAGGTAAAATCGAGCGCCTGGGCGGTACACACCCCGAAATCCCGATAGTTCTGCATCAGGCCACGGCGAAAGGCGTATTCGAGCTGCTTCTCCCGCCAGGCATGGGAGAAGGCCGTGGCCCGCTCCCCGATCTCCCGCTCCAGTGCCTGAATCATCCCGTGGGTGTCGATCAGGGTGCCGTATACATCGAATGCCAGGGTGGTGGTCATGGCCGGTCCTCTCCATTGTGCGGCGGGCAAGGGGGTACAATGTGTGGGTTTATCTTTACCGGAAAACATAATACGTTATGCGCGGCGGCGCCAGACGCCGGGGGTGCCAGCCGCCCGCAACCAGGAGGGCCGTATGCCGACACCGGACCAGGGGGCACCGATCATACAGCAGAGAGCGGCCGCGCACGGCGAGGCCTACCGGTCATTGGCGCGGCGGCTGGGGTTCGACGACGGGCTGCCCCATGATCCGAAGTGGTCGGCGGCGCCCGATTTTCTGGAACTGATCGCCGATCACCTGCTCACCCACGGGCCGGAACGCATCGTCGAGTGCAGCTCGGGGGCGACCACCCTGGTACTGGCGCGTTGCTGCCAGATCAACGGACGCGGACGGGTGCTCAGCCTGGAGAACGGGGCGCGCTTCGCGGCCGATACCCGGGCCCGTATCGCCCGCCACGGGTTGCAGGCGTGGGCCCGGGTGCTCGACGCCCCGCTGTGCTCCACGCCGCTGGACGGGGTCGAGTACCAGTGGTACGACCTCCGTGCGCTGCCCGCAGGCGGGATCGACATGCTGGTGATCGACGGCCCGCCCGGGTTCCTCCAGCGCCACTCCCGCTACCCGGCCATCCCCCGGCTCCTGGGGCGTCTGGGCGATGATGCGGTGGTGTTCATGGATGACGCGGCACGCACCGAGGAGCGGGAGATCGTCGACATGTGGCTGGCGCGCTGCCCCGGCCTGTGGCATGAGTACCGGGCGCTGGAGCGCGGCTGCTCCATCCTGCGCCGGGGTGTCGGGCCAGGCGAACCCGCCTGCTCAAACCTCCACCAAGGGGCGCGGCCCGGCATCCCATGCCGGGGCCTGGGGTGTCGTCCTGGCTCTGCTCTGTCTGCTGGGCCTGTTCTCCCAGCCGCTGCAGGCGGCCTGCCGCAATTCGGCGGATGGTACGCAGTCCGCCCAATATTCACCCTCTGGCGGGAATGTCGCGTTTTTCGCCAACGCAAACTGCGGGGGAACCAGCAAGGGTTCGATCAACTGGTGGTCTGCCACCCCGGGTCAAACTCGGTTGCCCATTGGCGGGGCGGTGAGCGACTCCGGCCTCGAGGCGGATGAGGCCACCGGCGAATTTCTCGACAATGTGGCACTGGCCGCGCCTGGCGCCGGAAGCTGGGATTATCTGGTGCGGGATGCCGATCAGTACTGCTGGATCATCACCGTCCAAGGGTATGCGGCGGAAGTCGGCGATATGACCAATGCCGTGGAGGCGACCAATCCCGACTGGATCGACGGGTGCGCCAATCTCGTCGCGCCGCTCATCACCTCAATCGAGCGCAAGACGCCCGCCTCCTCTCCGACCGGCGTGGACAGCCTCGTCTGGACGGTCACATTCGACCGGGCCGTGGAGAATGTGGACGCGGCAGATTTTACCGTCAGCGGCACCACCGCCACGGTTACCGGGGTCACCGCCGTATCCGGCGCGGTGTATGACATCACCGTCAGCGGTGGCGATCTGGCCGATCTCAACGGCACGGTCACGCTCGGCATCGCGGGTGGGCAGGACATCGCCAATGTGGTGCACAGCCTGCCCATGACCGACACCACCCCCACCACCGCTAACCGCCATGGAGAGCGAAGCGAAGGCGGTTAGTCCCCGATAGGCGTAGGCGCGGTTGTATGGCCGCAGTTACGACCGATAGGGAGTGACGTAGGGCATACAAATAGCGCATCCGACACGCCGTAGAGTCATTGTGGTCATCATGACGGAGTTGCGCACGAGCAGCTTTGCTGCAATGTGCGGGACGGAGTCGTGATGAGCGCAGGACGGTCGGGGCAGTAACGGCTGTCGCGTTGGCGAGTCGATTTTGGGGACTGGGATGTCCCAAAATCTTTCACGAGGTAGCGACACTCTTGCACCAACGAAAATACCTATGTGCTGGACAATGTGATTCCCACGGTGGCGATCCAGAACGCCCCGGCCAGCCACAGCACCAACGCCTTTCCCGTTACCATCGAATTCAGCGAGGATGTGACCGGGTTTGTGGTGGGCGACATCACCGTGGGCGGCGGTGCGGCCTCCAACTTCGCCGCCACGGACGCCAACACCTACACCGCCACCATCACCCCGACCGGCATGAACGACGTCACCATCGATGTGGCGGGGGACGTGGCGGAGGATTCGGCCGCGAACGGCAACACCGCGGCGACCCAGGTCAGCGTCCCCTACGTTCCCGATGGCACCAATCCGCGCATCGCCTCGATCGGACGGCAGACGCCCGCCACCTCCCCGACCAATGCCGACACCCTGATCTGGCGGGTCACCTTCGATGAGGCGGTGCAGAACGTGGGGACCGCGGATTTCACCGTCAGCGGCACCACGGCAACCGTAAGCGGCGTCTCCGCGCAATCGAGCTCGGTTTATGATGTCACCGTGTCGGGCGGGGACCTCGCCGATCTCAGCGGTACGGTCACCCTGGCTATCGCGGGCGGCCAGGACATCGAGGATCTTCCGGGCAACCCCCTGACCAACACCGCGCCGACCACCACCAACGACAACACCTACGCAGTGGAGAATGCACGCCCGACGGTGGCGATCCTGAACGCCCCGGCCAGCCACAACACCAACGCCTTCTCCGTCACCATCGAGTTCAGCGAGGATGTGACCGGGTTCGTGGTGGGCGATATCGCCGTGGCCAACGGTGCGGCCTCCAACTTCGCCGCCACGGACGCCAGCACCTACACCGCCACCATCACCCCGAGCGGGGGTAGCGACATCACCATCGACGTGGCGGCGGATGTGGCGCAGGACAGTGCCGACAACACCAACACCGCGGCGACCCAGGTCAGCGTCGTCTATAATCCCGACACCACACCGCCCACGGTGGAGATCCTGGGCGCACCTGCCAGCGTCTCCAACGCCGATCCCTTCAGCGTCACCTTTGAGTTCAGCGAGGATGTCACCGGTTTTACCGTGGGCGACATCACCGTCGGCAACGGTGCGGCCTCCAACTTCGCCGCCAGCGATGCCAACACCTATACTGCCGATATCACGCCGGACCAGGGTGGCGACATCACCCTTGATGTGGCGGCGGCTGTGGCGCAGGATGGGGCAGCCAACGACAACACGGCCGCGACCCGGGTCACCGTGACCTGCGCGGCCGGATGTGGCGAGACGGCGACCGTTACCCATACCCAGCAGGTGATCCGCAATTTCACCGGTCGACGCATCGCCAGCATCACCGCCCAGGGACCGGGGCTCGCGGACATGCTCAGCGGTGACGCTCTCGGCGGAGGGGGACTGAACGGGTTCTTCCCGATGAGCCTCAATTTACGTGGTGACGCTGATCACAACCAGGGCAGCTTCTCCACCAGTCTGCACCAGTTGATCGTCTCCGAGCAGCACGCCTATGCCCGGAAACTGGCGGGCAGCGGTGCCAACGCCGCAGCTCAGGAGGCACAGGCGGCGCCGCGTCCGCCCGCCAACGTGTGGATCAAGGGGCGCTGGACCCATGCTGAGGAGGATCGCGGCGGAATCGACGAGACCAGCAATTTCGGCATTGTCTATGTCGGCGCCGACTACCGCTACTCCAAGGACCTGTTGATCGGCCTGCTTGGGCAGGTTGACTGGGCCGACGAGAAATCCACAGGGCTGGGTGTCGAGGCCGAGGGGCGGGGCTGGATGTTGGGGCCCTACCTGGTCTCGCGCCTGAATGACACCCTGACCCTGGATCTGCGCGCCGCCTGGGGACGCTCCGACAACAAGGTCAACCCCCTGGGTACCTACTGGGATAACTTCGACTCCGAGCGCTGGCAGTTTGAAGGTCATCTCACAGGCAATTTCGAGCATGGGCGCTGGCGCATCAGTCCGGAGCTGGGTCTTAACTACTTCGAGGAGGAGCAGCAGGCCTACACCGACAGCAACGGCTTTCGGATCGGTGCCCAGACCAACGCCCTGGGCAGCCTGATCTTTGGCCCCACGGCCCGCTACACCCTGCGCGAGACCCCGGACGGAACGGTGATCCGACCGCTGATCGGCCTCAAGGGGGTTTGGGACTTCGAGTCGCCGGATATCACTGACGTAAACGGCACGGCGGTGGGTACCGAGGGGTTGCGGGCCCAGCTCAAGCTCGGGGTCAATCTCCGCACCGCCTCCGGCACCCTCTTCGAGGGCTCCTACACCTATGACGGAATCGGCGTCTCCGATTTTGAATCCCACACCGGGGAGTTCGTTATCCACTGGCCGCTCAACATCCCTGGGTTGCCGGAGGGCGCCTCGCTACGCAGCAGCTACTCCCTGCAATCCGTCAGCATCCGGGACGCCCTGGGTTTGGGTGGTGACAGCGGGGGCTACAAGGCCGGGCTCAACCTCACCATTCCCTTCTATTGATGTCCGCGGCGCTCCCCGACGATCCCGCCGGGGGGCGTCCGAGGCATGTACACGCGGTGTCTGCCGCGAGTCGCTGATACAAGGCTGATCGCGCACGCTGGACTGACGTCGGGCTCCCGCCCCGCGTGTTCCCGGATCCGGCGTTTTAAGCAACCCGGATGCGCGCCTTTCCCATCCACGCTTCGTGGCGTGAGCGCGTGTGTTGACCCATGTCGCGCTTTTCATCGGGGAGTCGTGGTGTGGCCCCCGGGCTGGCCGCTGCTGTCAGGCCATCCGGATCGCGCGCCAGGGGGAGGGATGTGGCCCGTGGGGGCTCAGCAGATATCAGGCCGAGGCGTTGTGGTTGATCTCCCACTGCGCCAGGGCCTGTGCCAGATCGCCCTCGGCGCCGATCCATGACCAGAAGCGCCGGAAGTCCGCCCCGGCGTTTTCAAGGTGAAATTCCATGCGCCGGCGTTTGTCCCGGAGGAACAGGCGGATGTTGCCGTCCACCGTGTCGAGGTAGTCGTGGGCGATCGCCAGGGGCTCTTGTCCAGGTTCGCCGCCGAGCAGGATGCCTTCGCGGTAGGCGCGCATGATCCCCATCTCCCGGCGTTTGTGAAAGCTCCGTGCGGTGGCGTCGGGTTCGCGGATCAGGTGGACGTAGCGGGCGTTGTCGCCGTAGGTCCGGTCCAGGCGTCCCAGCAGCCAGCTCAGGCGGTTGTCCGCCTCGATGTGGTTGGGTGGATAGGCCAGCCTCTCTGGGCCGATCCGCCCGATGCGCGATTCGTGACCGGCACTGAAGTTGTCGATGTGACGGCAGGCCTGGATAAAGGTGGTCGAGCCGCAACGGCCGCTGTTGAGCACGAATACGTTCATTGTTGTAGCTGTAGCTCCCAGGTGGCGCAGTCCCCGGGGTAGCCGGTTATGGCGTGGCGGATCTGCGCCAGGCGCCGCCCTCGGTGGTCGGGGTCGCCGATCAGGCGGTAGCCGGCGGCGCTGGGGCCGAAGTTGTGGTCGATGTTGTCGAGAAAGCGCTGAAACGCCCGCCGTGTCCCGGTCGGCTCCGCCTCCCCGTTCCACCAGGCGCCGGTGTCCTGAAGGCGTGTCCGCAGTCCCTGCAGCCGTGCCGCGATCTGGCCCTGCTTGTCGCGGTACCGTTCCCGCAGTTCCCGTTCCGTCTGCTCCAGACAGGCCTGGATTTGCGCCTCCTCCGGCTGGCGGTCGGGATAGCCCAGGGCGGTGAGCCGTTCGATGGTGAACAGCATGACGTCGCCGAAGAACTGCCGCTCGAACTCGCCGGAGAGATCGACCCGCCGTGCCCGGCGGTGAATGCCGGGCCGGAACTCCGATTCCCCGGTCTCCTCGACGGTGCGCTGGTGCAGCAGCGGCAGGTTGGCGGAGGCGAAGCGCTCGCCGATCCCGGCCCGGATCAGACGGCCCAGAACCGGGCCTGCCATGCGCAGGCCGAGTGGGGCGAAGGGAATGAAGAAGCGCAGGGCTTCGGGTTTGAGGGCGTAGTTTCCGGTATAAACGGTGCGGGCCGCTTGCACCCCGGGGCCGTCCACCGACCCGGGGTCGGGGTGGTAGTAGCTGGTGCGGGTCGGGTGCGCGCCGTCGAAGAAGCTGTTGAGCCGGGCCGCGAAGCGTTCCAGGCAGCGGCGGTGGTCGTGTCGCTCACGGAGGTCGCACTGGTAGCGGAAGGGGGCGGAGGCCTGCCGGAAACCGAACAGGTCGGCCATGTCGTGGTAGGCGGCGTCGTCGGCCCCGGCGGTATCGGTGTGGAAGGTGCAGGCGGCGCGGGGGTCGCAGTGGGCAATCTCGTCGAGAAAGAGGGCCGCGTCGTCGAGAAAGTTACCTGCCATGACCGCCGGGGAGACGGGGGGGGCGCCCACCACCTTTCCGGTGAGTACCATGGTGTCGCCCCGGCTGAACAGCCGGTCCAGGTGGTGCAGGTGGTTGAGGGCATAGTGGCTGTTCGCGCCATGGCCCCGGGCCTTGATCCGGAATGTCTGGTCGCTGTCGATGAAGTAGAGGATCGGCCGCTGGCGTTCGGCGCACAACCGCCGCAGCCGCAGGTAGGTGATGTTGCGCATGATCGAGGCCCCCTTGTGGAAGAAGGCGTCGGGGGGGTGCTCGCCGATGATGCGCGCCAGCTGCCTGCGCTGGGTGGCACTCAGCCGTTGCAGTTCGGTCTGTTGCCGTTGCTGGTCGAAGTGCTCGGTGCGCAGGCCGCGCCGGGTGAAGTCGGCGCAGATTTCACGGTTGGCGTGGATGCTCTGCGCCTCGCCGCTGTCGTCGGCGACCAGCGCCTCGACCCGGGTGAAGTGATTCCCGTCGTGGCCGCCGTAGCCGAAACGCCGGCACAGCTCGAACAGGCTGTCGAGGCAGGCGTGCAGCTGCCGTGGACGGTCGGCGACCGGAATCACGACGATGAAGCTGTGGCGCGGTCCTTTCCCGCCGCTGGCGAGCAGCGCCTCGCGCTGCCGGTGCAGCGCCTGATAAGCGGGCAGCAGCTGCGGCTGAAGGCCGTCGGCCCAGAGGCGCTGGCCGAGGTATCCGATAGCCGCCTCGCAGGCCTCCAGGCGTTCCCCGTCGGGTCCGGCGGAAAGCCGCTCCAGCAGGGGGGCGAGCAGGTCATCGCCGCGCAGCGTCTGGAGTGGCTCGGTACCCGGGAGACGGGGCTCAGCGCTTGGAGGAGTAGTTGGGGAAGACATCTTTGTCGATCATGATTTCGATCAGGTTGATCGATTCGCTCAGGTCGCAGTCGCGGAACAGGACATCGAGGTCCCCCTCGTTGTCGATGCGCTGGTAGCCGATGCCGAAGGAGGCGGCCAGCAGGCGATAGTCGGGGTTGACGAAGTCGCAGTTGATGTAGCGCCCCTCGTAGTGCTGGAACTGGTTTTTGCGGATCAGTCCCATGCTGGAGTTGTTGAACATCACCACGTTGAGGGGTTTGTGGTAGTTGACGGCGGTCATCAGCTCCATGCAGCACATCTGGAACCCGCCGTCCCCGAGGACCGTGAAGATCGGCTGGTCGGTGTGGAAGCGGGCGCCGATGGCGGCAGGAACCGCGTGGCCGAGGGAGGAGATGCCGGAGTTGGGGTAGTAGCGGTTGCCGCTGGAGACATTGAAAAAGTTCTGCGCGAAGATGATGTTGTCATCGAATACGATAATGTCCTGGGGAAAGGCCCGTTCCAGGCGGCTGAAGAAGCCTTCAATCAGGGCGAAACCGGAGTGAAATAGCTGGTAGTCGTTGTTCTCGGAGGAGTTGAGGGCTTCGATCCGGGCCAGCAGCTCCGGGGAGGGGGGGCGGTGCCTGCGTTGGTGCTGCAACTTGTTGAGCACGCCGGAGACGGCCTCGTGGATGTCGACGTTGATGGCGACATCGGCCAGGAAGTTCTTCTCCAGTTGCGCCTGGTCGTTGTCTACCTGGGCCACCCGCTTGCCGTCGGTCAGGGCGCGGTCCCAGAGGTAGCTGGTGCGTTCGTTGTAGCCCAGGCCGAGGAAGATCACCAGGTCCGCGTGATCCACGATATAGCGGTAGGCGCAACCGCTGGAGGTGACGCCCAGGCTGCCCAGCGAGAGCGGCGACTGCTCGCTGATCACCCCCTTGCCCTTGAGGCTGGTGGCCACCGGGATGCCCATGTGCTGGCTGAGCGCGGCGATGACCGGCTGGGCGCCGGCGCGGATGCAGCCGTAACCGGCCACGATCACCGGCTGCCGGGCCTGGCCGATCAGCGCGACCAGATCGGCGATGCCCGGTGAGGCCTCGCACGGGGTGTGGACGTGGCGGGTGGTTTTGATGCCGTCGAGGATGGCGGGGTCCACCCGTTCGTTCTGGATGTTGAACGGGAAACTCAGCAGCACCGGCCCCGGGCTGTCGCTGAGCAGGATCTTGGAGGCCTGATTGAGTACCTGGGGCAGGTAGTCGGTGCGTTCCACCACCCGGTTGTAGCGGGTGATCCCCTTGAACAGGGAGACCTGATCGATGCTGCCGCCCTCGCCGGAGCTCTCCTGCAGCCCCCCCCGGCCGAAGATATGGGTCGGGGTCTCTCCGGTGATGATCAGCAGCGGCTGTTTGTCGGCGTAGGCGTTGGCCACGCCCGTGACCAGGTTGGTGGCGCCGGGTCCGGCAGTGGCGACACAGGCGGAGATCTTGCCGGAGGCACGGATATAACCGCCCGCCATGAACGCCGCCCCCTGTTCATGCTTGGCCAGCACCGCCTGGATCGGGGAGCCGTAGAGGCTGTCGTAGACCGGCAGGATGTGGGCGCCGGGCATGCCGAAGACATGGTCGACACCCAGACGCTCCATGTAGCGAACGATCAATTCACTGACTTTGATCTTCATCGGCTTTCGGCTGGTCTGCTGGCTCGGAAATCGGATCCACGAGGGCGTGTCGGCAGGCCATTATCGGCTGTCGTGGGGTGATTTGGCAAACCGGCGGTGGCGGTTGCGGCGCCGCGCATAGGCGTAACCGGGAGACGTGGCCGGGCCGTTGTCAAAATCCCCGGAGCCCGGTGAGGCACGCTAGCCCGAATTATTCATAAAAAAGGGCGCACCTCGTTCAACCAATTGATATAATTGGTATTTCGCCAAAAACGCTTCGGTGAAGCTAAACGAGGTCGCCCCATGTCCAAGTCTACCCAAGAACCG
>PQCP01000011.1 GCA_003062205.1 Candidatus Sedimenticola endophacoides
GTCGGCCCCGAGGCACTCTCATCGGCCCAGCGCTGGGAGCTCGAAAGCGCCGCCCTGGTCAAGGAGGGGGTGCTGCAACAGAGCGCCCTCGACCCGGTGGACACCTTCTCCTCACCGGAGAAACAGTTCCTGCTGCTGGACATGGTCCTCACCATCTACGAGAAGGGGGCCGAACTGATCGAGCTCGGTGTGCCCGCCCAGGAGCTGACCGAGCTGCCCCTGCTGGCCAAGGCACGCCGCGCCAAGCAATCCTACGACAGCCAGCAGACCGCACAGCTTAAGGAGCTGATGGAGGAGTTCAACCAGAGCTTCAACAACATCCGCCTCGAATACGCCAAATTCAAGGAGCACGCCTGATGAGCGCCATCGAGTACCGTACCGCCTGCTACGCCCAGGGCGGACTGCTGCTGGTGCGCGACGCCCCCCGGGTCGCCTTCGGCGACCGGGTGCTGATCCGCGACCACCGGGACAACAAGCGCAACGGTCAGGTGATCCGCAGCACCCGGGAAGAGGTGCTGATCCAGGTGTTCGAGGGAACCGGCGATCTCGACCTGGAGAGCACCTGGGTGCGCTTCCTTGACCAGCCCCTGGAGATCCCCCTCTCACCCGAGCTGCTGGGACGGGTGTTCAACGGCATCGGCGAGCCCCGCGACGGGCGCCCGCCCATCGTCTCCAGCCTGCGGCGCAACATCAACAGCGCGGCGATCAACCCCGCGGCGCGCACCTATCCGCGCGAGTTCATCCAGACCGGCGTCTCCATCATCGACGGCCTCAACTCCCTGGTGCGCGGTCAAAAGCTGCCCATCTTCTCCGCCTCGGGCCTGCCCCACAACCGGCTCGCCGCGCAGATCGTGCGCCAGGCCCGGCTGATGGATGAGGAGTCGGGCTTCTCCATCGTATTCGCCGCCATGGGGGTCTCCTACGCCGACGCGCGCTTCTTCGAGGAGGAGTTCTCCGACTCCGGGGTACTCGGCAACGTGGTGATGTACATCAACCTGGCCGACGACTCCCCGGTGGAGCGCCTGGCCCTGCCACGGGTGGCGCTCACCGCCGCCGAGTATCTCGCCTTCGATCTCGACCGCCACGTGCTGGTGGTGATGACCGACATGACCAACTACGCCGAGGCCCTGCGCGAGGTCTCCACCGCCAAGGGCGATGTCCCCTCGCGCAAGGGCTACCCCGGCTACCTCTATTCGGACCTGGCCGAGATCTACGAACGCTCCGGGCGTATCCGCGACCGCCACGGCTCCATCACCCTGGTGCCGGTGGTGAGCATGCCCTCGGACGACATCACCCACCCGATCCCGGACCTCACCGGCTACATCACCGAGGGGCAGATCGTTCTCAGCCGCGAGCTACACAACCAGGGCATCTACCCGCCGGTACACATCTCCCCCTCGCTGTCGCGCCTGATGAAGGACGGCATCGGCAAGGACGACACCCGCGAGGACCACCCCAGGGTATCGAGCCAGCTCTACGCCCTCTACGCCCGCGCCCAGGAGACGCGCAACCTGGCATCGATCATCGGCGCCAACGAGCTGTCCGAGCGCGACCGCCGCTACCTGCGCTTCGCCGACGCCTTCGACAGCCGCTTCGTCGGCCAGGGCGAGGACGAGGACCGTTCGATCATCGAGACCCTGAACCTGGCCTGGGAGCTGCTCAGCATGTTTCCCAAGGAGGCGCTGACCCGGGTCAGCGAGACCGATCTGGCCAAGTACCACCACAGCGGGCGCTGAGCGCGCCCCGGACAGCCACCGCGATGAGCCAACAGCAACGGATCAAGGCCCCTCCCACCAAGAACACCCTGCTCAACCTGAAGCGGCAGGTGCGTTTCCTGGAGGACGGACACGCCCTGCTCGAACGCAAGCGCGAACTGCTGACACGCCTGGTCTACGAGCGCATCGGCGAGTACCGCCGACTGCGCAAGGAGGCGCACCAGGCCCTGAAGGCGGGCTACCGCTGGCTCTCGCTGTCGCAACTGCGCATGGGCAGCCGCTCCCTGCAGCAGGCGGCGATGGGCACCAACCCGGCCATTGATATCAAGATCATCCCCCGCCGCAGCATGGGCGTGGAGTACCCCGCCGTCTCCGGCAAGCCCCTGCCCCTCAATCCGGTGGGACTGCTGGGCACCGAGTCGAGTTTCGACGAGACCCGCCGGCGGATGGCCGACGCCGCACTCAAGCTGACCCGCCTGGGGGAGGTGGAGATGGCGCTGGGGCGTCTGATCGCCGAGCAGCGTAAGGCGCAGAAACGAGTCAACGCGCTGAAATACAACATCATCCCCCGCTACCGCAACACCATCCGCTACATCGAATCGGTGCTCGAAGAGGAGGAGCGCAACACCCTGTTTCAGATCAAGGTGCTGCGTGAGAGAGAGCAGCGGAAAGCGTGATCCCCCTCCCACTCCGGCGTTCCAACCCGAATATACCCTTGATTTCTATCTGGTTACTGTTCTATTGTCACACTACTGTCACTCTCTGGCACAGGCCGACCGACAATGGAAATCAAGTCACCCCTGCACAACCTCCGCCCCCTCGCCACCCTGGATAGCGCCTCCAGCAACCGACGGATAGCCGAGCCCGATGGGGCGGGCAACGCCACCCCCCACCCCCTGGATCTGAAAAAACGCACCTTCGTGGTCCGCTCCAGCCAGGACCGCCGGCGTGAAGAGCGCCGCACCCGGCAGATTGACGTGATGCCCTGCACCCGCAGCGGCCAGGACCGGCGCCGGACCATCCGCCGCAAGGAGGAGCGGGAGCGGCTGCACCGCCAGCAGGTCGGAGTCAGGCCACGGGGAATCTCCATCAAGGTGTGAACGGCAATCCACCCCAATCGCTCACCAGGTGAACCCCGGATTCGAGCAAGATGGCGGGTAAACCATCATGATACCAGACTCGCGGACCTTCGTCAGATAACGTGCCGTTCAGTCCAGGGCGAAATCGCCCTAAACAGAAACCACACCCAGAAACATAAAGATACTGTCTAATACTGGACAACCTCCCCACTTCGGGTAAAAAGAGCCGTAACTATTCAGCTCATTTTGCCATGATTAGCCACATCAGGCTTTATCCAATTCCATGAAGTCTGGATTCTTGCCTTGAAAAAGCAATGCCAATGCTTCTGTGGCTGAGACGCCCTGCTTACGGCAAGTTGACAGGTAGCTGCGAACTCGACAGAAGATCTTCGCTCCCTCCATGGATCGGAAGCAACTGTGCATGACCAGATTATCTGCGGTAGATTCCGCCCATCCTGTCCACAATCCCTGATGGATAAAGAAGAACCCCCTCGAACAACTTGAACATTGTCCGAGGGGACGGTCTCCTGTGTTCTTCGCCAAAAGAGCCAAGAGTGTCGCTACCTCGTGAAAGATTTTGGGACATCCCAGTCCCCAAAATCGACTCGCCAACGCGACAGCCGTTACTGCCCCGACCGTCCTGCGCTCATCACGACTCCGTCCCGCACATTGCAGCAAAGCTGCTCGTGCGCAACTCCGTCATGATGACCACAATGACTCTACGGCGTGTCGGATGCGCTATTTGTATGCCCTACGTCACTCCCTATCGGTCGTAACTGCGGCCATACAACCGCGCCTACGCCTATCGGGGACTAACCGCCTTCGCTTCGCTCTCCATGGCGGTTAGCGCCTGAACGCTTCCACGGCACTATCTATCGTGCTTCGAACTGGAGGTTGGTCGGCTCAACCCAAGGCTATCGGCGTACACGCCACGGCTATAGCGAACGTAGCGTTTCCCGCAAACTGGTATTTGTTCTGCCACTACAACGCAACGCGCGCCGATTGCTGGCCAGTCCCCGACTCGATGAACGCTGTGCATGACCAGATTATCTGCGGTAGATTCCGCCCATCCTGTCCACAATCCCTGATGGATAAAGAAGAACCCCCTCGAACAACTTGAACATTGTCCGAGGGGACGGTCTCCTGTGTTCTTCGCCAAAAGAGCCAAGAGTGTCGCTACCTCGTGAAAGATTTTGGGACATCCCAGTCCCCAAAATCGACTCGCCAACGCGACAGCCGTTACTGCCCCGACCGTCCTGCGCTCATCACGACTCCGTCCCGCACATTGCAGC
>PQCP01000065.1 GCA_003062205.1 Candidatus Sedimenticola endophacoides
CGTGAGACCCAGCGAAGCGGCGAAATCTCGGCCGCATTTGAAACTCTTGCCGTCACCGAGTGATGCCGATAGTGCCGAGGCGATCAAGGGCCCAACACCCCTGAGCTCCATCAAGCGCTTTGCCGCCGAATCTTCAGCAACCTGTCGGCCGATTTGCTCATCGAGTTCACTCACCCGCTCATCGAGCCGCTTGAGGTCTTCATACAGCCCTTGCAGCAACGCCCGGAATGGCATCGACAGGCCACTGTCGACAAGCTCACACCAATCAGGTAGCGCCTGGCGCAGTTGCCCGATACCCCGGGGAGCAACAATCCCATATTCACCAACCAGACCACGAATCTGGTTCGCCTTGGCGGTGCGCTGATCGACCAGTTCGGCGCGAATACGGTGCATCGCCTGAATATCTTGCTGCGCCACGCTCTTGGGCGTGACAAAGCGCATGCCGGGGCGCGTGAGCGCCTCGCAAATTGCCTCGGCGTCGGCGCGATCGTTCTTGTTGCTCTTGACATAGGGCTTGACGAAACGTGCGTCGATCAGCCTGACCGTGTAACCGCGCGCCTGCAGCACCCTGGCCCAGTGATGGGCGCCGGCACAAGACTCCATCGCGATCACGGCTGTGGCCGGTACCTTCTCGCACAGCTTGTCGATCCACTGTGAGCGAGATAGCTTAACCCGCCACAGGGCCTTGCCCAGCCGATCGGCAGCGTGGATCTGGAAAACGGACTTTGCAATATCAACTCCGACGTGGCTAATCTTCATGGTGGACTTCCTCCTCATCTGTTTCGTGTGAATGGTGCTAGTTCAGCTCCCATTCTGACGCCTCGACGCCGTTTGTCGTAGGGGTGGGGAGGAGTCCATCCCATTGCTTACGACCGACACCAGGACTTAAGCGGCATCAGGCGCTGCTCGACCCGGGGGCCGGTCCCGCTAGCCCGAATGTTTCATAAACCATTAGGTGACCACAAATACCGTACAACCAGACTAGGGTATTAGCCGAGAACTAGGCAGGCCGGTAACTGTTAGCGGGGCGACGATCATTTTTTCGGGGTTGTAGCGTCCATTTGGCGCGGCTGATGAGGAAAAATCCCAGCCATTGGGCATACCATGACCTTTCCGGACGGAAATGAGTCACTCGCTAACCGCCATGGAGAGCGAAGCGAAGGCGGTTAGTCCCCGATAGGCGTAGGCGCGGTTGTATGGCCGCAGTTACGACCGATAGGGAGTGACGTAGGGCATACAAATAGCGCATCCGACACGCCGTAGAGTCATTGTGGTCATCATGACGGAGTTGCGCACGAGCAGCTTTGCTGCAATGTGCGGGACGGAGTCGTGATGAGCGCAGGACGGTCGGGGCAGTAACGGCTGTCGCGTTGGCGAGTCGATTTTGGGGACTGGGATGTCCCAAAATCTTTCACGAGGTAGCGACACTCTTGAACGCTGTTGATATGGGGTGAGGGTGGGGTGCGCAGGGGCTGGTTGGCGACCAGGGTCAGGCCGGTGCGCATCCGTTCGGCTGCGCGGTAGAGTATCTCTTTGATTGGCTTCGGGCAGGCGTCGGCGTCGATCCAGATTTGCACGTTGCGTCTCTTGTCGGTGGCGGAGGAGTGGGAGTGTAGCGCCATTTCCCCCGCAGGGCACCTCTCTTGGCGCAAATGTCGGCAATTCAGCCACTGGCTGCTAATCTACTATCAGGGAAGAAGAAAAGGTGTTTGCGCTCTATTGATCTTTGGGGGTGGAAGCGTGGAAAAGGCACTCACACCAGGGCAACTCTATCACCGTTGCGACCTCGGGCAGTTCGGGTTTCAGGATACCTCGCAGATCGATGGGTTGGAGCGGGCGGTGGGCCAGGAGCGTGCGCTCGATGCGATCGATTTCGGGGTCGGCATGGAGCACAGTGGCTATAACCTCTACGTGATGGGTTCCACCGGCCTGGGCCGGCACACCATGGTGTATGAGGCGCTGCGCCGCCAGGCGGAGGCGGAGACGGCGCAGTCCGACTGGTGCTATGTATCCAATTTCACCGATCCCAACATGCCGGGCGCGCTGCGTCTTCCGGCGGGTACCGGGCGCGAGCTGAGCCGCGACATGCGGGCGTTGGTCGAGGGGTTGATCAAGGACATCCCGGCCGCCCTGCACAGTGAGGAGTACCGCCGCCGGACCAAGGAGATCAATTCGCGCTACAAGGAGATGGAGCAGGGCGCGGCCAGCAAGCTGAGTGAACGGGCCCATGAGCGGGGGATCGCGGTGATCGATACCGTCACCGGCTATACCCTGGCGCCCGAGGTGGATGGCAAGGTGCTCGGCAGCGAGGAGTTCCATGAGTTGCCCGAGGAGGAGCAGGAGCGCCTGGGCGGGATCATGGAGGAGGTGAAGGAGGATCTGAAGGAGACCATGAAGCAGGTGCCGCGCTGGCAGCAGGAGGTGCGCAAGGAGTTCAAGGCGCTGGACCGGGAATTTGCCGGGCGGACGGTGGATATTCTGATCACCGAACTGATGGAGAAGTATGAGGCGCTGCCCGCGGTGGTCGATTACCTGGAGGCGGTGAAGCAGGATATCGTGGAGAACGTGGAGCCGTTCAGCCGTTCCGAGGGCAAGGATGGGAAGACGGTCTCGGTGGACGACCCGGCTTTCGGCGACTACCGGGTCAATGTGCTGGTGGACAACGCCGAGACTGATGGCGCACCCATCGTGTATGAGGACAACCCCACCTATCAGAACCTGATGGGGCGCATCGAGCACCTTGCGCACATGGGTACCCTGTTGACCAATTTCACCCTGATCAAGGCGGGGGCGCTGCACTATGCCAACGGCGGCTATCTGGTGCTCGACGCCGAGAAGGTGTTGACCAACCCGTTTGCCTGGGATGGGCTGAAGCGGGTGCTCAACGCCGAGGAGATCCGCATCGAGTCGCTGGAGCGCCAGTTGAGTCTGGTCAGTACCATCTCACTGGAGCCGGAGCCGATCGCCATCGACCTGAAGGTGATCCTGATCGGCGACCGCTATCTCTACTATCTGCTCAAGGAGTACGACCCGGAGTTCAGCAAGCTGTTCAAGGTGGAGGCCGATTTTTCCGAGGATATGGCCCGCGAGGATGGTAACGACTACCGCTACGCGCAGTTGATGGCGAGCCTGCGCGAGCGCGAGAACCTGCGGCATTTCGACGTGCAGGCCGTGGGCCGGATGATCGAGTACAGCGCGCGGCGTTCTGGGGATGGTGAGCGGTTGTCGCTGCACATGGGCAATCTGGTCGATCTGATGCAGGAGGCGGACTACTGTGCGGCGCGTAGCGGCCACAACCTGATTCAGATCGAGGATGTGGATGCCGCCATCCAGGGGCGGGTCTATCGAGCTGACCAGTTGCGTGAGCGGTTGCATAAGGAGGTGCTGCGCGGAACCCTCCTGATCGATACCGCCGGGTCGCAGCTGGCCCAGATCAACGCCCTGTCGGTGATTCAGCTCGGCGAGCAGATGTTCGGCGTGCCGACCCGGGTCAGCGCCACCGCCCGCTATGGCGCCGGCGAGGTGGTCGATATCGAGCGCGAGGTGGAGCAGGGCGGCAGCCTCCACTCCAAGGGGGTGCTGATCCTCTCGGCCTATCTGGGGTGGCGCTACGCGAAGTACCAGCCCCTGTCGCTGAGCGCCAGCCTGGTCTTCGAGCAGACCTACGGCGGAGTGGATGGTGACAGCGCCTCGGCCGCCGAGTTGTGCGCACTGCTCTCTGCCCTCTCCGATGTGCCGATCAGGCAGTCGCTGGCCATCACAGGTGCGATCAACCAGCATGGCGAGGTGCAGACGATCGGCGGTGTGTGCCAGAAGATCGAGGGCTTTTTCGATATCTGCAAGGGGCGGGGATTGAACGGTGATCAGGGGGTGATCATTCCCCACAGCAACGTCAAGGATCTGATGCTGCGCCGGGACGTGATCGAGGCGGTGGAGGCGGGGAGCTTCGCCGTCTATGCGGTGCGTCACGTCGAGGAGGCGATGGAGCTGCTCACCGGGCTGCCCGCCGGGGCCCCGGACGAGCGGGGACGTTTCCCCGCCGAGACCCTCAATGGGAGGGTACAGCGGCGCCTGGCCGAGTGGACCCTGCTGCACCAGCGCCTGGCGGGGCAGCCCGAAGAGGAGCCGGAGATGGAGTAGGTGCCCGCGCCCGGGAGGGCGCGGGCACGCATCATTCGCGCTGGCTCTGTTGTGACAGCTGCTGCTGGATGTTGCCCGGCACCGGATCGTAGTGGCTGAAGGAGAGTTCATAGGTGCCCTCTCCTCCGGTGATGGACTTCAGGCGCGAGCTGTAGCCTTCGAGTTCGGCCAGGGGGACCTGGGCGCTGATCACCATACGGCCGTTGGTGACCGCCTCGGTGTTGCTGACCCGCCCGCGCTTGGTGGTCAGGTCGGCGGTGATGTCGCCGATGAAATCGCCCTGGGCGGTGATCGCGATGTTGACGATCGGCTCCAGAACGATGGGCCGGGCCGCCTCCATCGCCGCCTCGAAGGCCTTCTTTCCGGCGGTGACGAAGGCGATCTCCTTGGAGTCGACCGAGTGGTACTTGCCGTCGAACACGGTCACCTTGATGTCCTGCATCGGGTAGCCGGCCACGAACCCCTCTTCCATCGCCTGCAGCACGCCCTTTTCCACGGCGGGAATGAATTGGCCGGGGATCACTCCGCCCTTGACCTCGTCGACGAACTGGAAGCCCCCGCCCCTGGGCAGGGGGTCGACCTTGATCGTCACCTCGCCGAACTGGCCCGCGCCGCCGGTCTGCTTCTTGTGCCGGTACTGCGCCTCGGCGTGGGAGCTGATGGTCTCGCGGTAGGGGATGCTCGGTGGACGGGTATCCACATCGACGTTGTAGCGGTCCTTGAGCTGTTCGAGGATCACCCGCATGTGCAGGTCGCCGAGGCCGCGGATCACCGTCTCGTTGGCCTGGGCCTCGTGTTCGATGCGCAGGCAGGGGTCCTCGCCCTCCAGCTTCTGCAGCGCCTCGGAGAGTTTCTGCTCGTCACCGCGCTTTTTGGTGACCAGGGCCAGGCCGAACAGGGGCATGGGAAACTCTTCAGGATGTAGATGAAAGTGGTCCTCGTCGTGGGAGTCGTGCAGCACCGCGTCGCGGAACAGTTCCTCGACCCGTGCCACGGCACAGATATCGCCGGGAATCGCCCGCTCCATCTCGCTCTGCTCCTTGCCCTGGATGCGCAGCAGGTGGGTGACCTTGAACGGTTTGCGCCCATCGCCGATGAACAGCTGGCTGTTGGGGGTGAGGGTGCCCTGATAGATCCTGAAATAGCCGAGCTTGCCACGGAACGGATCGTTGGTGACCTTGAATACGTGAGCCACTACGTGCCGCTCGGGGTCGGGCAGGACCTCCACCGGCTCGGCCGCGTCGCCCTCGCCCAGAAGAAACTGGGGCGGGTTGCCCTCGGTGGGGTCGGGCAGCAGGCGCACGAATACATCAAGCAGTTGATCCAGGCCCGCGCCGGTGGCGGCCGAGACGAAGCAGACAGGGATCAGGTGCCCCTCGCGCAGCGCCTTCTCGAAGGGGTCGTGGAGCTGCTCGGGGGAGAGCTCCTGTCCCTGCTCCAGGTACAGCTCCATCAGCTCTTCGTCCACCTCCACCACCTGGTCGATGATGGTGTCGTGGGCCTCGCTGACGGAGGAGAATCGGGTGGCAGCCCCATCGGGCTTGAAGAAGCAGTCCACCACCCCGCCGCCGGGGGTGGGCAGATTCAGCGGCAGGCACTCGTCACCGAAGTTCTGGCGGATCTCATCCAGCAGCAGTTCCAGGTCGCCGTTGACCGAATCGACCTTGTTGATGATCAGCATGCGGCAGCGCCCATCCTCGCGGGCGTGCTCCATCATCGCGTGGGTGGCCGACTCGATCCCCTTTTCGGCGTCGATGACCACGGCCGTGGTCTCCGCCGCCTGCAGCAGGCCGAAGGCGCGCCCGAAGAAGTCGTGCAGGCCGGGCGCGTCGAGCAGGTTGATGTGCGCACCGCCCTTTTCCAGATAGACCAGGGAGGAGTCGAGGGAGTGTTCGTAGGCCCTCTCCTGGGGATCGAAATCGCAGACCGTGGTGCCCCGCTCGATGGTGCCCGGGGTCGGTATCGCTCCGGCTCGGTGCAGGAGGGCCTCGGTCAGCGTCGTTTTACCGGCGCCTGACTGGCCCACCAGCGCGATATTCCGGATATCGTGTGTGGTGTACGCAGGCATTTTTTTCTCCTTGGGTCAGGGGGCGGTGAGCGCGCTCCCCGGGTACGGGCGATCGGGAGGGGCGTGGGCGGGGCTGCCGCCGGGCCGGTCCCTTCAGGTGCTGTTTCTATTCAAGGGAGCGGGGGCGGTTTCGTCCATGACCCCGATCAATACAACCCTCATTATGGAGACACTGAACCGTCCCGCCGGGGCGGTATGGCAACGCGGGTTGGCCACGTGCGGTGTTTTGTTCTACTGTTGGGGCCTCAATCAACACAGGATACGCAAAAGGCATTATGAAACAGGCTGTTCAAGAGTATTACGGCAAGATCCTCCAGGGCACCGGCGACCTGCAGACCAACGCCTGCTGCACCGACGGGGCCACACCCCCGCACATCAAGGCGGCGCTGGCCAATATTCACCCCGAGGTGTCGGGCCGCTATTACGGCTGCGGGCTGGTTCGTCCCGAGCGGCTGGAGGGGACGCGCATCCTTGATCTCGGCAGCGGGTCGGGGCGCGACTGCTACCTGCTGGCGCAACTGGTGGGCGAGGCGGGTTCGGTGCTGGGCGTGGATATGACCGATGAGCAGCTGGATGTGGCCAACCGCCACCTGGATTGGCACCGCGAACGCTTCGGTTACGCCCGCTCCAATGTGGCCTTTCGCAAGGGCTATATCGAGTGCCTGGACGAGCTGGGGCTGGAGGAGGGCAGCTTCGATATCATCGTATCCAACTGCGTGATCAACCTCTCGCCGGACAAGGCGGCGGTACTGCGCGAGGCGTATCGGCTGCTCAAGCCCGGCGGCGAACTCTATTTCTCCGATGTCTACGCCGATCGCCGAGTACCCACCGAGCTGGTGGATGACCCGCTGCTCTACGGCGAGTGTCTGAGTGGCGCCCTCTATTGGAACGACTTTCAGAATCTGGCGAAGCGGGCCGGATTCCTCGATCCGAGACTGGTCGAGGACCGTCCGCTGAGCATCGACAACCCGCGCATCGAGGCCAGCATCGGCCATATCCGTTTCTTCTCCGCCACCTATCGACTGTTCAAGCTCGATGGGCTGGAGAGCCACTGCGAGGACTATGGCCAGGCCGTGCGCTACCTGGGCGGGATTGCTCACCATGAACAGGTGTTTGTGCTGGACAAGCATCACGTGATCGAAAAGGGGCGGGTGTTTCCGGTCTGCGGCAACACCTACCGCATGCTGCGGGAGAGCCGTTTCGCCGCCTGTTTCGAGTTTTTCGGCGGCCAGGGCGTGCACTACGGCATCTTCGACGGCTGCGGCACCGCCCTGCCCTTCGACCGCCCCCAGGAGGGGGATGGGGGCGGCGGGGGCGGGTGTTGTTGATCCCCGGTCTCCGCCGGGGCCGGTAGGCACGGGCGCCAAGTCGCGGCGGTCCGGGATGTCCCGGTTATGGCCGTGCGCTCAGCAGGCCCCGTATCCCCGGCCTTCGGTGGATGGTGTGGGGCGGCGTCCGCTCTGGAAACGAATCATATCGACCAGCATGTCGTTGGCCGGGGTGGCGATGGTGTGCCGGCGGCCAAGGCGGGAGACGGCGCCGTTGATGAAATCGATCTCGGTCTCACGGCCCCGGCGCAGATCCTGCAACATGGAGGAGTGATGGCCTGCGGTGGCCGGTAACTGCACCTCGCGCAGGTAATCGAGATACGCCCCGGGGGTGGGCCAGGGCAGTCCGGCGCCCTCGGCCACACTCACCGCGTGGGCCTCCGCCACCACCCGTTCGATGACGCGCCAGGCGTTGACGTCCGCCAGTTCGCCATAGGCCACCCCGGTGATCGCCCCGAGTGGGTTGAGGGCGCAGTTGTAGAGGGTCTTGGCCCACAGGTTGGCGCGGATGGTGTCGCTGCCCTCGACGTTCAGCCCCGCCGCCTGGAACAGTCCCACCAGACGTTGAACCGCCGGGTCCAGACCCTCCGGGAAGCGCCCCAGGCGGATCGGTCCCGCCTCCACCGTCACCTCGACCTCGGCGTTGTCGCGCCACTCGAAGCCGGTGATGATGGTGCCGCCGATCACCCGGGCTGTGTATTCGCCGATGATCTCCTCATTACCGATCCCGTTGTGCAGGCTGACCACCTCGCAATTGCCAAGCAGCTTCCGGTACTGTTCGCACACCGCCCGCGTCTGCTGGGATTTGCAGGTGATCAGGCAGTAGTCGAAGGTGACCCCTTGCGGGGCCTCGGGCCCGGCCGCAAAGCGGTACCGGCCCCCGCCCCAGATCCCGCGCAGGGTGAACCCCTCGCGGGTGATGCGCGCGGCGTGTTGGGGGCGGCACACCGCGTGGACCTGACAGTGGGGGGAGAGTCGGGCGGCCAGGCTCAGCCCCACCGCTCCGGCGCCGAGTATCAGCAATCGCATGGTCTGTATCGCGCCTCTTCTGAATGACTGCTGGAGGGAACGATTCTAACCCGCATTGCTCGCCAGGCGAACCGTATCCTGGGGTCATTCAACCGGATGGGTGACTGCCCGGCTGCAAGCGGGGTGGATCGTCCCTGATCCGCCGGCCCATTTGCCCGGTCGCCGCTCAGGCCGCCACCGCGAGGAGGAACTGCAGACCGAGCAGCAGTGCCATGACGAGCAGTACCCGGCGCAGCAGGTGGCGGTAGCTGTCGCCCGCGATGCGGCGCCGGATCGCCATGCCGACGAGCAGTGCGGCAACGGCGGCTGCGAGTACCGGCAGAACCAGGGGCGGCATCGCCCCCGGCAGCACCCCGGCCAGGGTGAACATCCCCAGCTGGGTACTCTTTCCGACCAGGAAGCAGAGGTTGAACAGCTGTACCATGGCACCCGCCGCGAGCCCGGCCTCCAGGGTGAAGATGACCAGTATCGGCACCATGACATTGGCCGTGCCTGCGGCGAAGCCGGCGCTCAGCCCGAACAGCAGCATGGCGAGCCGGGGGCGGGCGGTGATCCAGCGCAGGTCGAGCCGCCCGATGCGCTCCAGGTTGAGGTAGAGCAGGATCAGCAGGGCCAGCAGCAGTTTCATCGGCGCCGGGTCGGCATGCAGCAGCACGGCGGTACCGAGCGCGGTACCGGCCACGGCGTAGAGGGCGAGGGGCCAGTAGCGGTTGATACTGTGGCGCCAGCCGCCGCCGTCGGCGATGCTCAGGATATTGACCGCGATGTTGGGCAGGAGGGTGATCAGGATCGCGCTCTGCATCTCCATCACCAGCGCCAGCAGAGGGGTGGCGGTGAGGGGAAAGCCGAGACCGAGGGTGCCGTGCACCCGCTAACCGCCATGGAGAGCGAAGCGAAGGCGGTTAGTCCCCGATAGGCGTAGGCGCGGTTGTATGGCCGCAGTTACGACCGATAGGGAGTGACGTAGGGCATACAAATAGCGCATCCGACACGCCGTAGAGTCATTGTGGTCATCATGACGGAGTTGCGCACGAGCAGCTTTGCTGCAATGTGCGGGACGGAGTCGTGATGAGCGCAGGACGGTCGGGGCAGTAACGGCTGTCGCGTTGGCGAGTCGATTTTGGGGACTGGGATGTCCCAAAATCTTTCACGAGGTAGCGACACTCTTGAGCCCGGCGAGGGTCACGGCGGCGAGGATGTAGAGGGTGAGCTCCGGTGTCGGCTCGGGCACGGGGTACTCCCTGGGCGGATGGCATACAGGGGGAGCTGCGGCACTTGCCGCCGGTCACCGCAGTCTATGGGAAACAGGCCGTGGGGGAAAGCAGGTCGCACAACGAAAAGCCCGGCAGGGCGGACCGTGCCGGGCTTTTCATCTGTCTGGAGCGGGAAACGAGATTCGAACTCGCGACCCCAACCTTGGCAAGGTTGTGCTCTACCAACTGAGCTATTCCCGCATTGTGGAAGGCGTATTGTAGGGATTGGTCGCCGGGTGTCAAGCGGGAGGGGAAATTTTTTCAGCCTGGAACGGGATGGCCGGAGGCGCTATCGATGGTAGCGGATGAAGGTCGGCCGCTCCCTCCCAGAACGCCTCCATCTGACGGGCGACGCGCTCCCTATCACCACTGGTGAAGACGCTGAGCCCGCCATGGCGTTGGGTGTCGGGGTGCAGATTCTCCTCGCGCAGTTGGCGCAGGGCCTGGCGGGCGACCGCGCCCCCGGTGTCGATGATGGTTACCCCCGGACCGAGGATCTCGCGGATCAGCGGAATCAGAAAGGGGTAGTGGGTGCAGCCCAGGGCCAGGGTATCGGCGCCCCGCTCCATGATCGGCGCCAGGTAGCGGCGCAGCAGGGAGCGGGTGGCGGGGCTTGTGGTCTGCCCCGCCTCCACCTGGTCGGCAAGCCCGTCGCAGATCTGGGAGATGAGGGTGATCTCTCTGCCGAAGCGGTTGACCAGGTGGCCGTACTTCGCGCTCTGCAGGGTACCGCGCGTGGCGAGAATGCCGACCACGCCGTTGCGGGTGGCCATTGCGGCGGGTTTCACGCCGGGCTCGACCCCGATGACCGGCACCGGGCTGGCGGCGCGCACGGTGCCGGCTGCGGCAGCGGTGGCCGTGTTACAGGCCATCACCACCAGCTTGCAGCCCTGGCCGGTGAGGAACCGGGTGATCTCCTCCGCGCGCGCCTGGATCTCGTGCGGTGAGCGGTCGCCGTAGGGGGCGTGTGCGCTGTCGGCCACGTAGATCAGGTCTTCGCAGGGCAGCAGGCGATGCAGGTGCCGGAGGACACTGAGACCACCGATACCCGAGTCGAATACGCCGATGGGGGCTGATGACATAGGGGCGCTTGTCGTTTGTTCAACTGAAGTGGCGCAGGATTTTACCACTGTTCCTGGCCAGGATCTCACCCTCCGCGAAGGTGAAGGCGTGCATGCGCCCACCGGGGCCAGACCGTTTTCCAAGCCACTCCTATGGATCAAATACTTAACGGATGTGAGCCATCATGGCCATTGACGCATGAAAAAACGTCCAAAGGGAAGCTGACCGGAGCCTTCAATGGGTGGATGTCCATGTCCTTTTCCATGTCCTTTCAGTCCGAAACTTGCATGTCCTGGTCGCCTGCTGGTCGCCTGGTCGCCTTAAACGGCGGCGGAAACTGAGGTGATCGGGTCATGATTCGGTAGCGAAACCTGGGTCGGCGTATGCTTTACCAGGATTCGCAGTACCTCGTTCGTATTTCCATCATAGATCAGGTGAACCTCTCGCTGATCTCCGAGGCAATAGCGCACAAAGTGTTCATCTGATGGGAGGAAGTGCAGCATGAGCAATCCCTGATGGGTGGGTTCCAGTCCGATAGCCTCTTTCAGATCGGAGAGCGAAACGAACTGATCAGGCTCGATAGTAATGAAGTTGATCGATTCGTCGGATTCGAGGCGAACATCCAGGCGGGCGAGGTGCAGATCCTCGCAGCGGGTGGAGTAGATATGAGGGAAGGATCTCGAATGTATGATGTTCCAGGAGACGAAATCGCGCCCAAGGCACTCGACAATATCGGCCAGGGTTCCTGGAATTGACCTGGCGAGAAGGAGCGGAAGGACTGACAGGATCTCGATTTTGTTCATGGTTGTGGCGGCCATTGGTTCCGGTATTTCCCCCCGGATTCACCTCGCCAGTGTAACCGGTGGGTTTTTCCCGGGGAATACCTGATGTGGAATTTTAAACCCAAGGCATTTTCGGAGTCGGTTATTGAGCTTGTCTGCCAGAGGATGGGTGTCCATGTCTTTGTCCCAGAGGATGGGTGTCCATGTCTTTTGTCTTTGTCCATGTCTTTATGGGCTTTCCGGAACGTCTCCAACCCGTGGACACCATAGATTCTGGCGATACGCCATAACGACATTCAGAGATCGACCTGATCGCTATTGCTCATGGAGCGTTTCAGAATGAAGCTGCAGCACGGGCCGCCTGGTCATAAAGGCCGGAGAGAGAGCGCAGCACTTTGGCCAGCTCACCTATCTCCTCGTTCCCCGCTCCCAGTGCGCCCAGCGAGTCGACAAGGCACGCCTCGCGGATCTCCTTGTAACGCATGCAGAGTTTCTCCCCCTCTTTGGTGGTGGAGAAAAAATTCTCCTTGCCTTGCTTTCTGTTTTTTATCAGATGCAGTTTGGTGAGCTTGCGCAGGGAGTAGGTGGCGGTGTGGGTATCCTCGATATTGAGATTGAAGCAGATATCGGCCACCTTCTTGGGTCGCCCGCGGTGATTGACGTTGTGGAGAATAAGGATATCGGTGGGATTGAGGTCGGGTATGCCGCTGGCGTTCATACAGCGCATCATCCAGCGCTGGAAAGCGTTATTGGCGATAATCAGGCCATACTCCAGTTCACTGAGCTCACTGCTCTTCTCCGAAACCAGGTGGGAGGAGGAGACGATGGGGTGTTTCTTTTTATCCGACATATTCAATCCTGTTCATCCTGGGTGAGATTCACGCTCTCCATCACATCAACTATTCTGGCATCGGTACATTCGCGCAGCCTGTCAAAGATCACCGGCACTCCCGAAGCATCATTGCCGGCAGCGGGGCAGATCAGTTCATATTCCGACAGTCCCCGGTCGATCAGCAGCTCCGCACCTTCAACCTCAAAAGGGCAGACTCCTCCTGGACTGAAGCCGGTCACCTCCCCGGCCTCTTTGGCGCGGGCCATGCGGATTTTTTTGCAGGTCTCCTGCTTCGCTTTCTTGCCGCAGATGCACTGATGCTCCTGCGGCGCAATGCACCAGTAGGCGCCCCTGCGCCTGTGACACAGCCCGTGCATGAGCGAAACGGTTTCAATCTGCTTTTCTTTGCGTCCCCAGCATCCCGCTTTTAAACCTACTGCGCCTCGCCGTACCCTCCCCCGCCCGGGGTCTTGATGACGAACAGATCACCCGGCTCCATCTCAACCTGTCCACGGGCATCGAGGGGGGTCTCCCGGCCGTCGTTGTGGATCACATAGTTGATGCCCACCTCACCGGGCGCCCCACCGGCCACGCCGTATGGGGGTACCTCGCGGTGGCCGGCGAGGATATTGGCGGTCATCGCCTCAAGAAAGCGCACCCGTCGCTCGCAGCCGTCGCCGCCGTGTCGCCAGCCGGCACCGCCTGAACCCTTGCGGATGGAGAACGACTCCAGCCGCACCGGAAAGCGCCACTCCAGCACCTCGGGGTCGGTGAGGCGTGAATTGGTCATGTGGCTGTGGACCGCATCGGTGCCGTTACAGTTGGCGGTGGCCCCCGCCCCGCCGCAGAGGGTCTCGTAGTACTGATGCTTATCGTTGCCCCAGGTGAAATTGTTCATGGTGCCTTGGGATGCAGCCGCTACCCCGAGGGCGCCGAGAAGGGTATCGACAATCACCTGGGAGGTCTCGACGTTGCCCGCCACCACCGCTGCCGGGTAGCGAGGGTTGATGATGGAGCCCTCGGGGATGATCACCTCCAGGGGTTTGAGGCACCCCTCGTTGAGGGGGATCATGTCATCCACCAGGCAGCGGAAGACGTAGAGCACCGCCGCCCTGCAGACTGCCGAGGGGGCGTTGTAGTTGCCGGGGTGCTGGTCGCTGGTGCCGGTGAAATCGATCACCGCGCGGCGCGCCGCCTTGTCGAGGGTGATCTTGACGCAGACCTTGTAACCGTCATCCATCGGGTAGCAGAACTCGCCGTCGCTGAGGACATCGAGCACCCGCCGCACCGACTCCTCGGCATTGTCCTGGACGTGTTGCATGTAGGCGTGCACCACATTGAGACCGAAGTGCTCGACCATGCCCAGCAGCTCCTGCATCCCCTTCTCGCAGGCGGCGAGCTGGGCCTGAAAATCGGCGATATTGGCATCCGGGTTGCGTGCGGGGTGCGCTCCCGAGGCGAGCAGTGCACGTATCTCCTCTTCGAGGAAGCGTCCGCCGTCCACCAGTTTGATATTGTCGATGAGGATTCCTTCCTCCTCCACCGAACGGGAGTCGGGGGGCATGGAGCCGGGAGTGATGCCGCCGATATCGGCATGGTGACCACGGGAGGCGACATAGAAGATCACCTCCGTCCCCGCCTCGTCGAAGACCGGCTTGATGATGGTGACATCCGGCAGATGGGTGCCGCCGTTGTAGGGGGCGTTGAGGGCGTAGGCATCGCCCTTCATCATGGTTCCGGAGCGCTCGCGGATCACCGTCTTGATGCTCTCGCTCATGGAACCGAGGTGCACCGGCATGTGTGGCGCGTTGGCGATCAATTCACCGGCCTGGTCGAAGACGGCGCAGGAGAAGTCGAGCCGCTCCTTGATGTTGACCGAGGCGGCGGTGTTTTCAAGCACCATTCCCATCTGCTCGGCGATGGACATAAAGAGGTTGTTGAAGATCTCCAGCATCACCGGATCGACCTGGGTGCCGATGGCCACCCGTTTCGGCAGGGGCAGGTAACGCTCGAGGATGATGTCATCCCTGGCGGTGAGGGTGGCCTGCCAGCCGGGCTCGACAACGATGGTACCGGTCTGCTCGACGATCACCGCCGGTCCCTGAAGGGGGGTATCCACCAGCATCTGGTCGCGGTCGTGGAACGGCGTCTCATAGGACTTGCCCTGCATCACCGAGCGGTGACGGGCAAGGTCGATACCGCCCCTGCCGGTGGTGGCCTCGCCACTGACGGCGGGGGCATCGCCGGCACCGATCACCTCCAGCTGAACCGCCTCAACAATCAGCGGTTTCTCGGGCGAGATAAATCCGAAACGGCGGCGGTGGGCCGCCTCGAAGTCATTGATAATGGCATCCACTTCACCGTGCTCGACGATCAGGGCGGTATCCGAGCCCTGGTAACGCAGGTGCAGCTTCCGCTCAAAACGGATCCTTGTGCCGGCTACCCCCTGGGCCTCCATTGCTCCGCCCCCCTCCAGCTCCAGCTGCTGCAACCTGTCGGCAAGCTGGGGCATCAGCTCAGCCCGGAGCTGCGCCTCCACCGCCTGCTCGTACATCAGCCGCTGGTCCGCCAGTCCCATACCGAAGGCGGAGAGCACACCGGCATAGGGGTGGAGATAGACCCGCTGCATACCCAGCGCATCCGACACCAGGCAGGCGTGCTGCCCCCCTGCGCCGCCAAAGCAGCAGAGGGTGTATTCGGAGATATCGTAACCGCGCTGCACGGAGATCTTCTTGATGGCATTGGCCATATTCTCTACAGCGATGGCGAGAAAACCCTCCGCCACCTGCTCCGGGGTGCGCCGATCACCGGTGGAGGCATGGATCTCATCGGCCAGTTCGGAGAACTTCGCCCTCACCACCTCTGCATCCAGCGGCTGGTCGGCGGCGGGGCCAAACACCGCCGGAAAGTGGGCGGGCTGCAGCTTGCCGAGCATGACGTTGCAGTCGGTGACGGTGAGCGGGCCGCCGTTGCGATAACAGGCGGGGCCTGGATTGGCACCGGCGGAGTCGGGCCCCACCCGGTAGCGGGAGCCGTCAAACTGCAGTATCGAGCCGCCGCCAGCGGCCACGGTATGGATCTGCATCATCGGCGCGCGCAGCCGCACACCAGCCACCTCAGTCTCGAAGGCGCGCTCATACTCACCGGCGTAGTGGCTCACATCGGTGGAGGTTCCCCCCATGTCGAAGCCGATAAGACGCTCGAAACCTGCCGCCTCGGCGGTACGCACCATCCCCACCACACCGCCGGCGGGACCGGAGAGGATGGCGTCTTTGCCCTGAAAGGTGTGGGCGTCGGTGAGGCCGCCGTTGGACTGCATGAACATCAGGCGGCCGCCACTCTCTTTCATCCCCTGTAGCTCTCCCTCCACCCGGTCGATGTAGCGGCGCAGGATGGGCGACAGATAGGCATCCACCACCGTGGTGTCGCCCCGGCTCACCAGCTTCATCAGCGGGCTCACCCGGGAGCTGACGGAGATCTGGGTATAGCCGATCTCCCGCGCCAGCGCCGCCACCTGCAGTTCATGGTCGGGATAGCGATAGCCGTGCATAAAGAGGATGGCGAGGGTGCGCAAGCCCCGGTCGTAGGCGTCCTGCAGGCCCTCACGAGCCCTGGCCGGGTCCAGGGGTGTGACCAGCTCCCCCCGGGCACCAATACGCTCATCGATCTCCAGCACCTCGCTGTAGAGCATCTCCGGCAGCTCGATATCGAGGGTAAAGAGGTCGGGGCGTGTCTGGTAGCCGATACGCAGGGCATCGCCGAAACCCCGGGTCACCGCCAACAGGGTCGGCTCACCCTGGCGCTCCAGCAGCGCGTTGGTGGCCACGGTGGTACCCATCTTCACCGCCTCGATCACCTCTGCGGGCAGTTCCTCACCCGCAGCCACGCCGAGCAGGTCGCGGATACCCTGGATCGCCGCATCGGGATACTGGCGGGGATTCTCCGAGAGCAGCTTGTGGGTCACCAGGGAACCATCGGGACGGTGTGCCACAAGGTCGGTAAAGGTACCCCCGCGGTCGATCCAAAACTGCCAGCCGGAGGTGGATGGGGCGTCTTCCTGTGTTGATAATTGTGTCATTTATAGTGCTAACTTACATACTTACAAACAATCACAGAGTGAACGGATATTCATACCCAAATTGGTGCACAATAAACAAGCTCCGTGTTCTCTGTGACCCTCTGTGTTCCGTTTTTTAACCCCGCGTCATCTGCGAAGGCAGCCAAGTGGCGATTTCCGGGAAGGCGGTCACCAGCACCACCGCCAGCAGAAGCAGCAGGAAGAACGGCAGCGAGTAGACGGCGATCTTCAGGATGTTCTTGCCGGTGAGCCCCTGGAGGACGAAGAGGTTGAAACCGACCGGCGGGGTGATCTGCGACATCTCCACCACCAGCACCAGGTAGATGCCGAACCAGAGCAGGTCGATACCGGCCTGCTGTACCATCGGCAGTACCACCGAGGTGGTCAGTACCACTACCGAGATTCCGTCGAGAAAGCAGCCGAGTACCACGAAAAAGAGGGTCAGCATCACGATCAGCCCAAGGGGGGAGAGCCCCATGGTGGCAATGCCCTCAGCCAGGGCGCGTGGTATGCCGGTAAAGCCCATGGCGATGGTGAGGAAGGCGGCGCCGGCAAGGATAAAGGCGATCATGCAGGAGGTACGGGTTGCCCCCATCAGGCTGGCCATAAAGGTCTTGCGATTGAGAGTCCCGGTGAGCAAGGAGAGCACCAGGGCACCGAATACGCCAAACACCGCCGCCTCGGTGGCGGTGGCCAGCCCCCCGTAGATCGAGCCGAGGACAAAGAGGATCAGACCGATCACTGGAAAGAGTCGCAGACTCGCCCTCATCTTCTCCCGGAATGAGAGATGGTCGTCGGCAGCAGGCATGCGGTGGTGATTGATCAGTGACCAGCGCTAACCGCCATGGAGAGCGAAGCGAAGGCGGTTAGTCCCCGATAGGCGTAGGCGCGGTTGTATGGCCGCAGTTACGACCGATAGGGAGTGACGTAGGGCATACAAATAGCGCATCCGACACGCCGTAGAGTCATTGTGGTCATCATGACGGAGTTGCGCACGAGCAGCTTTGCTGCAATGTGCGGGACGGAGTCGTGATGAGCGCAGGACGGCCGGGGCAGTAACGGCTGTCGCGTTGGCGAGTCGATTTTGGGGACTGGGATGTCCCAAAATCTTTCACGAGGTAGCGACACTCTTGATCATGGTGTAACCCATGAAGAGCGCAATCAGCAGCAGCCCGGGCAGCGCCCCGGCGATAAAGAGCCGGGCGATGGAGATCTCTGCGGAGACACCGTAGACGATGAGGATGATCGAGGGCGGAATCAGCAGGCCGAGGGTACCGGAACCGGCCAGGGTGCCCAGCGCCATGCGCTCGTCGTAACCGCGCCGTTCAAGCTCCGGGGCGGTCATGCGGCCGATGGTGGCGGCGGTGGCGGCAGAGGAGCCGGAGACCGCCGCAAAGATACCGCAGCCGAGAATATTGACGTGCAGCAGCCGTCCGGGCAGGTGGTTGAGCCAGGGGGCGAGACCGCGAAACAGATCTTCCGAGAGGCGGGTGCGGAAGAGAATTTCACCCATCCAGATAAACATCGGCAGCGCCGCCAGGGTCCACATCGAGGCTGCCCCCCAGGTGGTGGTGGCCATGATCATGCCGATGTTGGAGGTATCATTGAGCAATAGGCCGACAAAGGCGACAAAGAAAAGGGTAACAGCCACCCACAATCCCATGGAGAGAAAGGCGAACAGAACCAGAGTTAGAACCAGCGTCATGATGATCGGATCCATACTACCCCTCCTCCTCGTTGGCGGGTGGTGTGGACTCATCATGCTGCAGATAGTGTGGACTGTTGCCGCGTAGCAGCATCTGCAGTTCGTCCACCAGGGCAATCGACAGAATCACCAGGCCCAGCGCCATCGGTACCTGGGGAATCCACAACGGCACCGGGATATAGCCCTGGCTCACCTCATCGAACTCCCAGGACTCGATGGTCAGCATCGTGGTCGACCAGGCGGCATAACAGACCAGGATCAGTGCCAGCAGCAGCACAGTTCCCTCGATGAGGTTACGCAGCGGGCCGTGGATATGGGTGATAAAGAGATTGACGCGAATATGGCCACCACTGCGCAGGGTGTAGGCGAGAGCCAGAAAGCTGGTGGCGGCGAGCAGGAAACCGGAAAAGTCCTCGGTAGAGGGGATCACCACGCCGAACCAGCGGCCAACGATCTGGGCCATGATCAGCAGGGCCATGGTGGCCAGGCAGATGCCGGCGGTAATGCCCGACCAAAGGTAGAGGCTGTCGAGGAGTTTTCTCATTTGGGGGCTATGCAATTAAGTAGAGTGATTACGCACAATAGTCCTGACGGTTCCACGGCAGTTTGCATATGGTTCATGCAGGTCCGATTTAATTCGGACGCCGTGGTGAGTTACCGGCACCCGGCCGTGCTGTGCGGGTAAATTCGCACCTACATAAAGCCACGGCAGCCTTGTGCATAGCCACTTTAACGAGTGGTAGGGGCGGCTAAACCGTGATCCTGGCCTTCTTCAGGCACTCATCACGGCTGAAGCCGCCCCCACAGTTCACTATGCTACTGGCTCAGTGTCCCTCAAAGCGCCTGAAGAATCTCACTGCCGGTGGTACCAGCCTCTTTGGCCCACTCCTCACCCATGGTCTGACCGATCGCCCTCAGTTCGCTCTTGAACTGAGCGGTGGGAGCAGTGACATTCATGCCCTTCTCTTTGAGGGTGTTGGTCTTGTCCTCGGTCTCCTTGCGCGCCATCTCCCAACCACGTGACTCAGCCTTGGCTGCGGCATCCATCACCGCCTTCTGCTCACCCTCGGAGAGGCGTTTGAAGGCGCGGGCGTTGACGATCACCATGTTCTTGGGGATCCACGCCTGGGTGTCGGTGTAGTTGCCGACAAAGTCCCACGCCTGACTGCTGACGCCGGTGGAGGGGGAGGTGACCATGGCGTCGATGATACCGGTACTGAACGCCTGGGGAATCTCGGGGGTCTGGACGGTGGTGGGCGCCGCTTTCAACAGCACCGCCAGACGAGAGGTGGTGGGGCTGTAGGCGCGCATCTTCACGCCTTCAAAGTCCGCCACCGAGGAAACCGGTTTCTTGGTGTAGAAGCCCTGGGGAGGCCAGGGGATGGCGTAGAGCAGTTTCAGACCGTCTTTGGCCAATGCCTTCTCGACATGGGGGCGACTGGCGGCCCAGAGGTTTTTGGCGCTGTCAAAGTCACTGGCCAGGAAGGGGATGTTATCCGCTTTGAAGACCGGGTTGGAGTTGCCCAGCAGGCCCATGAACATCTCACCGATGTTCACCTGGCCGGTCTTGACCGCCCGGTGGATCTCGGGATGTTTGAACAGTGATGCGCCGGAGTGGACGACAATATTCATCTCGCCATTGGTGGCGGCATTCACGTCGGCGGCAAATTGGCGGACATTCTTGGTGTGGTGAACACCGTCACCATAGGGTGTCGGCATATCCCACTTGGTGGCGGCTACTGCACTGCCTGCCGCGAGAGAAGAGCAAAGCAGAGCGGCAACCAGCGGCTTTATCAGGCTTATCTTCCGCTAACCGCCATGGAGAGCGAAGCGAAGGCGGTTAGTCCCCGATAGGCGTAGGCGCGGTTGTATGGCCGCAGTTACGACCGATAGGGAGTGACGTAGGGCATACAAATAGCGCATCCGACACGCCGTAGAGTCATTGTGGTCATCATGACGGAGTTGCGCACGAGCAGCTTTGCTGCAATGTGCGGGACGGAGTCGTGATGAGCGCAGGACGGTCGGGGCAGTAACGGCTGTCGCGTTGGCGAGTCGATTTTGGGGACTGGGATGTCCCAAAATCTTTCACGAGGTAGCGACACTCTTGATTGTATTCTCCAGAGATCTCTTGAATGAGTCTTTTAAGATATTTTATATACAATTTACCGATAAATTGCATCTACAAGACACTATCGGAGAAGTTAGAGGGGAGTCAAGGGGGGGATGGCTCAAGTTCGTTCGCTATCGCTCACTGGGACGCTCGCTGCGCTCGCGCCCCTTAGCGCGGCGTGATACATAGCAGCCACCCATTGACAATTGGGAACCTCTAAAAATTCAGCCGTGATCGTGAGATCATAGGCATACCCAACACGAATAAGAGCGCACCCTGATGCAGCCCGGATTCTTCGACCTTGATGAACGCCACCAGCAGCTGGAAAAGCTGGGCGACCCACTGCCGAAACTGGCCAAAGTGGTCGACTGGGAGGTATTCCGCCCAGTGCTGGAGAAAGTGCATCAAAAGGAGCGCAAGAGCAACGCCGGGCGCAAGCCGTTCGATGTGGTGCTGATGTTCAAGGTGCTGGTGCTGCAACACTTCTACAACTTGGCCGACGACCAGACCGAGTACCAAATACGCGATCGCTACTCCTTCTGCCGTTTTCTGGGACTGACGCCCGAAGGGCGAGTGCCGGACGCCAAGACCATCTGGCTTTTCCGGGAGCGGCTGAAGACGCTGGAACTGGTCGAAGAGTTGTTCGCCGAGCTGATGGTGCAAATCGAGGCGGCCGGCTACATCCCGCGGCGCGGGCAAATCGTCGATGCGAGCATGGTCACCGCGCCCCGCCAGCGCAACCGCCGGGACGAGAACGAGGCGATCAAGAAAGGCGAAACGCCGGAGGGCTGGGATGAAAAGCCCGCGATGAAGCGACAGAAGGATAGCGATGCCCGCTGGACGAAGAAGCATGGCAAGACCTACTTCGGGTACAAGAACCACGTCAGCATCGACCGGGAGAACAAGCTGGTCCGCCACTTCGAGGTGACCGATGCCGCCGTTCACGACAGCCAGGTCTTCGACACCCTGCTGGATGAGACCAACACCAGCGCCGATGTCTGGGCAGACTCGGCCTACCGCTCTGCGAAGCGGGAGGCCGAACTGAAAGAGCGGGGCTACCGCAGTCACATCCAGACCAAGGGTACGGCCAAACGGAAACTGTCCGAACGGGCCACCAAGGCGAACCATCGCCGGGCCAAGGTTCGGGTGCGCGTTGAACACGTGTTCGCCGCCCAAACCGCCATGGGTGGGATGCTGGTGCGCACCATCGGCATCGCCAGAGCCCGATTGAAGATCGGCATGATGAACATTGTCTACAACCTGCGCCGATGGGCCTACTTGCAGGCGAGGTGCGCCTGAATGATCGACAGAAGGGGACATTTCCCCTCCGACGAGCCATTCGGACGGCACATAATCGCTTTTTGAGGCACTGATAGGCATCGAGAAGGCCGATTTACCGATGGTTTGCGCACGAGTTGCAATCTTGGTGCTCATAGGGCGGTGGAAAACGGATTGATAGAGGTTCCCAATTGAAAGGCACGGGCACCCACATGGCATTGCGGAATTGGGGGCGCACCGCGTTTTCTGTGAATCTGGATCCGTCCTGATTTCCCGAAATTCTCCAGTGATAAACCGACGCTGGTGGGGTGGCGGCTGGAGAGCGCGAACAGCAGCTCACGCGTGGGGGGGGGGATCGGTGCCGCGCAGGGTCTCTTCGACCAGCAGATCGACCACCGCGCGCAGGGCCGCCTCCCGGTCTGCCCCCTCTGCCAGGGCCCGCTGGTAGGCGGCGAGCTGCCGGTGGGCGCTGGTGCCCCCGGTGAGGATGGTGTGCAGGTGCCCGATCTCGCGGGTGCAGCCGAAGAATTCGGCATCTTCTTCGATCAACTCCATCGCCTCTTCGATCAGCTCGGCGAAGGGGATGATCTCCCCCCGGCCGAAGTCGAGCAGCCCCTCGTCGATGCCGTAGCGGTGTGCGCGCCAGCGGTTTTCGTTGATCAGAAAGGCGCTGTAGCGGCGCCAGCGCTGATTTCCGCGGCGCAGGCGGTAGAGCATGCGCAGCCAGCAGAGATAGAAGGCGGCCACGGCAATGGCGTCGTCGAGGCGGGTGCAGACGTCGGTTATGCGCATCTCCAGGGTGGGGTAGCGGTCGCTGGGGCGGATGTCCCACCAGATCTTGGTGGCGTCCTCGATCACTCCGGCCCCGGTCAGCACATCGATATGGCGCTGGTACTCTCCGTGGCTGTCGAACGACTCGGGCAGACCGGTCCGGGGCATGCCGTCCCAGATGGCGATGCGGTAGGACTTGAGGCCGGTGTCGCGGCCCAGCCAGAAGGGGGAGGAGGTGCTCAGGGCCAGGAGGTGGGGCAGGACATAGGTGAGCTGACCCATCAGGTCCACGCGTAGGTCGTCGTCCTCGATGCCGACATGGATGTGCATGCCGCTGATCACCAGTTGGCGCACCACCTCCTGGAGGTCATGGGCTAGCTGGTCGTAACGCTCCCGGGGGGTGTGTTCCAGCCGTGAGGGGCTGGCGAAGGGGTGGGTGGAGGCGGCGATCACCGCCAGGCCGTGGCGCTCGGCCACGGTGGCGACGGTGCGGCGCAGATAGGCCAGTTCGTCGCGGGCCTCGTGCAGGCCGCCGCAGACGCGGGTGCCCACCTCGATCTGGCACTGTAGGAACTCGGGCGCCACCTGGCCCTGCAACAGGGCCTCGCACTCGGCCAGCATCGAAGCGGGGGCCTCGCTGATCAGGTCGCGGCTGCTGCGGTCCACCAGCAGGTACTCCTCTTCGATGCCGATGGTGAAACTGGGGGTCTTCATGGCTCGATCTCCAGCAGAGCCAGCTCGATCAGCAACGGCCGCAGCTGGCTGTGCAGCAGGCGTGCCCAGTGGGCGGCGCCGCGCGTGTCGCTGATCAGGTCCTGGCGGATCTCCAGCAGCACGTGCGGGTAGCCGTTGCGCTCGCAGTGCACATCCATGGTGAAGCCGAGAGGATTGCGGGCGTGGTAGGGCTGGTTGTCGCCGACGCAGATCCCGGGCAGGCGCGCCAGGCGGTGGATCAGCGGCCCCGAGAGGCGCTGGTCGCGGTCCCAGAGCACACCCAGGTGCCAGGGGCGCTCGAATCCCCGGAAGCTGGGGGTGAAGCTGTGCAGTGAGAGAATCACCGGGGTCCGGCCGCTTTCTCGGATCTGTTCAAGCCCGGAGGTGACTGCGTTGTGATAGGGCCAGAACAGCTCGTTTTCACGCTGCATCACCTGATCCGGATGCAGGTCACGGTTACCGGGGATGGTCACCTGGTCCCTCACTTCGGGGATCGAGGAGCCGTCGCCGGGATGGCGGTTGAGATCGATCACCAGGCGCGAATAGCCGGCGGCGAACATCCGGCAGGCGAAGGCATCGGCCAGCCGATCGGCCACCGCCAGGGCACCGATGTCATAGGCGATGTGGTCGCCCAGGTGGACCGGGTCGAGTCCCAGCTGGCCGAGGGCGTCGGGGATGCGGTTGTGGGCGTGGTCGCAGAGGATCACCAGTGGGGAGTTGCTGTCGTGGTTTCGCAACTCCCAGGCGGGAGGCTCTCCCGGCCCGAGCAGGGGGGGGCATGTGGCGTGGATCTCTACCTGCTGGCGCATGATTCGCGGTGGATCATTCCCGATTCTGGTCCCAGTGACCTTTCTAACCCGAATTATTCATAAAAAAGGGCGCACCTCGTTCAACCAATTGATATAATTGGTATTTCGCCAAAAACGCTTCGGTGAAGCTAAACGAGGTCGCCCCATGTCCAAGTCTACCCAAGAACCGCTGAG
>PQCP01000010.1 GCA_003062205.1 Candidatus Sedimenticola endophacoides
ACAACCCCGAAAAAATGATCGTCGCCCCGCTAACAGTTACCGGCCTGCCTAGTTCTCGGCTAATACCCTAGTCTGGTTGTACGGTATTTGTGGTCACCTAATGGTTTATGAAACATTCGGGCTAGCAGATTGGACACCGGAGACGTGTGAATTCAAGGGTGCGGGTTATAGGACGATTGCCGTATTCCAAACCCAATAACTCCACCGACAACTATTGATAAATTAAATAGATACTATCCGATCATTCTATAATTCAATATAAACAACAGGATGCGCGGAGGGTATATTTCCCCTCCCTTGACATCGATGGGTAAAACCAATAGAAAAAGCTGCCCGGGCAAAAACCTCTGTTTATCGCCCCATAAGCCGTGATGGTTTACCCGGCCCGGGGATGAGGAGAGATTGAAATGATGCCTGTTAGCGACCTGTTGATGGAAGGCGTGAACCTCATGCTTCTCGGCATGGGGATCGTGTTTATCTTCCTTACGATCCTGGTTGTGACCATGTCCGGTATGTCGCGCCTGGCCGCGGCCATCGACAAGAAACAACCGCAAGCCGTGCCAGCACCGCAGCCCGCCGTACCCAAGGCGGGAGAGGACGAGGAGCTGGTTGCCGTGATCTCGGCGGCCATAAGCCGTTTCAGATCAAGATAATCACCCGCTTACGGAGACACCGAAGCCGGGTATCCCGCGCACCGCGCGTAACCACAGACTTTAAGTGAGCCTGATGAGCGTTCAAAAACCACTTGGAATTACAGAACTGGTCCTGCGTGACGGCCATCAATCCCTGCTGGCCACCCGCATGCGTATCGAGGATATGCTGCCCATCGCCAAACAACTTGACGAGGTGGGGTTCTGGTCCTTGGAGACCTGGGGCGGCGCCACCTTCGACAGCTGCATACGTTATCTCGGCGAAGACCCGTGGGAGCGGCTGCGCCAGCTCAAGGCGGCGATGCCCAACACCCGCCAGCAGATGCTGTTCCGCGCCCAGAACATCCTCGGTTACCGCCACTACGCGGACGATGTGGTGCGGCGCTTCGTCGATCGCGCGGCCGAAAACGGCATGGACGTGTTTCGAATCTTCGACGCCATGAACGATCTGCGCAATTTCAAGACCGCGATTCAGGCCACCATCGATGCCGGAAAGCATGCTCAGGGCACCATGTCCTATACCGTCAGCCCGGTACACGATATCGACTACTGGGTCGACATGGCCAAAGCACTGGAGGGGATGGGCAGCCACTCGATCTGTATCAAGGATATGGCCGGCCTGCTCAAACCCTACGTGGCCTACGAGCTGGTCAGCCGCCTGAAGGAGACGGTCGCGGTACCCATCGCCATGCAGTCGCACGCCACCACCGGCATGAGCACAGCCACCAATGTCAAGGCGGCGGAGGCGGGCATCGACATGCTCGACACCTCCATCTCCTCCATGTCCCACACCTACGGCCACTCGGCCACCGAATCGGTGGTGGCGATCATGGATGGCACCGACCGCGCTACCGGCCTGGATCTGAACAAGCTCGAAGAGATCGCCGCCTACTTCCGTGAGGTGAGAAAGAAATACGTCAAATTCGAGGGCGCCCTCAAGGGGATCGACTCCCGTATCCTGGTGGCCCAGGTGCCGGGCGGCATGCTCACCAACATGGAGAATCAGCTGCGCGAGCAGGGCGCCACCGACAAGATGGATGCGGTGCTCGAAGAGATCCCCAAGGTACGGGAGGATCTCGGCTTTATCCCCCTGGTGACCCCAACTTCACAGATCGTCGGTACCCAGGCGGTGATCAACGTCCTGATGGGCGAGCGCTACAAGAACATCACCAAGGAGACCGCGGGTGTGCTGCGCGGCGAGTATGGCGCCTCCCCGGCACCGGTGAACGAGGAGCTGCAGGCCCGGGTGCTGGGTGATGGCGAGGAGCCGGTCACCTGCCGCCCCGCGGACCGGATCGAAGATGAGATGGACCGGCTGACGGCCGAACTGGATGCTCTGGCCGCCGACAAGGGGCTGACCCTGGCCGAAAACCGGGAGGAGGATGTGCTGATCTACGCCCTGTTCCCCCAGGTTGGGTTGAAATTCATCGAGAATCGTGGAAACCCAGAGGCCTTTGAGCCGGTCCCGGGCAGCGAGCCGGCGGCAGCGGTTGCCGCACCGGCCCCGGTGGCGCCTGCCGCACCGGCCGGCGGCCCCGAGGCCTACACCGTTTCGGTCAACGGCAAGAGCTACAGTGTCACCGTGGCGCCGGGCGGAGCGGTTCAGCAGGTCGTCGAAGCCGCCCCCGCCGCAACGGCAGCACAACCCGGTGGTGAAGCCGAACCGGTGCCCGCGCCCCTGGCCGGAAACATCGTCAAGATCCGTGTCGCCGAAGGCCAGCAGGTCAACCAGGGCGATGTGATCGTCATCATGGAGGCGATGAAGATGGAGACCGAGGTGCGAGCCCCGCGCGGTGGCGCCGTTAGCGCCATCCCGGTGAAAGAGGGCGACGCGGTGCAGGTTGGTCAAACACTGATCATGATGGGCTGACTCCATGGGCGGAATTGAAGCATTGTGGCAATCCATGGGGATTGCCAATCTGGAGTGGGGTCAGGTGTTGATGATGCTGGTCGGCTGCGTCCTGATCTATCTGGCGGCGGTGAAGAATTTCGAGCCCCTGCTGCTGCTGCCGATCGGTTTCGGAGCCATCCTCAGTAACATTCCGGTCGCCGGCATCGCTGGTCCGGACGGTCTGCTCGGCTACGTCTACCATGTGGGCATCGAGACCGGGGTGTTTCCGCTGCTGATCTTCATGGGGGTGGGGGCGCTGACCGACTTCAGCGCCCTGATCGCCATGCCGCAGACCCTGTTTCTCGGCGCCGCCGCGCAGTTCGGCATCTTCGCCACCCTGCTCGGTGCCCTGGCACTGAATCTGGTCCCCGGCTTCGAGTTCAGCATGGCGGACGCCTCGGCGATCGCCATCATCGGCGGGGCGGACGGACCGACGGCGATCTTTCTCGCCTCCAGGCTATCGCCGGATCTGCTGGGGGCGATCGCCGTGGCGGCCTACTCCTACATGGCGCTGGTGCCGATCATTCAGCCGCCGATCATGAAGGCGTTGACCAGCGAGGCGGACCGCAAGGTGACCATGCAGCAGCTGCGTCCGGTGAGCAAGCTGGAGAAGGTCCTGTTTCCGTTCAGTGTGCTCCTGTTGTGCATCCTGTTCCTCCCCTCGGCGGCCCCCCTGATCGGAATGCTGATGTTCGGCAACCTGCTGCGCGAGGTAGGGGTGGTGGACCGGCTCAGCCGCGCCGCGCAGAACGAGATCATCAATATCGTCACCATCTTTCTCGGCCTGGCGGTGGGCTCCAAGCTCTCCGCCGACAAGTTCCTCACGGTGGAGACCTTGGGCATCCTGGCCCTGGGGGCGCTGGCGTTCTGCATCGGCACCGCCGCTGGCGTGCTGATGGGGAAGTTGATGCACAAGCTCACCGGGGGCAAGGTCAATCCGCTGATCGGTGCGGCCGGCGTCTCGGCGGTGCCCATGGCGGCGCGGGTGGTCAACAGAGTGGGCCTGGAGGCGGATCATCACAACTTCCTGCTGATGCACGCCATGGGACCCAACGTGGCGGGAGTGATCGGCTCGGCCGTGGCGGCGGGAGTCCTGCTGGCGCTGGTCGGCGGCTAGTCCGGATCGGCCCACCGGGGTACGGAGCTCTGGGGTCGCGAGCCGGCCCCGAACCCCGGATAAGATCCGGAGTGATGGAGCCGTGTCGCTAACCGATTGACCGGCGGTGATTTTATTTGGCCGGTCCGCTGCGCTTCTTGAGCGCGCGGCGCATATCATCCCGTTTTGGCGGACGCCCTTTTGAGGGCGTCCTGCCCGATCGGGCGGGTACCTTCTAACCCCCTTGAAACCCCTCAATATTTTTTGACCTTTCCGGGGCGCCGTACTATTATTGCGCGCTTATGTTGAAGCGCTTGCCAGAATTCGTCGATCCCTGGCGATCGGCCGATCAGAAAAGGGTATTTTCAGGAC
>PQCP01000100.1 GCA_003062205.1 Candidatus Sedimenticola endophacoides
GCCTTCCCTCCAGCAGTATCCAGTCGTCGAGCTGCCTTGGGGGCTCCATCTCGAAATCCGCCCGATAGCAAGCCGATACCTGATCCGCCTGCTCGGCGAGGATTCCGGAGAGGGCGATGTGGCCGCCTTGTTGGGTGGCGGTCTGGTCGTCGTGCGATTGGCGGTGCGCGGCGGCGTCGAAGATTGCGTCGCAGCGGCAGCAGCGCACCCGCCCGGCGGCCGCCCGCAGTTGGCTGGCGGTGACGCGGAACAGGGTCTGGCAGGTGGGGCACTGGGTAAACACGGCTATAGGGTACCTGCTTCCGGCCGGTGTAGGAATAGTCTCCAGCGGGCCGCAGCCGGTGGTCGGTGCCTCAGGGGATGGGGAGCCGCCTTCCCTCCAGCAGTATCCAGTCGTCGAGCTGCCTTGGGGGCTCCATCTCGAAATCCGCCCGATAGCAAGCCGATACCTGATCCGCCTGCTCGGCGAGGATTCCGGAGAGGGCGATGTGGCCGCCGGGTTCAACCAGCCCGGCGAGCACCGGTTCGAGTTCGATCAGGGTTCCGGCCAGGATGTTGGCGACCAGCAGAGGGGCGGGCCGTGCGGGGCGGTAGCCGCCGGGATGGATCCCGATGCGCCCGGCGACGCCGTTTTTCTCGGCGTTGGCCCGGGTGGCCTCCAGGGCCTGGGGATCGTGGTCGATGGCGATGGCCCGCGCGGCGCCCAGCTTGAGGGCGGCCACGGAGAGGATGCCGGAGCCGCAGCCGAAATCGATCACCTCGCGCTTGCGCAGATCCCGCCCCTCCAGCCACTGCAGACAGAGCGCGGTGGTGGGGTGGGTGCCGGTGCCGAAGGCGAGGCCCGGGTCGAGGGCCACGATCACGGCGTCATCGACCGGCGGTTGCTGGCCGTCGGGGCAGACCCAGAGACGCCGCCCGAAAGGCATCGGCCGGAAGGCATCGAGCCAGGCCCGCTCCCAGGCCTGGTCCTCCAGCACCTCCATGGAGAGTTCCGCGCCGGTGTCTTGGCCCAGGGTCTGGGCAATGGCGCTGCGCAGGGCATCGGCGTCGCTGTCGCCGCGGAACAGGGCGCTGACGCGGGTTTGCCGCCAGAGGGGGGATTCCCCCGGGGCCGGTTCGAGCAGTGCCTCGTCGGCGGCGTCGCCGAGGGTGACCGAGAGGGCGCCGATGTTCTCGAACAACAGCTCGATGAGCGGGGCCCGCTCCTTGTCGGTGATCAGGTGGATCTGCAACCAGGACATGAGGGGTGGCTCGGGGTCCGTGATCCGGGGCGGACGGCGGCGGGGCCGCCCGCGTCCGGTTCAGAGTCCCAGCATCTTTTCCAGGTAGTGGATGTTGGCGCCGCCCTGGATGAAGGCGCCGTCCCGCATGATGCGCTGATGCAGGGGGATGTTGGTCTTGATGCCTTCGATGACCATCTCGTCGAGCGCGGTGCGCAGGCGCGCCAGCGCCGAGGTGCGGGTTTCGCCGTGGGCAATCAGCTTGCCGATCATGGAGTCGTAATAGGGCGGTACCCGATAGCCGTCATAGATATGGGTGTCGATGCGGATTCCGGGGCCGCCCGGGATGTGCAGCGAGGTGATGTCGCCGGGGCTGGGCATGAAGTTATCGGGGTTTTCTGCATTGATCCGGCACTCGATGGCGTGGCCCCGGATGGTGATCTGGTCCTGGGTGTAGGAGAGCTTTTCACCGGAGGCGACCAGCAACTGTTCCTTGACGATGTCCACGCCTGTGATCAGCTCGGTGACCGGGTGTTCGACCTGAACCCGGGTATTCATCTCGATGAAGTAGAACTCGTCGTTCTCGTACAGGAACTCGAAGGTGCCGGCGCCGCGGTAGCCGATCTGGCGGCACGCCTCGGCACAGCGTTCGCCGATGCGGTGGCGCTGCTCCCGGGTGATGCCCGGCGCCGGCGCCTCCTCCACCACCTTCTGATGGCGGCGCTGCATCGAGCAGTCGCGCTCGCCCAGGTGAATGGCGTTGCCATGGGTGTCGGCGATCACCTGGAATTCGACATGGCGCGGGTTCTCCAGGTACTTCTCCATGTAGACGATGTCGTTGCCGAAAGCGGCTCCCGCCTCGGCCTTGGTCAGCGAGATGGCGCTGAGCAGCGTGGCCTCGGAGTGGACCACGCGCATGCCGCGCCCACCACCTCCTCCGGCGGCTTTGATGATGACCGGGTAGCCGATCCCGCGCGCCAGCTCGAGGGTGCGATCGTCGTTGTCGTCGAGGGGGCCGTCGGAGCCCGGCACGCAGGGCACGCCGGCCGCCCGCATCGCCTCGATGGCGGTGATCTTGTCCCCCATCAGGCGGATGGTCTCCGGCCTGGGTCCGATGAAGATGAAGCCGCTCTCCTCCACCCGCTCGGCGAAGTCGGCGTTCTCGGAGAGAAAGCCGTAGCCGGGGTGGATGGCGACCGCATCGGTCACCTCGGCGGCGCTGATGATGTTGGGGATCTGCAGGTAGCTTCCCGCCGACGGGGGCGGGCCGATGCAGACCGACTCGTCGGCCAGGCGCACATGCTTTAGGTCTCGGTCGGCCTCCGAGTGAACGGCAACCGTCTTGATACCCAGTTCACGGCAGGCGCGCTGGATGCGCAGGGCGATCTCCCCGCGGTTGGCAATCACAACTTTTTCGATCATGGCGGCAGCGGCCCCTTACTCGATGATGAACAGGGGCTGGTTGTACTCAACCGGCTGGCCGTTGTCGACCAGCACCTTTTTCACGATGCCCGATTTGTCACTCTCGATCTGGTTGAGGATCTTCATCGCCTCGATGATGCAGAGGGTGTCTCCGGCGCTGACGCTCTGCCCCTCGGTGGCGAAGGGTTTGGCGCCGGGAGAGGAGGCGGTGTAGAAGGTGCCGACCATCGGCGAGAGGATCTGGTGGCCGCTGATCACCTCTTCGGCGGCCTCCGGCTGTGGGGCCGGAGCGGCTGGAGCCGGAGCCGCCGGGGCGGGAGCGGCGGCCACTGCCACGGGGGGGGCGATGGAGCTGGCGCGGCTGATGCGTACCGACTCCTCACCTTCGTGAATCTCGATCTCGGCGACATCCGAGGCTTCGATCAATTCGATCAGTTTCTTTACTTTTCTGATATCCATGGTCGTTGTCTGTCTCTGGGCGGTTTTGGTGGCTTCAGGCGTGCAGGCGTGCCATGGCGGCGTGCAGGGCGAGTTCATAGCCCTGAGCCCCCAGTCCGCTGATGACGCCGACGGCGATGTCTGAAAAATAGGAGTGTCGGCGAAACGACTCCCTGGCGTGAACGTTCGAAAGGTGGACCTCGATGAACGGAATCGCGACCCCGGTAAGGGCGTCGCGCAGGGCCACGCTGGTATGGGTGAAGGCGGCCGGGTTGATGAGAATGAAATCAACCTGCCCCCGGGCGGCGTGGATCCGCTCTACCAATTGGTGTTCGGCATTGCTCTGAAAAAAATCGAGCCGGTGGCCGGCGTCCTCCGCAGTTCGCTCCAGGCGCTGCTGGATGCCCTCCAGGGTGTCGCGGCCGTAGTGGTTCGGTTCGCGGGTGCCCAGCAGATTGAGGTTGGGGCCGTTTAGTACCAATATGGTAGCCATTTTTCTCGTTCCTGGCGGATTTTTGCGGTTTCGGGCAGCATCTGCGATACGCTCGGGTTACCCCGCGGGTCCGGAGTGGCCTGAGGACGGATTTTTGCACGAATCAGGGAAAATTGTCCAGATTTTCCCACAAAAGTAGTCGAGATCGTTACATTTCAATGAAATCACTCTGTTGCGGGACAGCAATGGAAAGGCAAGCGCTGGGGTGGTTCGATAAGCCGGGCGGGGTATTCAGGAACTGGTATATCCTTGGATTGAGCAGTTAAACATGGAACATTTTTGGGCTGCGCGTAACAAAAGCACGAAAAGCATGGACACCCATTCTTCTGAAAAGCATGGACAAAAGCATGGACACCCATTCTTTACCCCCATTCTTTACCGATTTCGTCTCTACGGTGGGACGCGACGAGCAGGTGATACGAGACTACATCAGGCACCAGGAGGCCGAGGATCGGCGAATCGAGCAGCTGCAACTGGTGTAACAGCCCCCTTGGGGGGCTCAAGGAGCCGTTTGCGGCTCCGTACAAGCCGCTTTGAGCGGCTCACAAACGCTAACCGCCATGGAGAGCGAAGCGAAGGCGGTTAGTCCCCGATAGGCGTAGGCGCGGTTGTATGGCCGCAGTTACGACCGATAGGGAGTGACGTAGGGCATACAAATAGCGCATCCGACACGCCGTAGAGTCATTGTGGTCATCATGACGGAGTTGCGCACGAGCAGCTTTGCTGCAATGTGCGGGACGGAGTCGTGATGAGCGCAGGACGGTCGGGGCAGTAACGGCTGTCGCGTTGGCGAGTCGATTTTGGGGACTGGGATGTCCCAAAATCTTTCACGAGGTAGCGACACTCTTGCCTAAGGCCCCCGGCTTTTCCGGGGGATGCTTACTTATCGAACGGTGGATGATCGATCAGTGATTCGATGAGCACGGTAGGGGGTTACAGCAGGGGCAGGAGCTGTTCGGAGAGGGTGGCTTCACTGATCTGTCCCGACTGGATGTGGCGCATGTTTCCCTGGCGGTCGTAGATGGCGGTGAAGGGGAGGGATTCGAAGCGGTTGCCCATGGTGCGCGAGAGGGCGATGGCTTCGGGGCCTCCGGTCAGTACCGGGAAGCGGATGTCGTATACGTCGATGAAGTCGCGCACCATGGCGGGATCGTCGATGGCGATGCCGACGATTTGAAGTCCTTGTCCGCCGTGGCGGTGCTGCCATGCGCGCAACAGGGGCATCTCGTCGCGGCAGGGTGGGCACCAGGTGGCCCAGAAGTTGACGACCAGCACCTTGCCGCGCCACTGGTCGCTGTGGTGTGTCTTGGAATCGAGTCCCGGCAGCTGGAAGGGGGGCAGGGTCGCGGCACCGTCGCCGGCGTAATGGATCGGCTGTTCAGGGGCGCTCCCAAGGTGCTGCATGCCGTACCAGACAGCGGCGGTCAGCAGCGCGATCAGGAGCGCGCCGAGTGGGGCGGCGGCGCGTCTCAAGGTCGCACCCGGCCGATCTGTCGTTGGAATGCATCGGCATCCATGAATCCGACCACCCGCAGGTTGCGCCGTTCGGTGCCGTCGGCTCCGTAGAAGATGATGGCCGGCGGGCCGGGGAGGCCGAAGTGGCCCTGCATCAGCGCCTGGTCGGTCTCGTCATTGGCGGTGACGTCCGCTTGCAGGAGCACGAAATCAGCGAGGGCGGCGATCACCCCCGGATCGGAGAAGGTGTAGCGCTCCATCTCCTTGCAGGAGACGCACCAGTCGGCGTAGAAGTCGAGCATCAGCGGTTTTCCCGCGGCGCTGGCGGTGGCGAGTTCGTCCTCCAGGTCCTGCACGCTCTTGATGCGGCGGAAGGTGAGGTGCCCGGTCTCTGCCGGTGCGCCCGTGGCGCCCGCCCCGAGGAGGATGCCCCGCAGGGGCTGGATCGTGTCGCGCCCGCCGGCGGCGGCGCCCACCAGCATCAGGGAGCCGTAGACCAGCAGGACTACCCCGACCCCCTTCCAGAGCCGGTCCCACCCCGAGGCCTCCACCGGCAGCGGTTGCAGGGCGCCGAGATAGATGGCGCTGGAGATCAGCAGCACGCCCCACAGGGTCATGGCCAGCGCGGGCGGCAGGATGCGCTCCAGCATGATGATGGACACCGCCAGCAGGGCGACTCCGAATACGGCCTTGATGGTATCCATCCAGGCCCCGGCCCGGGGCAGCAGGCGCCCGGCGGAGGTGCCGATCAGCAGCAGGGGCGCGCCCATGCCCATGGAGAGGGCGTAGAGGGCGATGCCGCCGAGCAGGGCGTCGCCGGTCTGCCCGATGTAGATCAGCGCCCCGAACAGGGGCGGGGCGACGCAGGGTCCGACGATCAGCGCCGAGAGCAGACCCATCACCGCCACGCCGATCAGGCTCCCCCCCTGCTGGCGATTGCTGACCTCGGTCAGTTTGCTCTGCCAGCGGCTCGGCAGCTGCAGGTCGTAGAAGCCGAACATGGAGAGCGCCAGCAGCACGAATACCAGGGCGAAGGCACTGAGGATCCAGGGATCCTGGAAGGCGGCCTGGAGGTTGGCACCCGAAAGCCCCGTGGCGATGCCCACGGCGGTGTAGGTGAGGGCCATGGCCTGTACGTAGACCATGGAGAGGGTGAAGCCCTTGCCGGCGCTGATCTGCGTGCCGTGGCCGGCGATGATGCCGGAGAGGATCGGGATCATGGGGAAGACGCAGGGGGTCAGCGACAGCAGCAGGCCGAGGCCGAAAAAGGTGGGGATGATCACCCACAGGTTGCCGCCGCTGATGGTGGAGGCGATGCGGTCCTGTTCGGAGAGCGCCTCATCGCCGGCCGGTGAGGCGGGGATGCCGCTCTTTGGTTGCGGCTGTGCGGGGGGCTGGCCGGGGGCGCCCGGTTGCAGGGCGGGAAGCGCCAGGTCGATACGCCGGGTGACCGGCGGGTAGCAGACACCCGCCTCGGCGCAGCCCTGATAGCGCACTTCGAGGGTGATGGCGGTGGCCTCGGGTGTGGCGCGGCGCAGCGGCAGGGTGAGGTCGATCTGGTTATGGTAGACCGCGAGGTCGCCGGTGCTGCCGTCGGGGCGGATGGCGTTTTTCTTGATCTCCGGTGCCGGCAGGGTGTAGTCGCCGAGGGTGACTCCACCGCTGCCGCCGAGGCCGATGCGGACCTGCTCCTGATAGAGGTAGGTTCCTTCCGCGATCTGCCACAGCAGGCGCAGGTGTTGGGCATCGCTTACTTCTGCGCTGAAGCGGAACGCCTCCTCCGGAGTCGGTATCTCACGCTCTCCATCGTCCAGCCCCAGGCTCTTGCCGAGGTCGCCGAGGGCGGCGAGGTTCGGCTCCCGGGGCGCGTTTCCGGTGGCTGCCGGCGAGGCGAGCGGGATGGTGATCTCCTGGCCGTGTGGGGGGTAGCAGAGCCCGGCGTCCGCGCAGCCCTGAGAGATCGCCTTGAGCCGCAGCAGGGCCTCACTGGCCGGGCGCTTGAGGATCGGGATGGTGACGCTGAGCCGCTCGCGGTAGATCTCCACATCGCCGAAGAATTCGTCATGCTTGATCTGGCCCTCGGGGAGGATGGGTGTGCCGAGTTCCACGCCCCCCCCTTCGGCGCTGAACTTGAGTTTGGAGCGGTAGAGATAGTAGCCGTCGGCGATCTCCCAGTGGACCTGGATGCTGTCCGGGGCGGGGCTCTCCCCGGAGATCCGGAAGGCCTCGCCCGGGGGCAGGTATTCGTCTTCGTTCTGGGCCGCCAGGGGGGCGCACGCCAGCAGGGCCAGCAGCGCCAGCAGGTGTGGCAGTCGGTTCAATTTTCGGTATTGGTGCATTGTTCGATCCACGCAAGGTAACCGGGAAGTCCCTGTTCGACAGGGACCGCGATTATCTCCGGAAGTTCATAGGGGTGGAGGGCGAGCAGTCGTTGCTGCAGTGCCGCGTAACGTCCGGCGCCGCTCTTGATCAGCAGCAGGACCTCCTGCTCGCGCTGTACCGTACCTTTCCAGGTGTAGAGGGAGGTGACGGGGGCGGTGATGCTGACGCAGGCGGCGAGGTGTTCGGCGATCAGGCGCTCGGCGATCTGCTCGGCCTGATCCCGGTCCGGGCAGCTGCAGTGGATCAGAAGGGTTTTCGCGGACATCGGGCAAAGATACCGGATTGTCGGGGCAGCGCCTAGCCCGCGTCCCTGTCGCCTGCGCGATCCCCCCCTTGACCATGGCGTTGCGGAAGACTGCGCAACCGGCCTTGTCCGGGGGCGCCTTGAGTCAGGGTGGGCGGCGGCGTAAGCTTGCGCTCATGAATCCGTTGATCCTGTTTTTACTGCTGTTCGTCGGTGCGCCCCTGGTCGAACTTTACTTCCTGATCGAGGTGGGGGCGCGGATCGGCGCCATCCCGACGGTGTTTCTGACCGTCTTCACCGCCGGTTGCTGGTGCGCATGCAGGGGTTCTCCACGGCGCTGCGGGTGAAGGCGGCGCTGGACCGGGGAGAGGTGCCCGCGGTGGAGATGCTGGAGGGGGTGGTGTTGCTGCTGACCGGGATTTTGCTGCTGCTGCCCGGGTTTCTCACCGATGCCCTGGGTTTCCTGGCCCTGGTGCCGCAGGCGCGCCGCCGGGTGATTATCGCCCTGTTGCGCCGTGCACAGGTGCTGCACCCCGCGACCGGTGGGGCTCAGGAGGCGGGGCGGGTCTACGAGGGCGAGTTTCGCCGCCACGAGGAGGAGCGGCTGAAATAGCGTCCGCCTGGTTCAGGCCATGGCCCGGCGCAGCCGGTACCAGAGACGACCGAGCTGCTCGTGGACGGCGCGGGCGCTCTCTTCGAGGGCGTCGGCCCGGGGCAGCCAGTCCCAAACGGCTGCACCGCTCACCGGCCGGCTGTACCCCATGGGGGCGGGGGTGGCCTGGATCCCCTGGTGGGTGAAGGCGGCCAGGGCCCGGGGCATGTGCCAGGCGTGGGTCACCAGCAGGACCCGTTCGACACCGTGTTGGCGCAGCAGCGGCCGGGTCAGCGCGGCGTTTTCCCAGGTGGTGCGGCTGGTCTCCTCGCTCGCCAGCACCCGCACCCCGAACTCCTCTTCCATAACGTGCCGCATGATCCGTGCTTCGGCCTCGCCCGCCCGTTGCGGGCTGCCGCCGCTGGGGATGACCGCCAGTCCGCTGCGCCGCGCCAGCCAGGCGGCGTAGCGGACCCGCTCCAGGGCCAGCGGGCCGAGGGTGTCTGTGCCGTACTCCGGGGCATCGATGCGGCGGCCGCCGCCCAGCACTACGATCGCCTGGGGCGGTTCGCTGTGGGTCCGCGCGGGGCGCCATGGGGCGTGCGCCTGTAGCGGCTGCATCAGCAGCCCGGAGACGTACGGGGTGCTCAGCAGGTAGAGTGCGAGCAGGGTCAGCCACAGCAGCAGTCTGCCGGAGCGGCGGCGGGCGCTGAGCAGGCCCAGCAGACCCAGCAGGATCAGGGCGCCGGGTGGCGTGGCCAGCGTCTTGAGGATCCAAACCAGCTCCTGGTCTATCACGGACCCTCTCCCAGCAGCGGGTTGGCCTGTAGATCGGCGTGATAGGAGGAGCGCACCATGGGGCCGCTGGCGACGTTGGAAAAACCGATCTCCTCACCGTAGCGGCGCAGTTGCTCAAACTCCCCCGGGGTTACGAAGCGGGCCACCGGCAGGTGTTCGCGGCTCGGTTGCAGGTACTGGCCGAGGGTGAGCATGGAGCAGCCGTGTGAGCGCAGCTCGCGCATCACCGCCTGCACCTGCGCCATCTCTTCGCCGAGGCCGAGCATCAGGCCGGATTTGGTCGGTACCCCGGGGCGGCGCTCCCGGAAGTCCCGCAGCAGCTCCAGCGACTCCCGGTAGTCGGCCCCCGGGCGCGCCCGGCGGTAGAGCGCCGGGACCGTTTCCAGATTGTGGTTGAAGACATCGGGCGGTGCCTTGTCCAACTGCTCCAGTGCCGGTTCCCGGCGGCCGCGGAAATCGGGCACCAGGATCTCGATCTTCAACCCCGGCGCCGCCTCGCGCAGGGCCAGGATGCACTGTGCATAGTGGCCCGCGCCGCCGTCGCGCAGGTCGTCCCGGTCCACCGAGGTGATGACCACATAGCGCAGCGCCATGGCGCGTACCGCGGCGGCCAGCCGGGCCGGCTCTTCGGGGTCCAGTGGCCGGGGCTTGCCGTGGGCCACGTCGCAGAACGGGCAGCGGCGGGTGCAGATGTCGCCCATGATCATGAAGGTGGCGGTGCCGTGGTGAAAGCACTCGCCGAGGTTGGGGCAGGCCGCCTCCTCGCACACGGAGCTCAGTCCGGAGCCGCGCAGGATGCGCTTGATGCGGGCCACCGCCTCGCCGGTTGGCAGGCGGGCGCGGATCCAGTGGGGCTTGCGCGCGGGCGTTCCGGCCGTCTCCACCTTGATCGGGATGCGTGCGAGCTTGTCGGCACCGCGCTGGTGGGTCTCGGGTGTACGCCGGGAGGGGGCGTCGATCGGTTCGTCTTTACTCATCGGCTCTTCAGGGGGTATCCGTGTCCAGTACAGCATAGCCGAGCGGGCGGTTGATCTCATGGATCAGTGCGTCGGCGTTGTGGCGCGGGTCGGTATCGCCGCCCAGTTGCGCCATCTGGGTCACCCGCAGCCCGGGGTGTCCGCAGGGGTTGATGCGGGAGAAGGGCTCCAGGTCCATATTCAGGTTGAGGCTCAGGCCGTGGTAGCTGCAGCCGCGGCGCACGCGCAGGCCGAGGGAGGCGATCTTGGCCCCGTCCACATAGACCCCCGGGGCGTCGGCGCGGGCCCGGGCGGCGATGCCCTGGTCCGCGAGCAGGGCGATGGTGGCCTGCTCGATCAGGGTTACCAGCTGGCGCACCCCGAGCCCGGCGCGGCGCAGGTCGAGCAGCAGGTAGAGTACCAGTTGTCCCGGGCCGTGGTAGGTGACCTGACCGCCGCGATCGCTCTTGATCACCGGGATCGCGCCTGGATCGAGCAGGTGTTCTGGGCGTCTGGCCTGGCCCAGGGTGAAGACCGGGGGATGCTCCAGCACCCAGATCTCGTCCGGTGTGGTCGGATCGCGCCCGTCGGTGAACGTCTGCATGCGCCGCCACACCGGCTCGTAGGGGCAGCGCCCGAGCCGCCGGACAAGGAGGGTGGGTGGTGCGTGGGCGGGGCTCATTCGGCTCAGAGGCTCATCAGCACCTGGTCGTGGTCGGTCAGGGCCTGGTAGATGGCGTCGAGCTGGGTCTTGCTGGTCGCCTCGAAGGTGATGGTGACGGCCAGGTATTTGCCCCCGCTGCTGGGGCGGGTGGCGACCTCGGCGAGGTGGATGTCGGGTACCTCGCGGCCCACGATTTTGATCACCAGCGCCTCGAAGCCGGGGCTGGCCAGGCCCATCGCCTTGACCGAGAACCGGCATGGAAATTCAAACAGGGTGTCGCTCTTTTCGCTCATCTCACTTCTCGCTGTCGGTGCGCCGCTGGTGGGGTGGGCGGTTGCTCACCCGCTGCCCCGTCCCTGCTGCAGGCCCCGTTTGTAGTCGGCGTAGAGCTGGCGCATGCGCCCGAATACGGGTCCGGGGACGCCGTCACCGACCGCCACGCCGTCGAGGCGGGTCACCGGGACGATCTCGCGGGTGGAGCTGGTGATCCAGACCTCGTCGGCGGTGCGCAGCTGCTGTTCGCTGATCGGTGCTTCGCGGTAGGTCAGTCCGCCGGCGGCGGCCAGCTCCAGGACCAGGTCGCGGGTGATGCCGGGCAGCAGGTGCCTGGAGGTGGGCGGGGTGAGCAGGGTGGCGTCGCGGACCGCGAACAGATTGCTGGCCGAGCCTTCGGTGGCGAAGCCGTCGCGGATCAGGAGGGTCTCCCCGGCCCCGGCCTGGGTCGCCTCCTCGCGCAGCATGACGTTGGCCAGCAGGGTGATCGCCTTGATATCGCAGCGTCCCCAGCGGATGTCGGGGCGGGTGATGGCCTCGATGCCGTGCTCGGCGAGGCGCGGGTCGGGGGCGGGCAGCGGGCTGGCCATGGCGAAGACGGTGGGTTCCACATCCCTCGGGATGCGGTGGTCGCGGGCCGGTGCCGCGCCACGGGTCACCTGTAGATAGACCGACTGGTCGGCGCCGGGGCGTTGCCCGATCAGCTGTTCGAGCACCTCGCGCCAGCGCTCCGGGCCCAGCGGGTCGGCCATGCCGATGCCGTGTAGGCTCGTTTCCAGACGGCGCAGGTGGTGGGCGAGGCGAAACAGCCGCCCGCCGTAGCAGGGGATCACCTCGTAGACCCCGTCGCCGAACAGGAAGCCGCGGTCCATGACCGGGATCCTGGCCTGTTCGGGGGGGAGGAAGCGCCCGTTCAGAAAGCAGTCGATCCGGTCCATGGGGCGCCTCACTCAAACCACAGCAGTACGCTGTCCTTGGCGCTCTGCCAGAGTCCGCCCGCGTCGACCTGCTCCAGGGCGATCAGCGGCACCTGCTCCAGCGCCTCGCCTCCCAGGGTGAGGTGAACGCTGCCGAGTACCGCCCCCTTCGCCACCGGCGCGGTAATCCCGGGCTCGATGCGCATGTCGGCCTTGAGGTTTTTGTATTGATGGCGCGGAATGGTGACGTGGAGGTCGGCGCCCAGTCCCAGCGGCAACTGCTCCTGGCTCCCCTTCCAGACCCGCACCCGGGTCAGCGCCTCGCCCGTGCCGTAGAGGCGGTGGGTCTCGAAGAAGCGGAAGCCGTAGTTGAGCAGGGACTGGCTCTCGCGGGCCCGTGCATCGTCGCTTTTGGTGCCCATCACCACCGAGATCAGCCGCTGGTCGTCGCGCCGGGCCGAGGCGACCAGGCAGAAGCCGGCGGCCTCGGTGTGGCCGGTCTTGATGCCATCGACGCTATCGTCGCGCCACAGAAGGCGGTTGCGGTTGTGCTGGTTGATGTCGTTGAAGCGCATCTCCCGGATGGCGTACCAGGCGTAGTATTCGGGGGATTCGCGGATGGTGGCGGCGGCCACCAGGGCGATGTCGCGCGGTGTGGTGTAGTGGTTGTCGGAGGGCAGGCCGGTGCTGTTGTCGAAGTGGGTGTTGTGCATGCCGAGACGCCGCGCGTGTTCGTTCATCAGGTTGGCGAAGGTCTCCTCGCTGCCTGCGATGTGTTCGGCCAGGGCGATACTGGCGTCGTTGCCCGACTGGATGATCATCCCCTTGAGCAGCAACTCCACACTGACCTGCTTGTCGACTTCGATGAACATCCGGGAACCGGGGGCTTTCCAGGCCTTGCGGCTCACCCGCACCGGATCTTGGAGGGTGATATTGCCCTGTTTGAGTTCGCGCATCACCACGTAGGCGGTCATGATCTTGGTGAGGCTGGCCGGTTCGAGCCGCTGGTCGGCGTTCTCCTCGGAGAGGACCCGGCCGCTGTCGAAGTCGACCAGCAGGTGGCCGCTGGCGGCGACCTGGGGCGGAGCGGGAATGGGGGTGGCGGCATGGCCCTGGGGGATACAGAGGGCGAGCAGCAGGAGCAGGGTCGATACGGAGGTGGTTTTCTGTAACTGCACGGGGGGCTTCCTTTTGGGGTGTTCTCGTGCCAATGGGACAACGATGCGATGCGTCGGTTCGAGCGTGGCGGCCATTTTAACCCGCATGGCCCACCGGGCACAGACGCTTGCCGCAACAGGGGGGGCGTTGTAAGGAAACCGGGTCGGTTTCCGGTCGCCCGCATCGCTTACAGGGGGTCACTCGATGATCACCCGCGATTCGCGGATACCCATACGGTCGAGGGTGAGGGTCAGGTGATCGACCTGGGCGATGGTGTCGAGGGGACCGACCTGGACCCGGAATACGGGCCGGCCCTGGTTGATGCTCTCCTGGATGCGGATGGCGCGGTTGATCGAAGCGGCCAGTTCGTTACGCAGGCGGTCGGCATTGTACCGGTTGGAGAAGGCGCCGACCTGGAGAAAGATGTCGGGATCGGTGTTGACCGGGGGGGGCGGGGGTGGGTTGGTCACGCGGTAGGGACGGGGTTGGCCGGGGTTGATGGCGCGGACCTCGACCAGACCGGTCCCCTCGCCGATGATCCCCAGCTTGGTGGCCGCGGCGTAGGAGAGGTCGATGACGCGATTGCCGTGGAAGGGGCCGCGGTCGTTGACCTTGACCACCGCGCGGCGGCCGTTGTTGAGGTTGATTACCTCGACATAGGTGGGCAGGGGCAGACTTTTATGAGCGGCGGTCATGGCGTACATGTCATAGGGTTCGCCGCTGCTGGTGAGGCGGCCGTGGAACTTGGTGCCGTACCAGGAGGCGATACCGCGCTCCACGAAACCCTGGCTGCTCTCCATGACGTGGTAGCGCCGCCCCAGCACCACGTAGGAGTCGGGGTTGCCGCGCCGGCTACGGGGTTCGTTCCGTGGTACCGCGTCGGCGATGCGGTTGGGATCGAGGCGGCGTTCCGGTCGGCCATCGCTGATGTGGCGGTCGATGATGCGCGGCGGGGTGACGGAACAGGCGCCGAGCAGCGCGGCCAGCAGCAGGGGGAGGGCGATGGCGGCGCGGCGCGGGGTCATGATGGATCCGCTTCGGCGCGGGCCTGGCGTATCGCCCGGCTGAGCTGATAGACCGCCATGGCGTAGTGGTTGCTGTGGTTGTAGCGGGTGATCACGTAGAAGTTGTGCAGCCCGAGCCAGTACTCCTCTCCCCTGTCGAGCTTGAGGCGCACCAGGCTGGCGAGGGTGTCGCCGGGGAGGTCGGTGGTGAGTTCGATGCCCGCCTCGCGCAGTTCGCTGAGGGTCAGCGAGGGCTTCATTCCCGCCTTGGAGAAGCGGTGGTGGGCCTTGCCACCCCCCTCCAGGCGGTGGGTGACCGGTTCGCCCGGGCGCCAGCCGTGGTCCTTGAAATAGGCGGCTACGCTGCCGATGACATCGGCGTTGTTGTGCCACAGGTCGCGTTTGCCGTCGCGGTCGAAGTCGATCGCGTAGGCCCGGTAGCTGCTGGGGATGAACTGGGCCTGCCCGAGGGCGCCGGCGTAGGAGCCCTGGGCCTGGGCGGGGTCGAGTCCCTCTTCCTGGCACAGCAACAGAAACGCCTCCAGTTCGCCCTGAAAGAACTTGCCGCGGCGCGGGTAGCCGAAGCCGAGGGTGGTGAGGGCGTCGAGTACCGGGTAGCTGCCGGTGTGGCGGCCGTAGCGGCTCTCGACCCCGATGATGGCGACGATGATCTCGGCCGGCACGCCGTAGCGCGCCTCGGCTTCGCTCAGCAGCGTCTGGTTCTCGTTCCAGAACTCCACACCCTGCCGGGTGCGCGAGTCGGTGACGAAGATCGGCCGGTATTGGTGCCAGGGTTTTGCCTCGGAGGGGCGGCTGATGGCGTCGACGATGCCCTGGCGGTAGCGCCCGGGGGTGATCATCTCCCGCAGGTGCGAGGTCTCGAATCCGTGCTTGTCGGCCATGCGCTGGATGAATCCGGCGATCTCCTGTTCGAATCCGGGGGGCGGGCCGGCCAGGGCGGCCGGGGTGGCGCCCGCGATGAGAAGGCCGAGCAGGGCCGTCTTGAGGGTCGTTGTGTCCATTGTCCGCATGGCCTCGTGGTTGGTGATCCTAGGTCGGTAGCAGTTTGCGGTGGGTCTGGATCGACATCAGGATACCGAATCCAGCCATGATGGTCACCAGTGAGGTGCCGCCGTAGCTGATCAGGGGCAGGGGTACCCCGACTACCGGCAGGATGCCGCTGACCATGCCGGTATTGACGAACAGGTAGACGAAAAAGACCAGGGTCAGGGCGCCGCCGAGCAGCCGTCCGTAGGTGTCCTGGGCATTGGCCGCGATGTAGAGCCCGCGCAGGATGATGAACAGGTAGAGGACGATCAGCAGCGCCACCCCGGCGAAGCCGAACTCCTCGGAGAGGACCGCGAAGATGAAGTCGGTGGTGCGCTCGGGCAGAAATTCCAGGTGGGACTGGGTGCCGTTGAGCCAGCCCTTGCCGTAGAGTCCGCCGGAGCCGATGGCGATCTTTGACTGGATGATATGGTAGCCGGTGCCCAGGGGGTCGCTCTCGGGGTTGAGGAAGGTGATCACGCGGTCGCGCTGATAGTCGTGCATGCCCCAGCGCCAGAGTACCCAGGCCGAGGGGATGGCGGTGAGGAGCATACCGCCGATGAAGCGCCAGCTCAGGCCGGCCAGAAACAGCACGAAGATGCCGGCGCTGGCGACCAGCAGCGAGGTGCCCAGGTCCGGTTGCCGGGCGATCATCACCACCGGCACGGCGATCATCAGGCCGGCGGTGCCGAGGCGTTGCCAGGAGGGGGGGAGGCGTTTCTCCGCCAGGAATCCGGCGATCATCATGGGCATGGCGATCTTCATCAGCTCCGAGGGCTGAAAGCGGAACAGGCCGAGGTCCAGCCAGCGTTGGGCGCCTTTCCCGATGGCGCCCACAGCGAGCACCGCGGCCAGCATCAGCAACGCCGCGGCGAATAGCCAGGGGGACCAGCGGCGCAGGGTGTCGGGGCGGATCTGGGCCAGGGTGATCATGAAGCCGAAGGCCAGTCCGAGGCGCACCAGCTGGCGCTGAATCTGTCCCAGGTCCTGATTGCTGGCGCTGAAGAGCACCACCAGGCCAAAGCCGCAGAGCAGGATCACGCCGGTCAGCAGGGGCAGGTCCAGGTGCAGACCGGCCAGCAGCCCATGGGCCTTGGCCGGGTTGGATTCACGCAGGCCGCTGCGCTGGTGGGGCAGGTTCACCGGGGCTCTCCAAGCAGGTACTGGTCCATGATGCGGCGTGCGATGGGGGCGGCCACGGAGCCGCCGTGGCCGCCGTTCTCGACCACCACGGCGACTGCGATGCGCGGCTTCTCAACCGGTGCGAAGGCGATGAACAGGGCGTGGTCGCGCATCCGCTTGTCGATCGTCTCCTCGTCGTACTCCTCGTCCTGCTTGACGGTGAATACCTGGGCAGTACCGGTCTTGCCGGCGATGCGGTAGTCGTCGGAGCGGATTCGTTTGGCCGTGCCCCGCAGCCCCTCGATCACCTGGCTCATGGCAAAGACGATGTTGTGCCAGTTCTTTTGTGTCTGCACCGGGAGCTGCTCCGGTGGAGTGGGCGTCAGTTTTTCGGGCTGCTCCTGCAGCGGTCCGCGCACTGCGCTGAGCACGTGCGGGCGGTTGTGCCGGCCGCCCATGGCGAGGGTGGCGGTGGCGCTGGCCAGTTGCAGGGGGGTGGTCAGGACGTAGCACTGGCCGATACCCATGATCAGGGTCTCGCCCGGATACCAGGATTCGTTGCGGGTGCGTCTCTTCCACTCCCGCGAGGGGAGGAGCCCGCCCAGCTCGCCGGTGATGTCGATGCCGGTGCGTCTGCCGAAGCGGAAGTGGTCGAGGAACTCGTGCAGCCGGTCCACCCCGAGCCGGTTCGCCAGATCGTAATAGTAGACGTCGCAGGACTGGGTGATGGCGTCGGTCAGATCCACATGGCCGTGGCCGGTCTTCTTCCAGTCGCGGTAGCGGTGGCTGCTGTTGGGCAGGCTGTAGCTGCCGGTGCAGTGGATGCGTTTGCCGGGGGTGGTGGCACCGTACTCCAGGCCCGCCAGGCCGATGAAGGGTTTGATGGTGGACCCTGGTGGATATTGGCCGCGCATGGCGCGGTTGAACAGCGGTTTGTCCGGAGATTGCTGCAGCGCCTTGTAGTTGCCGGGGCTGATGCCCTCGACGAACAGGTTGGTGTCGAAGCCGGGCTTGCTCACCAGTGCCAGGACCTCGCCGGTGGCGGGGTCGATGGCCGCCGCCGCTCCATTCTCTTCGCCGAAGGCGTCGATGATGGTGGCCTGCAACCGGGCGTCGATGGTGAGGTAGAGGTCGTCGCCGGGCACCGGCGGTTGGCTCTCCAGGGTGCTGATGGCGCGGCCGAGGACGTTCACCTCCACCTGCCGGAAGCCCACCTTGCCGTGCAGCCGCTCCTCGTAGCTCTTCTCCACGCCGGTTTTGCCGATGTGGCTGGTGGCGGAGTAGTTGGAGGCGTCGATGCGCGCGGCCTCGCGCGGGTTGATGCGCCCGACGTAGCCGATCACGTGGGAGGTCTTGTCGCCTAGCGGGTAGTCGCGCAGCAGCTTGGCCTGGATCTCCACCCCCGGGAAACGGTGGCGGTTGACCGAGAAGCGGGCCACCTCCTGCTCGTTCAGGCGCACCCGGATCGGGATGCTGTCGAAGCGGCGGCGCTGTGCGCGCAGGCGCTGGAAGCGTTTGATGTCGGCGTCACTGATCTCGATCAGCTGACGCAACTCCCCGATGGTTTGATCCATGTCCCGGACCCGCTCGGGAATGATCTCCAGGCTGTGGCTCGGCAGATTCTGGGCCAGGATCACACCGTTGCGGTCGTAGATCAGACCGCGGGTGGGGGGGATCGGCTCGATCTTCACCCGGTTGTCCTGGGAGAGGGTGGTGAAGTGCTGATGGTCGAGGATCTGCAGCTTCAGCAGGCGCAACATCACCAGACCCAGCAACAGCACTACGAAGGCGGCGGCGGCGAGGACGCGGCCGCGAAACAGGCGGCCTTCACGCAGATGGTCCTTGAGTGCGAGGTGGGACATGCCTAGCTCACCTGGAATCGTCTTCTGAGATCACGCAGGACGATGTAGATCCAGGGCCACAGGAACATGCCGACCAGCGGCGGTGTCCAGTAGGCGAGCGGTGGGGTGGGGGCGGCCACCGCCCCCATCACCCAGAACGAGAAGAGCTTCTCCAGCAGCAGCAGCCCGAGTACGCTGAGCGATTGCTGCCAGAGCGGGACCAGACGCATCCGCAGGTGGGTCTGATGGGTGAGGAAGGCGATCAGGGCGAGCGACAGGGCGTGTTGTCCGAGCAGGGTGCCGGTGAGCACGTCGACGATCAGACCGAGCAGCCAGCCGCTGAGTACGCCTACCCGCTGGGGCAGCGCCATCACCCAGTAGATCAGGGCCAGGGTGTACCACTGGGGGCGCAATGGCCGCGCCCACTCCGGCATCGGGAAAACCGTCAGCAGCAGGGCGATGAGCAGGGTGGCGAAGATAATGATGCCGCCGCTGTGCCGGGATACGCTCATGGATTCTCCCGCTCCGCCGGTTGGGCCCCTGCCTCGCCCTGGCTCGGCAGCGGCGGCAGCTCCAGTTTCCACACCAGCAGCGCCTCACGGATCCGGTCGAGGTGGGCGTGGGGCCGCGCCGTGACCCGCGCGAAGGGCTGACCCGGGACGCGCTCCACGGCGGTGACCTCAGCCACCGGATAGCCGGAGGGGAAGCGGCCGCCGAAGCCGGAGGTGACCAGCTCGTCACCCACCCTGATGTCGGCGTTGTTGGGCAGGTGGGGCAGTTCCAGGCCACCGCCGCTGCCGGCCGTGCCGATGGCGATGCCGCGCAGACCGTTGCGGTTGACCTGCACCGGGGTGGCGTGACTCGGGTCGGTGATCAGCAGCACCGTGGAGGAGGTCGGGTTGACATGGGTCACCTGGCCCATCACCCCTTTGGCGTCGAGCAGCGGCTGGCCGGCATAGACCCCCGAGCGTCGGCCCTTGTTGATCGTCACCTGTTGGCGGTAGGGGTCGAAGTCGGCGGCGATCAACTCGGCGATCAGTACCCGTTCCCCGAGCTGGAAGGCGGAGTCGAGCAGATAGCGCAGACGCTGGTTTTCCGCCTCCACCGCCGCGACCTTCTGCTGGCGCGCCTGGAGGATCAGGTTGATGCGGCGCAGTTCGCTGTTCTCCTCCTGGAGACGGGTGCGGGTGGCGAAGGTCTCGGAGAGCCAGTCGCCCGCCGAGCGCGGCAGGTCGGCCGCCAGTTGCAGGGGGTAGACCACCACCGAGAGTACCGAGCGCAGGCTCTCCATGTGCTTGAAGCGATGGTCCAGGATCATCAGCGCGAGCGAGACCAGCACCGCGGCGATGACCCGGAGGGTGGTGGACGGTCCTTCTGTGAAGATCGGTTTGATAGCTGATCAGCCTCCGCCTGGCAGATTCGGGCGAGGATGGTCGCTGTTACTCCAGGGCAAACAGCAGTTCGCCCCCGCGTTCGTCGAGCATCTCCAGGGCGCGCCCGCCGCCGCGGGCCACGCAGGTCAGCGGGTCTTCGGCGATCAGCACCGGCAGGCCGGTCTCCTCTTCCAGCAGGCGGTCGATGTCGCGCAGCAGGGCGCCGCCGCCGGTGAGGACGATGCCGCGCTCGGCCACATCCGCGCCCAGCTCAGGCGGGGTCTGCTCAAGCGCCGCCTTTACCGCGCCGACGATGCCGGAGAGAGGTTCCTGCAGGGCCTCCAGGATCTCGTTGCTGTTGAGGGTGAAACTGCGTGGGATGCCTTCGGCCAGGTTGCGTCCCTTGACCTCGATCTCCTTGACCTCGTTGCCCGGAAAGGCGGAGCCGATCTCTTTCTTGATGCGCTCTGCGGTGGCGTCGCCGATCAGGGTGCCGTAGTTGCGCCGCACGTAGTTGACGATGGCGTCGTCGAAGCGGTCACCGCCGATGCGCACCGAATTGGCGTAGACAATACCGTTGAGGGAGATGATCGCCACCTCGGAGGTGCCGCCGCCGATATCCAGCACCATGGAGCCGCGGGCCTCGTCCACCGGTAGTCCGGCGCCGATGGCGGCGGACATCGGCTCATCGATCAGATAGACCTCCCGAGCCCCGGCGCCGGCCGCCGACTCCTTGATGGCGCGCCGCTCCACCTGGGTTGAGCCGCAGGGGACGCAGACCAGCACCCGGGGGCTGGGCCGGATCAGCTTCGATTCGTGCACCTTGTGAATGAAGTGCTGGAGCATCTTCTCGGTAACCGTGAAATCGGCGATCACGCCCTCCTTCATGGGGCGGATGGCGGTGATGTTGTTGGGGGTGCGCCCCAGCATCTGCTTCGCCTCCTCACCCACCGCGGCGACCGACTTGCCGCCGCCTGGACCGCGGTCGTGACGGATCGCCACCACCGAGGGTTCGTTGAGCACGATACCCTGCCCCCTGGCATAGACCAGCGTGTTGGCGGTGCCCAGGTCGATGGAGAGGTCGTTGGAGAAGAGACCACGTATGCGTCTAAACAGCATGATGAGTACTTTATTCCTGTGGGATCTGAATATCCGGAGGGTGCCTTTCGCGGCGGGATGCGCCCCAGGCTCCGCAATTATGGCGCTAATCTAACCTTCTCCGGGGCGGGGGGCAAGCGGACGCAGCGGAAAATTGCCCCCGTGGCGGGGTGTGCGGGAACGGAAGTCTTGTTGATGGGCCTGCAATCGAGTCGCCAAATGTGGTAATTTCCCCCCTTTTCCCCGAGCCACGAACGAGGACGCTATGTCGCTGGAAAGAGCCGATGTCGAAAAGATCGCCCACCTGGCGCGTATCGCCGTGGATGAGGAGGAGTTGGACGCCGTGGCCGGCGGCCTCTCCAATATTCTCGACCTGGTCGAGCAGATGAAGGCGGTCGATACCCGGGGGGTCGAGCCGATGGCCCACCCTCTGCACATGGTCCAGCGCCTGCGCGAGGACCGGGTTACCGAGAGCGACCAGCGAGAGCGCTTCCAGGCGGTGGCCCCGCAGACCGAGGCGGGTCTCTATCTGGTCCCCAAGGTGATCGAGTGACGCGCCCCGGGCGTGTCCTTTCCTTCCCCAAGGAACAACGAGAGCATTCACATGCATAACAAATCCATATCCGAGCTGTCGGCCGGATTGCGCCAGGGGGCGTTCTCCAGCGTTGAGCTGACCCGGCACTTTCTCGATCGCATCGCCCGTCACGACGAGCGTCTCAACGCCTATATCACCCGCACCGAGGAGGCGGCCCTGGCCGGGGCCCGGGCCGCCGACGCGCGCATCGCCGCCGGTGAGGCGGGGCCGCTGACCGGTATCCCGATCGCCCACAAGGATATCTTCTGTACCGACGGTATCCGCACCACCTGCGGCTCACGCATGCTGGAGCGCTTCACCGCCCCCTACGACGCTACCGTGGTGAGCCGCTTCAAGCAGGCCGGCGCGGTGGTGCTGGGCAAGACCAATATGGACGAGTTCGCCATGGGCTCGTCCAATGAGACCAGCTACTACGGCGCGGTGCGCAATCCCTGGGATACCACCCGGGTGCCCGGGGGTTCCTCCGGCGGCTCGGCCGCCGCGGTGGCGGCGCGGCTGTGCGTGGCGGCCACCGGCACCGATACCGGCGGCTCGATCCGCCAGCCCGCCGCCCTGTGCGGCATCACCGGCCTCAAGCCCACCTACGGGCGGGTCTCGCGCTACGGCATGATCGCCTTCGCCTCCTCCCTGGATCAGGCGGGTCCGATGGCCGCCAGCGCCGAGGACGCGGCGACCCTGCTGCAGGCGATGGCCGGGTTCGACGAGCGCGACTCCACCAGTGCCCAGGAACCGGTCCCCGACTACAGCGCGGCCCTCGGGGGGGATCTGGCCGGGGTGAGGATCGGCCTGCCCAAGGAGTATTTCGGCGCCGGGCTCGACCCCGCGGTGGCCGCCTCGGTGGAACAGGCGATCGACGAATACCGGCGGCTTGGTGCTGAGGTGGTCGAGATCTCCCTGCCCAACACCTCCCTGGCGGTGCCGGTCTACTACGTGGTCGCCCCCGCCGAGTGCTCCTCCAATCTGGCGCGCTTCGACGGTGTGCGTTACGGTCACCGCTGCGAGGCGCCGCGCGATCTGGAGGATCTCTACAAGCGCTCCCGGGCCGAGGGTTTCGGTCCCGAGGTGAAACGGCGCATCATGATCGGCACCTATGCCCTATCCGCCGGTTACTACGACGCCTACTATCTGAAGGCGCAGCAGATTCGCCACCTCATCTCCGATGACTTTGCCAGGGCCTTCCGGGAGGTGGATGTGATCCTGGGCCCGACCACCCCCGGCACCGCCTTTGCCCTGGGCGAGAAGGCGGATGATCCGGTCAGCATGTATCTCTCCGATATCTACACCATCGCCGTCAACCTGGCGGGCCTGCCCGGCATATCGGTGCCGGTGGCCCCGGCGGACGGGCGGCCGGTGGGGCTGCAGCTCATCGGGAACTATTTCCAGGAGGCGCGCCTGCTGAATCTGGCACACCGTCTGCAGCAGGCGACCGACTGGCACAAGGCCGCCCCGGCGGAATTCGAATAAGGCAGGTACATCATGCAGTGGGAAACCGTGATCGGGCTGGAGATCCATGCCCAGTTGGCAACCAGGTCGAAGATCTTCTCCGGCGCCTCCACCGCGTTTGGCGCCGCGCCCAACACCCAGGCCTGCAATATCGATCTGGGCCTGCCCGGCGTGCTGCCGGTGCTCAACCGCGAGGTGGTGCGGATGGCGGTGCGTTTTGCCACCGCCATCGACGCCGAACTGGGTCGGCGCTCGGTGTTCGCACGCAAGAACTACTTCTACCCCGACCTGCCCAAAGGCTATCAGATCAGCCAGTACGAGCTGCCCATCGTCGGGCGCGGGCATGTCGAGATCCTGCTTGAGGAGGGCGCGGCCAAGCGCATCGGCGTCACCCGCGCCCACCTGGAGGAGGATGCCGGGAAATCCCTGCACGAGGATTTTCATGGCAGCACCGGCATCGATCTCAACCGCGCCGGCACCCCGCTGCTGGAGATCGTCTCGGAGCCCGACATGCGCTCGGCCCGGGAGGCGGTGGCCTACGCGCGCAAGATCCATCAGATCGTCCAGTATCTCGGCATCTGTGATGGAAACATGCAGGAGGGCTCGTTTCGCTGCGATGCCAACGTCTCGGTGCGGCCCATGGGCGAGGATCGCTTGGGTACCCGGGCCGAACTGAAGAACATCAACTCCTTCCGCTTCCTGGAGCGCGCCATCAATTTCGAGGTGGAGCGCCAGATCGACCTCATCGAGTCGGGCGGTAAGGTGGTGCAGGAGACCCGCCTGTATGACGCGGCCCGGGATGAGACCCGCTCCATGCGCACCAAGGAGGAGGCCAACGACTACCGCTACTTCCCGGATCCGGACCTGCTGCCGGTGGAGCTCGACGACGCCTTCATCGAGGCGGTGCGGTCCGATATGCCGGAGCTGCCCGATGCCAAGCGCCAGCGCTTCAGCGAGGCCTATGGGCTGAGTGCCTACGATGCATCCGTGGTCACGGCCAGCCTGTCTCTGGCGGACTACTTCGAGACCGTGGCCGAGGCCGCCGGGGACGCCAAGCTGGCGGCCAACTGGGTGATGGGCGAGCTGGCCGCCGCTCTGAACAAGGAGAACCTGGAGATCGGCTCCTCCCCGGTGGATGCTCCCCGGCTCGGCGCCATGTTGCGGCGCATCGCCGACAACACCATCTCGGGAAAGATCGCCAAACAGGTCTTCGAGGCGATGTGGAACGGCGAGGGCGGCGCCGATGAGATCATCGAGGCGCGGGGGCTGAAGCAGATCACCGACAGCGGCGCCATCGAACGGGTGGTGGACGAGGTGATCGCCGCCAATCCCCAGCAGGTGGAGAGCTACCGGGGCGCGGAGGCGGCCAAGCAGGGCAAGATGCTCGGCTTCTTCGTCGGGCAGGTGATGAAGGCCTCCCAGGGCAAGGCCAACCCCAAGCAGGTCAACGAGCTGCTGCGCCAGAAGCTCTCTTAGTCCACCATGATACGGTCGCGGCCGCCGTGCTTGGCCGCGTACAGTGCCTCATCCGCCTGCTGGATCAGGTCGGTGGGGTCCTGGTCGGGCCGGTAGCCCGCGACCCCGCCGGAGATGGTCACCTGGCCGATCGATTCACGGCTTCCGGTGCGTACCAGGCGCGCCTCGCGAATGGTGTGGCGGATCCCCTCGGCCAGGGCCGTGGCCTCCTCCAGGGAGGAGGCGGGGTAGAGCAGGGTGAACTCCTCACCGCCGTAGCGCGCGGCCAGGCAGTTGTCGCAGGCGTGCTCCTTGAGGGTCTTGGCGACAAAGCGGATCACCTTGTCGCCGATGACGTGACCATGGGTGTCGTTGACCCGTTTGAAGTGGTCGATGTCGAACATCAACAGGTGCAGCGGGGTGGCGTTGCGCGCGGCGTCGGCGATCAACGTCTCCAGCCGCTCGGCGAAGGCGGTGCGGTTGGCCAGGCCGGTCAGGGGGTCGGTGGTGGCGCGGTGACGCACCTGCTCCAGCTCGACCTTGAGCTGGTCCATCTCCTGGCTCTTGGTGTCGAAATCCTGTTGCATCCGCTGCAGGGATGAGCGCATCTGCGAGGTCTCGTGCAGTACCGCCTGTAGCAGTTCCATGCCGCTGGCGGCCTGTCGTGGGCTATCGTCCAGGTCGCTGTGCAGGCGTTGCAGGGTGTCGTCATAGCTGCGCGCACGCTCTCCGGTGGCGCTGATGGCACCGCTGGTCTCGCGCAGCAGCGCCTGCAGTTGCTCGCCGATGCGCGCCATCGCCAGATGCTGGTCCGGGGAGTTGAGCAGGGCGAACAGCTCCTCGTTGAGTTGCCCGGAGAACGGGATCTGCCCGGCGATGGCCTGGTCGATGCGCGCGGACAGGGCCTTTTCGTCACCCAGGACGTAGTGGTACCAGACGGCGTAGTTCTCCGGGGTGGCCGGTATCTTGTGCTGGTGCATCAGCGGGAGGATGCGGCGCAGGTGTTCAGCGTTCAGCTCAATCGCTTGCTCGATTTTGGGGTCCATGGCCTGATCGTCGAAAACGGGAATTTCAATACTCGGTGACTGGAAATATGGCAGTCCGGAGCGGAAAGGGCAAGCCCGCTTCATCCGTGCGCCGCGCCACCCGACAGGACAGTGCCTGTTTTGGTGAAAGCTCGTATGTCGAACATAACCGATTATCTGACAGGTGTTTTTCCGGTCAACTGGTTCGTGCGCCGAGCGATGTCGGCTAGCGGGCGTAGTGCCGGGCGATACGCTGAACCAGCTCTTGTTTGTCCTCTCGGGCATGGATGACCGTGCGAGCCAGCTCCAGCAGCTTCTGCTGGTTGGCGCGGGCGTAGCCGCGCAGGGCCTCGAAGGCCTCCTCCTGTTCGACCTGGAGCCGCTCCATGTAGATACCGACGGCGACGCTGATTTCGCGGTTGCGGTCAATGGCGCCGCTGAGGCGGGTGTGGGTCTCGGCGTGGCGTCTGCGCTCTGCGGCGTAGTTGAGGGCGAGGGTGACCAGCGACCGCAGCTGTGACTGCTGGGGTGGTTTGATCAGGTAGCCGAGGGTGCCGGGAGGGCAGGGCTGGCCGGCACCGGGGTGCGTGTCGCCGTTGATCGCCACCAGGCATTCGATGTGCAGCTCCTCCCACAGGCGCCGGGCCAGTGTAGTGGGGTTCGCGCCGGGTGCTTCGGCATCGATCAGCGCCAGCTGGGGCCGGTGTTGCAGGCCCAGCTGCAGGGCTTGTAATGGACCCCGGCAACGCAGTACCGGGAAGCCCGATGCGCTCAGCTCCGCGCTTAGCAGCCGGTCGTGCTCGACCACGAGCAGGAAGAGGTGGGGTGTCGTCTTTGGGGGTGGTTTTTCTGGTTGCCATGGTGTTCGTACTGCCGACAGAGGCGCTCTCCGGCGGATCGTGTTGTTGTCTAGCCCCCGCCCGATCCTCGCACCGGCCAGGGAGGTGAACCGAATCGGCACCCCAGGGTTCGTTGATAGTCTCCTTCCTCCGTGGCGGGGCGTGACGGCTTGCTTGGTTGCTCGGCGCCGGGGTCGTTTTATTTCGACCGCATCGATCCTTCCCCACAGTAGACCCGATTTTTCTTAATCATCCCTTAGGGCGGCTGTCAGGCCGCCCATGGTTAAGCGACTCTTCCGGGATCCGCTTGCCGGGCGTTCATGCCTTGGTCCGGCCGGAGGGGTTGTCGGGCCAGGGAATAAAAATACTATTTTGCCATGGGTCGGTTCGTCATGTGAACCATTTTCTTATTGTGGGTTTGTGGGGCTGGTGAGGGGGCGGTGTTGAATGGCGGCCGCAGCAGTCGCGCCATGGGCCATACCTCTCTTCTGACGCCAGAGGCGGCGGCCGTTGGATTGAGTGAGGCGTTGATCCGGGAGCGGTTTTGGCCCTGGTAACCGTGCGGGTGCGGACTCAGCCCTGTTTGATGGCGCGGGCGACGGTGTAGGTGCGCCCTTGCTTGATCTTCTCGTAGTTGCCGAAGACCTCGTTGAAGGCCTTCTGCACGAACTTGCGCAAGCCGGTGATGGTGACGACGTAGCAGCGGGCGCCGGGGCGCATGCGCAGCAGCGCGTCATAGAAATAGAGGTAGTAGAGCTCTTTGCCGGTCTTTGCCGGCAGGTTGGAGACCACCAGGTCGAATTCACGCTCCCCGACCTGATCGAAGCCGTTGCTGAGGAAGATGTCGACGTTGTGGATGCCGTTGAGCCGGGCGTTGTGGCGGCTGTAGTCGACGGCAACGAAGTCCTTGTCCACCAGTACGCTGGTGCCCTCCGGGGCGAGTCTGGCCAGGGTCAGGCCGAGGGGGCCGTAGCCGCAGCCCAGGTCGATGGTGTCGTCGTTTGGTCTCACCTCCAGGTGGTCGAGCAGCAGCCGGCTGCCCTCGTCCAGCCCCCTGGGCGAGAACAGGCCCCAGGTGGTGTGGTAGGTGAGGGTGTGGCCGCGCGCCTCGGCGCTGAATACCGTGTCCGCCCGGGTCCGTTCCAGCCAGGCGGCGGTCGCCTTGTCGATACAGGATCTGTCCATCACGCCTCCCGGGAGCCGCATACCGGGCAGTCGGGGTCTGCCCGCAGTTTCAGGGTGCGCCACTGCATCTGCATGGCGTCGAGCAACAACAGCCTGCCGTGGAGGGGGGTGCCGGCGCCGCTGAGCAGCTTCAGCGCCTCGGTGGCCTGGATGCTGCCGATAATTCCCACCACCGGTGCGAGAACGCCGTTCTCGGAGCAGGTCTCGTCGGCCTCGGCGCCGCTGCCGTAGAGGCAGTGGTAGCAGGGGCCGCCCCGTTGGCCGCTGAACACGGTGACCTGTCCCTCGGCGCGGATCGCGGCGCCGGAGACCAGTGGGGTGGAGTGGGCGACACAGGCGCGGTTGACCGCGAAGCGGGTGGTGAAGTTGTCGCTGCAGTCGAGGACCAGGTCGGCCCGTGCCACCTGCCGGGCGAGTGCAGTGTCGTCGAGCGCCTGGTCCAGGCATTCGCAACGGCACTCGGGGTTGAGGCGGGCGATGGCCGCCGCCGCCGAGTTCACCTTGGGCTGGCCGATGGCGTCGGTGGTGTGAATGATCTGGCGCTGGAGGTTGCTCAGCTCCACCCGGTCGTAGTCGGCAAGTATCAGGGTGCCGACCCCGGCGGCGGCCAGATAGATTGCCACCGGTGAGCCGAGCCCGCCCAGTCCGATGATAAGGACCCGGGCGTCGAGCAGCGCCTGCTGCCCCTCGATGCCGATGGCGGGGAGCATGATCTGGCGGCTGTAGCGCAGAAGTTGGTCGTCGTTCATAGGGTCCGATGGGTGTGTCCGGTTGGGCGTGTATGGTAGCGCAGGGCGGGTCAGGGCAGGAAGCCCTCGCTGATGCGCGGGCGCTGTTCGAGGTCGTTGTGGGTGGCGCAGTGGGTGAAGCCGTTTTGGGCGAGGATGGCGCGTGCCGCGGCTCCCTGGTCGGGGCCGTGTTCCAGGATCAGGCCGCCCGCGCTGCGCAGGTGGGTTCCCGCCTGGGCGGCGATGCGCCGGATGTCGGCCAGACCATCGGCTCCGGAGACGAGGGCCTGGCGCGGTTCCCAGGGCAGGCCGCCCCGCATCAGGTGGGGGTCCGTGTCGCGAATGTAGGGGGGGTTGCTCACGATCAGGTCGAATCGGATGGCGGCCGGCAGCGCCGAGCACCAGGAGCCCTTCCGGAAGACCAGGTTGTCGAGACCGAGGCGCCGGGCGTTGTCGCGGGCGACCTCCAGTGCCGCCTTTGAGCGGTCGCAGGCGTAGAGCCGGGCCAGGGGGCGCTCGCTGGCGATGGCCAGGGCAATGGCGCCGCAGCCGGTGCCAAGATCGGCGATGTTCCAGGGGGCATCGGCGGGGATCAGCTCCAGGGCCCGTTCAACCAGTGTCTCGGTGTCGGGGCGGGGGATCAGGGTGTCGGGGCTGACCCGCAGCGGGAGCGACCAGAACTCCCGCTCGCCGGTGAGGTAGGCGAGCGGCTCCCCCGCCTGGCGGCGCGCCAGCAGCCCTTCGAAGTGCGTCTGTTGCCGGGTGTCGAGGGTGCTCTCGGGCCAGGCGATCAGGTGGGTGCGGGGTTTGTCCAGCACCAGGCAGAGCAGTACCTCGGCCTCCAGTCTGGGGTGGTCGCTGTCGCGCAGCCGTGCGCCGGCCAGACGCAGCGCCTCGGCCAGGGTCATCGACGCTCGCTGGCCGCCAGTGCCGCCAGCTGTTCCACCTGGTATTCGTGGGTCAGTGGGTCGATGATCTGCTCCAGCGCCCCTTCCAGTACCTCGTCGAGCTTGTAGACGGTGAGGTTGATGCGGTGGTCGGTGATGCGGTTCTGGGGGTAGTTGTAGGTGCGGATGCGCTCCGAGCGGTCACCACTGCCGACCTGGAGTCTGCGGTCCTCGGCCTGGGCGCTGGCCTGCTCGCGCTGGGCGCCGGCGAGGAGCCGGGCCGAGAGCAGGGAGAGGGCGCGGGCCTTGTTCTTGTGCTGGGAGCGTTCATCCTGGCACTCGACCACGATGCCGGAGGGCAGGTGGGTAATGCGCACCGCCGAGTCGGTCTTGTTGACGTGCTGGCCGCCGGCTCCGGAGGAGCGGTAGGTGTCGATGCGCAGATCGTTGGGGTTGATCTCGACGGCGTCGATCTCTTCCGCCTCGGGCAGGATCGCCACGGTGCAGGCGGAGGTGTGGATCCGCCCCTGGGATTCGGTCTCGGGTACCCGCTGTACGCGATGGGTGCCCGATTCAAATTTCAGGCGGGAGTAGACATTGCTGCCGCTGATCCGGCATACCACCTCTTTGTAGCCGCCCTGTTCGCCGTGGCTCTCGCTGATGATCTCGCTGTTCCAGCCCACGCCTTCGGCGTAGCGGCTGTACATGCGCAACAGGTCCCCGGCGAACAGCGCCGCCTCGGCGCCACCGGTGCCGGCGCGCACCTCCAGGAAGATGTTGCGCTGGTCGTTGGGGTCGGCCGGAATCAGCAGCAGTTGCAGTTGTGGTTCGAGCTGTCCGCGCAGCGTCTCGGCCCGGTCCAGCTCCTCGCGGGCGAGGTCGGCCATCTCGGGGTCATCGAGCATTTCACGGGCCCCGTCGATCGCCTCCTCCAGGGTGCGGTAGCGGTTGTAGCAGCCGACCACCGGCTCGATCTGGGCGTATTCGCGGCCGAGGGCGCGGAATTGGCTCTGATCGCCCTGGACCTCCGGGTCGGCGAGCAGTGCGGTGATCTCTTCGAAGCGTTCGGTGATCTGTTCGAGTTTGCTGCGGATGGATGCCTTCATTAGCGGCTGCGCAGATCCTTGATCTGGAACAGGGTATTGGCCGCCTTGAGCAGTTCGAACTCGCCCTCGTGCCCCGCCTGGCGGATCTGGGCGCTGGGGGTATGCAGCAGCTTGTTGGTAAGGGTGTTGGCGAGAAACCGCAGCGCCTCTTCCGGGGCGCGTCCCTTGCTCAGCTCCTTGAGGGCGCGGGCCAGTGTTTCGTCGCGCATGCGCTCGGCCTGGCGGCGATAGTCCTGGATCATGCCTATGGCGTCCAGCGAGCGCAGCCAGCCCATGAACTCCTCGGTGTGGAAGTCGATGATCTCCTGGGCCTGCTCGGCCGCTTCCTGGCGTGAACGCAGGTTTTCGTCAATTACCTCCTGCAGGTCGTCAACCGTGTAGAGGTAGACATCGTTGAGCTTGCCGACCTCGCTCTCGATGTCACGGGGAACGGCGATATCGACCATGAACATCGGCTGGTGGCGGCGTTTGTGCAGGGCGCTTTCGACGGTGCCCTTGCCGAGAATCGGCAGGGGGCTGGCGGTGGAGGAGATAACGATGTCGGCCTCCGGAAGATGGGTAGGTATCTCGGTCAGGGCGATGGCGTAGCCGTCGAACTGGTTGGCCAGGTTATGGGCCTTCTCCAGGGTGCGGTTGGCGACGATGATACGGCTGATGCCGTGCTGGTGCAGGTGCCGGGCCGCCAGTTCGATGGTTTCACCGGCGCCGATCAGCAAAGCGGTCTGCTGGTGCAGGTCACTGAAGATCTGACGCGCCAGGCTGACGGCGGCGAAGGCGACCGAGACCGGGCTGTGGCCGATCGTGGTGTCGGTGCGCACCTGCTTGGCGACCGAGAAGGTGTGCTGGAACAGTTTGCACAGCAGCTTGCTGGTGGTTGAGGCGTCGCAGGCGGTTTGGAATGCCTGCTTGACCTGGCCGAGAATCTGCGGTTCGCCCAGGACCAGAGAGTCGAGCCCGCTTGCCACGCGCAGCAGATGACGGACGCTCTCGCGTCCGCTGTGGAAGTAGAGGTAGGGGGCGAGGGTCTCGGTCTCGATGCCGTGGAAGTCACTGATCCAGGCACACAGCTCTTCGCGCCCCCCGCGTTCCATGTTGCAGTAGATCTCGGTGCGGTTGCAGGTGGAGAGGATCACCCCCTCGCTCACCTCCGGGCGCTCGGAGAGACTGCGCAGGGCGCCGACGATAATGTCGGGGCCGAAGGTGATCCGTTCCCGGATGTCGACGGGTGCGGTTTTGTGGTTGAGCCCCAGGGTCAGTATGGTCATGTCGGTGGTCAGTGGGTCACGGATTTGAAATTTTGTATTATCAAATGGTTAAATTCAAGCCGTCTGTGCGAATTCCCACCGGTCCTGCCCCGTCGGGCCGATTCCCGGTGCCGGCCGTGGTCTGGAGTCGGCAAACCCTATATCATGCGGTGCCATGGTGAATATCTTGCGGGGATCTCTCTAAGGATGCGTATGCGGCTGCTCAATCCTCTCCTTCCAATGCTCTGCGTGGCGTTGCTCGCCGGGTGCGCCAGTACCCGGGGGCCGGTTCCCGCCCAGGATGAGGCCCGGGAGGCCGAGACGACACCCGCCCCCCCCTTCGCGGAGCCCGCGCCCCGGGCGGAAGCGCTCGACGCCGAGATCGTCTACAACGCATTGGTCGGTGAGATTGCCATTCAGCGCGGCGAGCTGATGGTGGGTTATGAGCACCAGATCCTGGTGGCGGAGGCGGCGGGGGATCCCCGGGCCGCTGAGCGTGCCGCGCGCCTGGCCCTGCTGATGAAGGAGCCGGCCCTGGCCCGGGAGGCGGTGGAGCAGTGGGTGGCCCTGGCCCCCAATGATCTGGCCGCGCGCCAGTTGGCGGCGATGCTGGCGCAACGTGAGGGTGCGGAGGATGTGGCCCTGGAGCACCTGGAGGCGATCGTCCGGATTGGCGAGGCGGCTGGCGAGGACGGCTTTCTGCACGCCATGTCGGCGCTGAGGCGTGAACACGGTGCCGATGACGGGGCGCTTTCGCTGATGCGCCGCCTGATGGAACGCCACCCGGAGGATCCGCGGGCCGGTTATGCCCTGGCACTGGGCGCGATGATCGGTAAGGACTACCCCCTGGCCCTGGAGTATGCCCACGCACTGGTGGCGAGGCACCCCGGCTGGGTACGGGGGCGCCTGCTGGTGAGTCGTATTCATGTGGCGCGGGAGGAGAAGGCGGAGGCGACCGAGTTCCTGCGCCGCTCGGTCGATCAGTATCCCGACCAGCCGCTGCTGCGCACCGCCTACGCGCGCCTGCTGCTGGACGCCCGGCGTACCCGGGATGCCTACGCCCAGTTCCTGCGCCTGCGTGAACTTACCCCCGGAGAGGCGGATGTGCACTTCAGCTTGGGCATGATCGCCCTGGAGCTGGAGCGCCAGGCCGATGCCGAGGAGCATCTGCTGGCCATGCGGGAGCTGGATGACGGGTCGGAAAAATCCGCCTATTACCTGGGACGTGTGGCGGAACTGCGCGACATGCCGCAGGAGGCGATCGGCTGGTACCGTAAGGTCAGGCAGGGGGGGTTGGTCTACGAGGCGCAGACCCGCAGCGCCTGGCTGATGGCCCGCCAGGGGGAGCTGGCCGTGGCCCGCGACTGGCTGCAGGGACTGCGTATCCGTGTGCCGAAACGTTCGGTCGAACTCTACCTGCTGGAGGCGGAGATGCTCAAGGAGCATGGGAGCGAGGGTGAGGTGATGGTACTGTTCGAGCGGGCGCTGCTGGCCCACGAGGCGGAGCCGGACCTGCTTTACGCCCGCGCCCTCTACGCCATCGGTCAAGGGCATCTGCAGGTGCTCGAAGAGGATCTGCGGCGGGTGCTCGCCGATGACCCGCAAAACGCCGACGCCCTCAACGCCCTTGGGTATACCCTGGCCGATCAGACCGACCGCTACCAGGAGGCACTGGAGCTGATTACGCGCGCCCTGGAGCTGAAGCCGGATTCGGCGGCGGTCCTCGACAGCATGGGGTGGGTGCAGTACCGCCTGGGTAATCATGCCGAGGCCCTCGATTATCTCCGCAGGGCGATGGAGATGCTGCCCGACGCGGAGATCGCCGCCCACCTGGGCGAGGTCCTGTGGGTGACGGGCGCCCGGGACGAGGCCCGCCGGGTGTGGGATGGCGCGTTGGAGCAGGATCCCCAGAGCGTGCATATTCTGGAGACCCGGCAACGACTCGAACCCTGAGCCATGGAGGAGACGAGGTTTGAGGGGCCCTGGTGGCCCGCGCCGGCCAAACTCAACCTGATGCTGCGGATTGTCGGGCGGCGCGGGGATGGCTACCACCTGCTGCAGACGGTATTTCAGTTTCTCGATCACGGGGACTGGCTCGGCTTCGAGCTGCGTGGAGATGGCCGGATCCGACGTCGGGGCGAACTGCCCGGGGTGGCGGAGGAGGATGATCTGGTGGTGCGCGCCGCCCGGCTGTTGCGGGAGGCGGCGGGAGGGGAGAGGTCCGGGCTGCCGGGAGTTGATATCCATCTGCGCAAGTGCCTGCCCATGGGGGGCGGTCTCGGTGGTGGCAGCTCCGATGCCGCCACCGCACTGCTGGTGCTGGACCGGATATGGGGCCTGAGGTTCGGGCGGCCACGGCTGGCCGAGCTGGGGCTTGCACTGGGGGCCGATGTGCCGGTGTTCGTGCATGGATTCGCCGCCTGGGCCGAAGGGGTGGGGGAGCTCCTTACCCCGGTCGAGCCGCCCCAGTCGTGGTATCTGGTGCTGGTGCCGCCGTGCCAGGTGGCGACCGCGGAGATTTTTCGTGACCCCGATTTGACACGGGACTCTCCCCGCATCAAAATACGCGACTTTCTCGCTGGCAGCGAGGTAAATGACTGTGTTGCGGTGGTTTCCCGCCGTTATCCAGAGGTCGAGCGGGCCATGGCGTGGCTGGCCGGGCATGCCCGGCCACGGCTGACCGGAACCGGGGGCTGCGTCTTCGCGTGCTTCGAGCGCGAGGCGGATGCCAGGCGGGTGCATGCGCTGGTGCCGGAGGCGTACCGGTCCTTCGTGGCGCGGGGGCTCAATCGCTCACCGCTGCTGACCGCGCTGCAGGCCGAATGATCAAATGGGGCGTCGCCAAGCGGTAAGGCACTGGGTTTTGATCCCAGCATTCGTAGGTTCGAATCCTGCCGCCCCAGCCATACAACCGGGCGTATGCCGGGAAGCCTTATGGGTAGGCGATGGGCGGAGCGTGCGGCAGGATGAGAACCGTAGGTTCGACGCCACCGCGTAGGCGGTGGCGAACAGTGTCGCGTAGCGACACTGGCCCCGGAGGGGCGAGTCGGCGCAGCCGACGAGTAACCCTGCCGCCCCAGCCATACAACCGGGCGTATGCCGGGAAGCCTTATGGGTAGGCGGCGGTGACGGGTGAACGCAGCGTGGCAATCGGGTCACAGAAAACAGAGGGGTTTACTGTGCCAACGAGCGGCATGATGGTATTCGCGGGTAATGCCAATCCGGAGCTGGTGGCGGAGATCACCGGGCGGCTGAGTATTCGCCTGGGTAAGGCGGTGGTCGGGCAGTTCAGCGATGGCGAGGTGATGGCCGAGGTCCAGGAGAGTGTACGTGGGCGCGACGTGTATGTCGTGCAATCCACCTCCCAGCCGACCAACGACCACCTGATGGAACTGCTGGTGCTGATCGACGCCCTGCGGCTTTCGTCGGCGAAGCGGATCGTGGCGGTCATCCCCTACTTCGGTTATGCACGCCAGGATCGGCGGCCCCGCTCCAGCCGGGCACCGATCACCGCGCGGCTGGTGGCCAAGCAACTGGCGGCGGCCGGTGCGGACCAGTTGGTAACGGTCGATCTGCACGCCGATCAAATCGCGGGATTTTTCGATATCCCGGTAGATAATATCTACGCCCTGCCGACCCTCCTGGCGGATGTCTGGCGGCAGAAGTACAGCGACCTGATCGTGGTCTCCCCCGATGTCGGAGGCGTGGTGCGGGCGCGGGCACTGGCCAAGCACCTGGATGACGCCGAGCTGGCGATCATCGACAAGCGCCGGCCCCAGGCCAATGTGGCCCAGGTGATGAATATTATCGGAGATGTCAGGGGCAAGAGTTGCGTCCTGATCGATGACATGGTCGATACCGCCGGCACCCTGTGCAAGGCGGCGGCGGCGCTCAAGGAGCACGGCGCCAAGCGGGTGGTGGCGTATTGCACCCATCCGGTCCTGTCGGGGCCGGCGGTGAGCAACATCAACCAGTCCGAGCTGGACGAGCTGGTCGTCTCCAATACCATCTCGCTGCAACCGGATGCCCGGGCCTGCGAGAAGATCCGCCAGATCAGTATCGCCGAACTGGTGGCTGAGACCATGCGCCGCATCGCCACCGGCGAATCGGTCAGTTCGCTGTTTATGGACTGAGGCGTCCGGGCGGAAAAAGTTCTGTACGCCGCCAATACCCAGGTCGCGGGGTGTTGGCGGCTTTTTAAACCCAGTGATTTGGAGAAAATCATGAAAGAGCTGTTTGAAATTGAAGCGCGTTCGCGCGGCGATATGGGGAAAGGTGCGAGCCGCCGCCTACGCCGCACCGGCCAGGTGCCGGGTATCGTCTATGGGGCTCATAAGGAGCCTGCGATGATCTCGTTGACGCACAGCGAGATGCTGCTGCACCTGGAGCACGAGTCTTTTTATTCCCATGTTTTGAATCTGAAGGTCGACGGCAAGGGTGAGCAGGTGATCCTCAAGGATCTGCAGCGCCATCCGGCCAAGCCGTTTATCATGCATGTCGATTTTCAGCGTGTCAGCGCCAAGGAGAAGATCCGGCTCAATGTGCCTCTGCATTTTGCCAATGAAGAGAACGCTCCCGGCGTCAAGATGGGTGGCGTGGTCTCCCATCACCTGACCGACATCGAAGTGAGCTGTCTGCCTGCTGATCTGCCCGAGTTCGTTGAAGTTGATGTGGGCGCCATGGAGATGGGTGACATCATCCTGATGTCCGGCATCAAACTGCCCAAGGGGGTGGAGCTCCCGGCCCTGGCTGCCGAGGATGCCAACGACGAACCGGTGGTCTCCGTTCACGGCGCCGGTGGTGGTGACGCTGATGAGGATGGCGAGGAAGCGGGCGAGGCGGAAGACGCTGCGGAATAGTCCCATCCCGAGAGCGGGCCGGGGTGGCGGAATGGGTACCGCCCCTCCGGCTTTTTTTTGGGAGAATGCCCGGTTTCATGGAGAAAAGGTCGATTTGCCATGAGTGGGAAGGATCAACAGCCGATTCGTCTGATCGTTGGGCTGGGCAATCCGGGCGCAGCCTATGCGGAGACCCGGCACAACGCCGGTTTCTGGCTTGTTGAGCGGGTCGCGCAGCGACATGGCGGAGTATTCAAGGCGGAGGGGCGTTTCCATGGCGATACCTGTAGGCTGCGCGTCGCCGGACAGGAGTTGTGGCTGCTCAAGCCCTCCACCTACATGAACCGCAGCGGGCAGTCGGTGTCGAGCCTGGCGAAGTATTTCAAGATCCCCCAGGAGGCGTTGCTGGTGGTGCACGACGAACTGGATCTGGCGCCGGGTGTGGTGAAGCTGAAACAGGGCGGGGGGCATGCCGGGCACAACGGCCTGCGCGATATCATCAGCGCTCTGGGGGGAAGGGACTTCTGGCGCCTGCGCATCGGCATCGATCATCCGGGAAATGCCAGGGAGGTGGTCGATTATGTCCTCGGGCGGCCCTCCAGGGAGGAGGTCGAAGCGATCCACGGCGGGATCGAGCGTGTCGAAGCGCTGATGGCGCGGATCGTCACCGGCGAGGTGCAGCAGGTGATGAACCAGTTGCATGGCTCGCGCTGATTGCGTTTGGGAGCGTCGGCAGGCAATTTTGTCTTGATTTCCCCCGCGTGCGGGCGGTTGTGCCGTATTGGTCGAGCGCTCTGGGGAAATCCTCGCGAATTGCCAAATTAGCCCGGAGAATGGCGCGAAAGGTGTTGACAGGCTGGTCCGGCTCCAGCAGAATAGCGCGCTCTTTATGGAGGGGTTCCCGAGTGGCCAAAGGGATCAGACTGTAAATCTGACGGCTCCGCCTTCGGAGGTTCGAATCCTCCCCCCTCCACCAGAACAGGCTGGCAGCTGCGTGGATTCGCGAGCGCCGTATAACTCAACCGGTGTGAACCGGGGGAGGATTTGAACCGATAAGAGGTTCGACGAGCATCGCGCAGCGATGCCGAACACCGAGCGAAGCGCGGTGGCCCGGAGGGCGGAGCGCCGTAGGCGCGGAGTAATCCTCCCCCCCTCCACCAGAACAGGCTGGCAGCCGCGTGGATTCGCGAGCGCCGTATAACTCAACCGGTGTGGACCGGGGGAGGATTCGAACCGATAAGAGGTTCGACGAGCATCGCCATTGCGCGGTGAGCCACAGGCGGGCCGGCCCCGGGCTGTGGCGGATGCGGTTAATGGTAAGCGACGCGATCGCTTGGCATGCGGGTGTAGTTCAATGGTAGAACTTCAGCCTTCCAAGCTGACTACGTGGGTTCGATTCCCATCACCCGCTCCATTATTTGGGCCTGTGGCCCGGATTGTAAACAGTTTGCCCATGTAGCTCAGTTGGTAGAGCACACCCTTGGTAAGGGTGAGGTCAGCAGTTCAAATCTGCTCATGGGCTCCAGGTGTTAGCCCGGCGTGCGGCAAGCGCGCGAATTTGTCTGTCTTGATTCATATTAAAGGTCTGTCGGAGAGATTTCGATGTCTAAAGCAAAATTCGAACGCACAAAACCGCATGTGAACGTGGGCACCATCGGTCACGTTGACCATGGCAAGACCACCCTGACCGCGGCGATCACCAAGGTGATGGCTGAGGCCCGCGGCGGTGAATTCAAGGACTACGCCGATATCGACAACGCCCCTGAAGAGCGTGAGCGCGGTATCACCATCGCCACCGCGCACGTGGAGTACGAGTCCGACACCCGCCACTACGCGCACGTCGACTGCCCTGGACACGCCGATTATGTGAAGAACATGATCACCGGCGCGGCGCAGATGGACGGAGCGGTCCTGGTGGTCTCCGCGGCGGACGGTCCGATGCCCCAGACCCGTGAGCACATCCTGCTCTCCCGTCAGGTTGGTGTGCCCTACATTCTGGTGTACATGAACAAGGCGGACATGGTCGATGACGAGGAGCTGCTGGAGCTGGTGGAGATGGAAGTGCGCGAGCTTCTGGACCAGTACGAGTTCCCCGGAGACGACACCCCGATCGTGGTAGGTTCCGCGCTGAAGGCGCTCGAAGGGGACACCTCGGATATCGGTGCGCCGTCGATCATCAAGCTGGTGGAGGCGATGGATGCCTACATTCCCACCCCGGAGCGTGACACCGACAAGCCGTTCCTGATGCCGATCGAGGATGTGTTCTCGATCTCCGGTCGCGGCACGGTGGTGACCGGTCGCGTGGAGCGCGGCGTGGTGAAGGTGGGTGAGGAGATCGAGATTGTGGGTATCCGCGATACCCAGAAGACCACCTGTACCGGCGTTGAGATGTTCCGCAAGCTGCTGGATCAGGGGCAGGCGGGCGACAACGTGGGCGTGCTGCTGCGCGGCACCAAGCGTGACGATGTGGAGCGCGGCCAGGTGCTGGCGCGTCCCGGCACCATCACCCCGCACACCCATTTTGAGTGTGAGGTGTATGTGCTGAGCAAGGATGAGGGTGGTCGTCACACGCCGTTTTTCAACGGTTACCGTCCGCAGTTTTACTTCCGTACCACCGACGTGACCGGAGCCTGCGACCTTCCCGAGGGTATAGAGATGGTGATGCCGGGTGACAACGTGAAGATGACCGTCAAGCTGATCGCGCCCATCGCCATGGAAGAGGGACTGCGTTTCGCTATCCGCGAAGGTGGCCGCACCGTCGGCGCCGGCGTTGTATCCAAGATCATCGAGTAAGCATCAGGCTTGCCGATTTACGGCTACGGGTCAGCCCGCCGGGGGCTGACCCGTTGTCGGCTGATCCGTCCAGGGTCACGCAAACTGTTTAGGCCAGTAGCTCAATTGGTAGAGCAGCGGTCTCCAAAACCGCAGGTTGGGGGTTCGAGTCCCTCCTGGCCTGCCATTATTTACCGTCATCGGTTGACGTGTGGCAGGAATGAACGCAAACGCTGAAGTGGAGAGTTCCACGGTCGATACATTGAAGTTACTGCTGGCGGTGCTGCTGCTGGTGGGTGGCATCGGTGTGTTCTACTACATGGAAGAGCAGTCCCTTCTGCTGCGGGTCCTCGGATTGCTGGCCATTGCTGGCGCTGCGGTGGCGGTCGCGCTGCAGTCGGTTCCGGGGCGCGCGGTCTGGGAGTTCGCGACAGCAGCGCGCACCGAGGTGCGCAAGGTGGTGTGGCCGAGTCGTCAGGAGACGATCCAGACCACGCTGATCGTGTTCGCCATGGTACTGCTGATGGGGCTGGTCCTCTGGCTCTTCGATATGGTCTTGATGGCCATCGTGCGCGCAGTAACCGGCTAGGGGGTAGGTGAATGGCTATGCGTTGGTACGTGGTGCACGCCTTTTCCGGCTTCGAGGCGCAGGTCAAGCGTTCGTTGCTGGAGCGTGTTAAGCGCTACGGAAAGGAAGATCTCTTCGGTGAGATCCTGGTTCCCACCGAAGAGGTGGTTGAGATGCGCGGCGGTCAGCAGCGCAAGAGCGAGCGCAAGTTTTTCCCCGGTTATGTCCTGGTGCAGATGGAGATGACGGATGAGACCTGGCACCTGGTCAAGGATGTGCCCAAGGTGATGGGCTTCATTGGGGGCACCGGCGACAAACCGGCGCCGATCAGTGATCGGGAGGCCGACGCGATCCTGCAGCGCGTGCAGGAGGGTGTCGAGAAGCCGCGTCCCAAGGTCCTGTTCGAGCCGGGCGAGGTGGTCCGGGTCATCGATGGGCCGTTCAACGATTTTAACGGTGTGGTCGAGGATGTCGACTACGACAAGAGCCGTCTCAAGGTCTCGGTACTGATCTTTGGGCGTTCGACCCCGGTCGATCTTGAGTTCGGCCAAGTAGAGAAGGGTTGAACGCGGGTTGGTCCAGAGGTTTCCGGTGCTCTTGCCGGAGGCCTTTTCGTGTTTGGGTTTTTCGGGTAGGCGAAATTTCCCCGGAAGCTTTGGGTTGACGAATCGAACGCGCCGCCATGGATGGCGGGGCAGGAACCAGGCCACATGGATGTGTAGCCGCTGAACCGTCGGGGAGCCGAGAGGCGTTTGAACCCGATCAGGGTGAGATCGACCGTTCGTCCAGTGGACGAACGCAGCGAATCGAACGCGCCGCCATGGATGGCGGGGCAGGAACCAGGCCACATGGATGTGTAGCCGCTGAACCGTCGGGGAGCCGAGAGGCGTTTGAACCCGATCAGGAGTAGATAGCCATGGCTAAGAAAATCGAGGCTTATATCAAGCTTCAGGTGCCTGCCGGTCAGGCCAATCCGAGTCCGCCGGTGGGACCCGCGCTGGGTCAGCGCGGCGTCAACATCATGGAGTTCTGCAAGGCGTTCAACGCCAAGACCCAGGGTATTGAGCAGGGTTTGCCGACTCCCGTGGTGATCACCGTCTACAGTGATCGCAGTTTTACCTTTATCACCAAGACGCCTCCGGCGTCGGTGCTGCTGCGCAAGGCAGCCGGTGTTCCCAAGGGTTCCGGCACACCCAACAAGGTGAAGGTCGGCAAGGTAACCCGCGAACAGCTGGAAGAGATCGCCAAGACCAAAGAGCCCGATCTGACCGCGTCGGATATGGAGGCGGCGGTGAACACCATCGCCGGTACCGCGCGTTCCATGGGTCTTGATGTGGAGGGGTTGTAAGTCATGGCTAAGTTGAGCAAGCGCGCGCGCGCGATTAGGGAGAAGGTCGAGGCAGGCAGGCAGTATGCAGTGGAAGATGCCTTTGCACTGCTGAAGGATATCTCCAGCGTCAAATTTGCGGAGTCCGTGGACGTGGCCGTCAATCTGGGCGTCGACCCGCGTAAGTCCGATCAGGTGGTGCGTGGCTCCACCGTGCTGCCCAATGGTACCGGCAAGACCGTGCGGGTGGCCGTGTTCGCTCAGGGCGCCAACGCCGAGGCGGCGACCGAGGCGGGTGCCGATATCGTCGGTTTCGATGATCTCGCGGCCGACATCAAGGCGGGCAAGATGGACTTCGATGTAGTCATTGCCACCCCCGATGCGATGCGGGTGGTCGGCCAGCTGGGTCAGATCCTGGGTCCGCGCGGCCTGATGCCCAATCCCAAGGTGGGCACAGTGACCCCGAACGTGAGCGAGGCGGTTAAGAATGCGAAGGCAGGCCAGGTGCGCTACCGGACCGACAAGGCCGGTATCATTCACTGCCCTATCGGCAAGGTGGATTTCGATCCCGCTGCCCTGAAACAGAACCTTGAGGCACTGCTGAATGACCTGAAGAAGGCCAAGCCGAGTGCCGCAAAGGGTGTCTATATGAAGAAGGTTACCGTCTCCTCGACCATGGGTCCTGGGCTTGCGGTCGACCAGTCCACACTGGACGTCAAGTGAGATTCGCCGGCCGCTTGCAGGAGCGGTCGGTAACAAAGGCTTTGGAGCTCCCGGTGCCTGTTTGGACCGGCTGCTGTCAAAGACCGTGGGTGCACAGGGTCTGTTGTGCTTAATCACGCCCACGCAGACGGCGCTCCGTAATCAGTTTTCTGAAAACGGTGCACGTTGAAAGAGCGGTGACCCATCCGCTGGGTTGCCAGATGTGAACTGGGAGCGGGATATCGCTCCTTATTGTCAGGAGGTGACGCGTGCCACTCAATCTTGAGCAGAAAAAAACTGTCGTCGCCGAAGTATCTGAGGTTGCAAGCAGCGCCTATTCCGCTGTGGCCGCCGAGTACAATGGTCTGTCCGTCGAACAGATGACCCAGTTGCGCGTCAAGGCGCGTGAGTCCGGGGTCTATCTGCGCGTGGTCAAAAATACATTGGCTCGCCGTGCAGTGGAGGGGACCGATTTCGAGTGCATGAAGGATGGGTTGACGGGTCCGCTCGTACTCGCCTTTTCGCAAGAGGATCCCGGTTGTGCTGCGCGTGTGATCAAGGACTTTGCCAAGACTAATGACAAACTGGTTGTCAAACTGGTGTCGATCGGCGGCAGGATGCTCGATGCTTCCGAGCTCGAAACGCTGGCCAAGATGCCGACATACGACCAGGCGATCAGCATGCTGATGGCTGTCATGAAAGCTCCGGTGGAGAAACTTGCTCGCACCGTCAACGAGGTGCCCGGCAAGCTGGTTCGTACCGTCGCGGCGATTCGCGACGCGAAAGAAGCGGCTTAATCGCTATCAATTTTTACACACGTAATGTGTTAACCGTTTATTAGGAGTTTTAAAATGGCCGTTTCCAAAGACGACATTCTTGAATCCATCGCCAACATGACCGTAATGGAGGTCGTTGAGCTGATCGAGGCTATGGAAGAAAAATTCGGCGTGACCGCCGCTGCCGCGGTAGCCGCCGCTCCCGCCGCCGGCGGTGATGGTGGTGCCGCCGCCGAGGAGCAGACCGAGTTTGACGTGGTCATGACCTCTTTCGGCGCCAACAAGGTGGCCGTGATCAAGGCCGTGCGCGGTGTGACCGGTCTGGGTCTGAAGGAGGCCAAGGAGGCCGTGGAAGGTGCGCCTACCACCCTGAAGGAAGGCGTGTCCAAGGAAGAAGCCGAGGATGTCAAGAAGCAGCTGGAAGAAGCTGGCGCTACTGTCGAAGTCAAGTAATCAAGCTTGGCTCTGAACGTAGGCAATCCCTAGTGGCTGGGGCTGGCGGCGATTTTCGCCGCCGGCCTTTTGCCGCTTGTGAGGGCGGAGAGTCCAAGGCTCCGTCAGGCCGCGGCAGGCGGTCAGCAAAGTCCGGCCGTGGCCGGCAGGGAGCATGCACAGCGGATGTGTTTTTACGAAATGCATATGCCTGATGCGGATGTCGGGCAGGAATATAGCAACAGGGATGTGATCCGGCAGGGAACGGCCGGGCCTACGCACAATGTTGGAAGATCCCCGTGGGGTCTTAATGTAACGCCTTAGAAATCGAGGGACGGCAAGATGGCCTATTCTTTCACCGAGAAAAAGCGTATCCGCAAGGATTTCGGAAAACGTCCGAGTATCCTTGAGGTGCCTTTTTTGCTGGCGACTCAAATTGACTCCTACCGCAGTTTTCTCCAGTCGGGGGTGGCTGCCGAAGACCGAGCGGATGTGGGCCTCAACGCCGCGTTCAAGTCGGTATTTCCCATCGAAAGCTACTCCGGCAACGCCGTGCTCGAATATGTGAGCTATCGGCTGGGTGAACCGACCTTCGATGTGCGCGAGTGCCAGTTGCGCGGCGCCACATACGCCGCGCCCCTGCGGGTGCTGGTGCGTCTGGTGATCTATGACAAGGACGCCCCCTCCGGCACCAAGGCGGTCAAGGATATCCGGGAGCAGGAAGTCTACATGGGCGAGTTGCCGCTGATGACCGAAAACGGCACCTTCGTGATCAATGGTACCGAGCGGGTCATCGTGTCCCAGCTCCACCGCTCGCCGGGTGTTTTCTTCGATCATGACAAAGGCAAGACCCACAGCTCCGGAAAGCTGCTGTTCTCGGCCCGGGTGATTCCCTATCGTGGCTCCTGGCTGGATTTCGAGTTCGATCCCAAGGATTGCGTGTTCGTGCGCATCGACCGCCGCCGCAAACTTCCGGCGACGATTCTTTTGCGTGCCCTCGGATACGACGCAGAGCAGATTCTTGAGATGTTTTTCGAGACCGACAGCTTCTCTCTGACCAAGAAGGGCGCCAAGCTGGCGTTGGTGCCCGAGCGGCTGCGCGGAGACACCGCCACGTTCGACATCAAGGTCAAGAGTGAGGTGCTGGTGGAGACCGGACGGCGTATCACCCAGCGCCATATCCGGGAGTTGGAGAAAGCGGGCGTGAAGTCCCTGGAGGTGCCCTATGACTACCTCCATGGCAAGTTGCTCGCGACCAACCTTGTCGATACCGAGACCGGTGAGCTGATCGCCAGTGCCAACGATGAGATTACCGAAGAGTTGCTGGAGATGATCATCGACAAGGGAATCAAGAAGATTGATACCCTGTTTACCAACGATCTGGATCACGGCCCTTATGTCGCGCACACCCTGCGCATCGATCCGGCCAAGTCCCAGCTGGAGGCGCAGGTCGAGATTTACCGCATGATGCGTCCAGGTGAGCCACCCACCAAGGAGGCCGCGCAGAACCTGTTCAACGGGCTGTTTTTTACCGACGACCGCTATGACCTCTCCGCAGTCGGACGGATGAAATTCAACAAGCGCCTGGGGCGTGAGGAGGTCACCGGCGAGGGCACCCTCTCCAATGATGACATCATCGACGTGCTCAAGGAGTTGATCAATATTCGCAACGGCATCGGCGTGGTGGACGATATCGACCACCTCGGAAACCGGCGTATCCGCTGTGTCGGTGAGATGGCGGAGAATCAGTTCCGCGTGGGACTGGTCCGTGTCGAGCGTGCCGTCAAGGAACGCCTGACCCTGGCCGAGTCCGAGGGTCTGATGCCCCAGGAGATGATCAATGCCAAGCCGGTGTCGGCCGCGATCAAGGAGTTTTTCGGCTCATCTCAGCTCTCCCAGTTCATGGACCAGAACAACCCCCTCTCCGAGGTGACCCACAAGCGCCGTGTCTCGGCCCTCGGCCCAGGCGGCCTGGCCCGCGAGCGGGCTGGTTTCGAGGTGCGCGACGTGCACCCCACCCATTATGGCCGGGTATGCCCGATCGAGACCCCGGAGGGACCGAACATCGGTCTGATCAACTCCCTGTCGGTGTATGCGCGTACCAACGAGTACGGATTTCTCGAAACTCCCTACCGGGTGGTGCGAGACGCCAAGGTGACCGATGAGATTCATTACCTCTCCGCCATCGAGGAGGGGCGCTTCGTGATCGCCCAGGCGAATACCACGCTGGATGGCGAAGGCCGCCTGACCGATGCGCTGATTTCATCGCGGCATCTGAACGAATTCACCCTCTCCACACCGGACAAGGTGCAGTACATGGACGTCTCGCCCAAGCAGATCGTCTCCGTGGCGGCGTCGATTATTCCGTTCCTTGAGCACGACGACGCCAACCGCGCGCTGATGGGCTCCAACATGCAGCGCCAGGCGGTACCGACGCTGCGCGCAGACAAGCCGCTGGTCGGTACCGGCATGGAGCGGGCGGTGGCCACCGATTCGGGTGTCACCGTGGTGGCGCGCCGTGGCGGCGAGATCGAGTCGGTCGACGCAGCGCGCATCGTGGTGCGGGTCAACGATGACGAGACCGAGGCCGGTGAGTCCGGCGTGGATATCTACAACCTGATTAAATACACTCGCTCGAATCAGAACACCTGCATCAATCAGCGGCCGCTGGTGATGCCCGGCGACCGGGTGTCACGTGGTGATGTGATGGCCGACGGTCCCTCGACCGACATGGGCGAGCTGGCGCTTGGGCAGAACATGCGGATCGCCTTCATGCCCTGGAACGGATACAACTTCGAGGACTCGATCCTGGTCTCCGAGCGGGTGGTGAAGGAAGATCGCTTTACCACCATCCACATCGAAGAGATGACCTGCATGGCGCGAGATACCAAGCTCGGGCCAGAAGAGATCACCGGCGATATCCCCAATGTCGGCGAAGCGGCCCTGGCCAAGCTCGACGAGTCGGGTATCGTCTATATCGGCGCGGAGGTGAAGGAGGGCGACATCCTGGTGGGTAAGGTCACCCCCAAGGGGGAGACCCAGTTGACCCCCGAGGAGAAGCTGCTGCGCGCCATCTTCGGCGAGAAGGCGGCGGACGTGAAGGATACCTCTCTGCGCGTCTCCTCCGGCATGTCGGGGACCGTTATCGATGTGCAGGTATTCACCCGCGACGGGGTCGAAAAGGATGCCCGGGCGTTACAGATCGAAAATGCCGAGATGGAGCGCGTGAAGAAGGATCTTGATGATCAGCTGCGCATCATGGAGGACGATACTTTTGCCCGTGTCGAGAAGATGCTGCTGGGCAAGCTGGCCGATGGCGGCCCCAACCAGCTGAAGGCCGGGGCCAAGATCACCAAGGGTTATCTGGCCGAACTGGAGCGCGACAGGTGGCTGGAGATCCGCCTGCGCAACGAGGAGGCCGCGGCCCAGCTGGAGGCGATCGCCACCCAGATTGTGCAGCAGCGCGAGACCTTCCACGATAAATTCGAAGAGAAGAAGCGCAAGCTGACCACCGGCGACGATCTGGCGCCGGGCGTGTTGAAGATGGTGAAGGTCTACGTCGCGGTAAAACGGCGCATCCAGCCGGGCGACAAGATGGCCGGACGTCACGGAAACAAGGGTGTCATCTCGACCATCGTCCCGGTGGAGGACATGCCGTTCGACGAGCAGGGTGAGCCGGTGGATATCGTGCTCAATCCCCTGGGTGTACCCTCGCGCATGAACGTCGGGCAGGTTCTTGAGACGCATCTGGGATGGGCGGCGCGCGGTATCGGTGAAAAGATCGGACGCATGCTTGAGGCCAAGACCAAGGCCGCGGAACTGCGGAAATTCCTGGACAAGGTGTACAACACCAGCGGCAAGCGGGAGGATCTCGACAGTCTGAACGATGAGGAGGTCGTTGAGCTGTGCGCCAATCTGGAGAAAGGTGTGCCCACCGCGACACCGGTGTTCGATGGCGCATCCGAGGATGAGATCAAGGCGATGCTGCGTCTGGCGGATCTGCCGGAGAGCGGCCAGACCACGCTCTACGACGGGCGCACCGGCGAGGCGTTCGACCGCCCCGTGACCGTCGGCTACATGTACATGCTCAAGCTCAACCACCTGGTCGATGACAAGATGCATGCCCGCTCCACCGGACCGTACAGCCTGGTGACCCAGCAGCCGCTGGGCGGAAAGGCGCAGTTTGGTGGCCAGCGCTTCGGTGAGATGGAGGTGTGGGCCCTTGAGGCGTACGGCGCCGCCTACACCCTGCAGGAGATGCTCACGGTGAAATCGGACGATGTGACCGGGCGCACCCGCATGTACAAGAACATCGTTGACGGTGACCACCGCATGGAGGCCGGTATGCCCGAGTCCTTCAATGTGCTGGTCAAAGAGATCCGTTCGCTCGGCATCGATATTGAGTTGGATCGGGAATAGGGGTCCGGTGACTATCCGGTATCCGAACCACGATTAAATCTGGACCCTGAAAAGCAGGAGATACGATCTTGAAAGATCTACTTAAGATTCTGAAGCAGCAAGGACAGACCGAGGATTTCGACTCCATCCGCATCGGTCTGGCCTCACCCGACATGATCCGTTCCTGGTCTTACGGCGAGGTCAAGAAGCCCGAGACCATCAACTACCGCACCTTCAAGCCGGAGCGCGACGGATTGTTCTGCGCCAAGATCTTCGGTCCGGTCAGCGACTACGAGTGTCTGTGCGGAAAATATAAGCGGCTCAAACATCGCGGCGTGGTGTGTGAGAAATGCGGAGTCGAGGTGACCCTGGCCAAGGTGCGCCGCGAGCGTATGGGGCATATTGAGCTGGCCAGCCCGGTGGCGCATATCTGGTTCCTCAAGTCGCTGCCCTCGCGCATCGGCCTGCTCTTGGACATGACGCTGCGCGATATCGAACGGGTGCTCTACTTCGAGTCCTTCGTGGTGGTCGATGCCGGACTTACCCCGCTGGAGCGCGGTCAGCTGCTGACCGATGAGCAGTATCTGGAGGCGATCGAGGAGAACGGCGACGAGTTCGATGCGCGCATGGGCGCCGAGGCGGTCTATGAACTGCTGCGCACCATGAACCTGACCCGCGAGACGGAGCGTTTGCGCGAGGAGATCGGCTCCACCAACTCCGAGACCAAGCTGAAGAAGCTGAGCAAGCGGCTCAAGCTGGTGGAGTCGTTGAACGAATCCGGCAATCGTCCCGAATGGATGATCCTCACGGTGCTGCCGGTGCTGCCGCCGGAGCTGCGGCCCCTGGTGCCGTTGGATGGCGGGCGATTCGCCACCTCCGATCTCAACGATCTTTACCGGCGCGTGATTAACCGCAACAACCGTCTCAAGCGGCTGCTCGATCTCAACGCGCCCGACATCATCGTGCGTAACGAAAAGCGCATGCTTCAGGAGTCGGTGGACGCGCTGTTGGACAACGGACGGCGCGGGCGTGCCATCACCGGCACCAACAAGCGTCCCCTGAAGTCCCTGGCCGATATGATCAAGGGCAAGCAGGGGCGTTTCCGCCAGAATCTGCTGGGCAAGCGCGTCGACTACTCCGGGCGTTCGGTTATTGTGGTGGGTCCGACCCTCAAACTGCACCAGTGCGGCCTGCCGAAGAAGATGGCCCTGGAGCTGTTCAAGCCGTTCATCTTTTCCAAACTGCAACTGCGCGGTCTGGCCACCACCATCAAGGCCGCCAAGAAGCTGGTCGAACGCGGAACCGGTGAGGTGTGGGACATCCTCGAAGAGGTGATCCGCGAGCATCCGGTGATGCTCAACCGCGCGCCGACCCTGCACCGTCTCGGTATCCAGGCCTTTGAGCCGGTACTTATCGAGGGCAAGGCGATCCAGCTCCATCCGCTGGTTTGCACCGCATTCAACGCAGACTTTGACGGCGACCAGATGGCGGTACACGTGCCGCTGTCGATCGAGGCGCAGCTTGAGGCGCGCAGCCTGATGATGTCCACCAACAACATCCTGTCGCCAGCCAACGGCGAGCCGATCATCGTCCCCTCCCAGGACGTGGTGCTCGGGCTCTACTGGATGACCCGCGACCGGATCAACGCCCAGGGCGAGGGGATGGCGTTCGCCAACGTGGCCGAGGTGAGCCGCGCCTACGAGGCGCGTCAGGTGGCGTTGCAGGCCCGCGTCAAGGTGCGGCTCATGGACAGCGAGATCGATGATGACGGCAACATCACCGAGGAGCGCAAGGTGGTGGATACCACTGTCGGTCGCGCGCTGCTCTCGGAGATTCTGCCCAAGGGGCTGCCTTTTGAGCTGATCAACCGGCCGATGGACAAGCGCGCCATCTCCAACATGGTCAACGCCTGTTACCGCCGGGTCGGCCTCAAGGCCACCGTGATCTTCGCGGACCAGGTGATGTACATGGGCTTTCGTCTCGCCACCAAGGCGGGTGTCTCCATCGGCATGAACGATATGGTGATCCCGCGCGAGAAGGGGAACATTCTTTCCATGGCCGAGCGCGAGGTGCGCGAGATCGAGAAGCAGTACGCCTCGGGCCTGGTCACCAACGGCGAACGTTACAACAAGGTTGTGGACATCTGGTCCCACACCAACGACCAGGTCGCCAAGGCGATGATGGCGGGTCTCGGCAAGGAGAGCGTTACCAACAGCGAGGGCAAACAGGAGCAGCAGGACTCTTTCAACTCCATCTTCATGATGGCCGATTCCGGTGCGCGTGGCTCCGCTGCCCAGATTCGACAGCTCGCCGGAATGCGCGGCCTGATGGCCAAACCGGACGGCTCGATCATCGAGACGCCGATTACCGCCAACTTCCGCGAGGGTCTTGACGTACTGCAGTACTTCATCTCCACCCACGGTGCACGCAAGGGCCTGGCCGACACCGCCCTCAAGACAGCCAACTCCGGTTACCTGACCCGCCGGTTGGTGGATGTGGCGCAGGACATGGTCGTGCTGGAGCCTGATTGCGGCACCGAAAACGGCCTGTTGATGCAGCCGATCATCGAGGGTGGTGATGTGGTCGAACCCCTGCGCGAGCGTATCCTGGGTCGGGTGACGATCGCCGACCTGTTGCGTCCCGGCAGTGACGAGATCGTCTGCGAGTCGGGCACGCTGCTCGACGAGACCTGGGTCGATCGCCTGGAGCACTATGGTATCGATCAGGTGATGGTGCGTTCACCCATCACCTGCGACGCCCGGGTCGGCGTTTGTGCCAAGTGCTATGGCCGTGATCTGGCCAGGGGGCATCAGGTCAACTTCGGCGAGGCGGTGGGCGTCATCGCCGCCCAGTCGATCGGTGAACCCGGCACGCAGCTGACCATGCGCACCTTCCACATCGGTGGTGCCGCCTCGCGTGCCGCGGCGGTCAACAGTATCGACGTCAAGAACGGCGGTACCGTGCGGCTGCATAACATTAAGACCGTCGAACACCACAGTGGCGACCTGGTCGCGGTCTCCCGCTCCGGTGAACTGACCGTGGTCGACGAGGTGGGTCGTGAGCGCGAGCGTTACAAGGTACCCTATGGCGCGCAGATCAAGGTCGCCGATGGCGATACCGTCGAGGGCGGACAGATGGTCGCCGGCTGGGACCCGCATACCCATCCGGTGATCACCGAAGTGGCGGGTACCCTGCGCTTCGTCGAGTTCGCCGATGGCGTTTCGGTGCAGAGCCAGGTGGATGATGTCACCGGACTGGCCTCGCTGGTGGTCAGTGATCCCAAGCAGCGGCCCACGGCCGGCAAGGATATGCGGCCGATGGTGAAGTTGGTCGATGACGATGGCAACGACATGAACATCGCCGGCACCGACATTCCCGCCCACTATTACCTGCCGGCCGGCGCGGTGGTCAATGTCGCTGACGGCGCCAGGGTGCAGGTGGGTGATACCCTGGCGCGTATCCCCCAGGAGTCCTCCAAGACCCGTGACATCACCGGTGGTCTGCCCCGCGTGGCCGACCTGTTCGAGGCGCGCAAGCCGAAGGATCCGGCGATCCTGGCCGAGGCGACCGGTACGGTCGGCTTTGGCAAGGACACCAAGGGCAAGCAGCGCCTGATCATCACTGACTCGGACGGCGTGCAGCACGAGGAGCTGATTCCAAAGTGGCGCCACGTCAACGTCTTCGAGGGCGAGCATGTGGAGCGCGGCGAGGTGATCTCCGACGGTGAGCTCAATCCCCACGACATCCTGCGCCTGCGCGGGGTGATCGACCTGGCCGCCTATCTGGTCAAGGAGATTCAGGATGTGTACCGCCTGCAGGGTGTGAAGATCAACGACAAGCACATCGAGGTGATCATTCGCCAGATGCTGCGCAAGGTCGAGGTCACCGCCCCGGGTGATACCAAGCTGCTGCGTGGCGAGCAGGTGGAGCGCTCGCGCATTCTTGATGCCAATGATGAAGCCGTGACCGAGGACAAGCAGCCGGCCCTCTGGGAGCCGCTGCTGCTGGGCATCACCAAGGCATCGCTGGCCACCGAGTCGTTCATCTCGGCGGCCTCGTTCCAGGAGACCACCCGGGTGTTGACCGAAGCGGCGGTACGCGGCTCCTCCGATACCCTGAACGGGCTCAAGGAGAACGTGATTGTCGGGCGTCTGATACCCGCGGGCACCGGCCTCTCCTACCACAACGAGCGGCGTAACCGCAGGATCAAGGAGTTGGCGGCGGAAGAGGGTGAGGTGAAGGTAGAGATGGCTGCCGATGAAGTGGAAGAGGCGATCAAGCAGGCATTGAATACGGCGGAGAGCTGATCTCGAAGCCGCGATCCGACCGGGCCACCACACGGTGGCGGGCCGGCCGGGTGACGGCCATGGCGGCCGGAAGTTTTGTATACAGTAATATACCTTGACATGCATTCAAAGGTTACGTAGAATGCGCGCTCTTTCGGTGCCGCTGGCGCCGGGACTCGTTTTTGAATCTCGCGGCAAAAAGGCCGCTGGATGAACAGGTTACGAGCAGGCTATCGGGTATCTGGCGCGACACTGGGCGCCGGAGGGGTGATTGCCAGCTCTTTCTGGTGCGAGAGGGTGCGGTTTCTGTTGGTACCCTTGGGGACGGAGTTAAATGGCAACAATCAATCAGTTGGTGCGCAAGCCTCGCAAGCGCAAAGTTGAAAAGAGCAATGTGCCGGCCCTTGAGGCCTGCCCGCAAAAGCGTGGCGTGTGCACCCGCGTATACACCACGACCCCGAAGAAGCCGAACTCGGCGCTTCGGAAGGTCGCGCGTGTGCGCCTGACCAACGGTTATGAGGTCACCAGCTACATCGGCGGTGAGGGGCATAACCTGCAAGAGCACTCGGTGGTGCTGATCCGTGGCGGTCGTGTAAAGGATCTGCCCGGTGTGCGCTATCACGTAGTCCGTGGCAGCCTCGATACCTCCGGTGTCGATAAGCGCCGTCAGGGTCGTTCCAAGTATGGCGCCAAGCGGCCCAAGAGCTGATTGGTTGCATTGAGAAAAGGCTGAGTCAAGAGTCATGGCAAGAAGAGGCGTTGCAGCAAAGCGAGAGATCCTTCCGGATCCCAAGTTCGGAAGTGAACTGCTCACCAAATTCATGAACATGGTGATGGTCGACGGCAAGAAGGCGGTGGCCGAAAAGATCCTCTACGGGGCGCTGGACACCCTCTCCAAGCGCGGAGGCGGTGAACCGATGGAGCTGTTGGAGAAGGCGCTCGACAATGTGCGGCCAATGGTTGAGGTGAAGTCCCGCCGGGTCGGCGGTGCCACCTACCAGGTTCCGGTCGAGGTGCGCGCCACCCGTCGCAACACCCTGGCCATGCGCTGGCTGATCGATGCCGCGCGCAAGCGCAGCGAGAAGTCGATGGCCCAGCGCCTCGCCGGTGAGCTGGCCGATGCCGCGGAACAGCGCGGCTCTGCGGTCAAGAAGCGCGAGGATACCCACCGCATGGCGGAGGCGAACAAGGCCTTCTCGCACTACCGCTGGTAACGCTTCATCTGTTTCCCCGGAGCCCGCGCGGCTTCGGTACGCTCTTTAACATTGTTGATCGGGATCGAATACGTGGCACGTAGCACGCCCATTGAACGGTATCGCAATCTTGGCATCATGGCGCACATTGACGCCGGCAAGACGACGACGACCGAGCGCGTACTCTACTACACCGGAGTGTCTCACAAGATTGGTGAGGTTCATGATGGTGCTGCCACGATGGACTGGATGGAGCAGGAGCAGGAGCGAGGAATCACTATCACCTCCGCTGCCACCACCTGTTTCTGGAGCGGCATGGACAAGCAGTTCCCGGAACACCGGATCAACATTATCGATACCCCGGGGCATGTGGATTTCACCATTGAGGTGGAGCGCTCCCTGCGGGTCCTCGACGGCGCCTGCGCCGTCTTCTGCGCCGTCGGTGGCGTGGAGCCTCAATCCGAAACCGTCTGGCGCCAGGCCAACAAGTACGGTGTGCCCCGTATCGCATTCGTCAACAAGATGGATCGCATGGGGGCGGATTTTCTGCGTGTCGTTTCCCAGGTCAAGAGTCGTCTTGGCGCCACCCCGGTTCCGCTGCAGATCGCGATCGGCGCCGAGGAGCAGTTTCGCGGCGTAATCGACCTGATCAAGATGAAGGCCGTGGTCTGGGATGAGGCCTCGCGCGGCATGGAGTTCTCCGAGCAGGAGGTGCCTTCTGAGCTGCGGGAACTGGCCAGCGAGTGGCGAGAGCGCCTGGTCGAGGCCGCAGCCGAGGCGGACGAGGAGCTGATGGACCGCTACCTTGATGCGGGTGAACTGAGCGACGAGGAGATACGCCGCGGAATCCGCAAGCGTACCCTTGCCAACGAGATCACCCCGATGCTGTGCGGCTCCGCCTTCAAGAACAAAGGCGTTCAGGCGATGCTGGACGCGGTCATCGAATATCTGCCTTCGCCCGTGGATGTGCCGCCGATCTCCGGGGTGTTGAACGACGCGGCGGAGACCCGCGCCAGCCGTCCTCCCAGCGACGATGCGCCCTTCGCGGCCCTGGCGTTCAAGATCGCCACGGATCCTTTTGTCGGCACCCTCACCTTCTTTCGGGCCTACTCAGGTGTGCTGAAGTCGGGCGACAGTGTGTTCAATCCCATCAAGGGGAAGAAGGAACGGATCGGGCGCATCCTGCAGATGCACGCCAACTCCCGCGAGGAGATCAAGGAGGTGCGCGCGGGGGATATCGCCGCCGCCGTCGGCCTTAAGGACGTCACCACGGGCGAGACCCTGTGTGCGCTGGATTCTGTGATCACGCTTGAAAAGATGGATTTTCCGGAGCCGGTGATCGCCGTCGCGGTCGAGCCGCGGACTCAGGCGGACCAGGAGAAGATGGGTGTCGCCCTGTCCAAGCTGGCCCAGGAGGATCCCTCGTTTCGCGTATCCACCGATGCTGAGTCAGGGCAGACCATTATCGCCGGCATGGGCGAGTTGCACCTGGATATTATCGTCGACCGCATGAAGCGGGAGTTCAAGGTCGAGGCCAATGTCGGCGCCCCCCAGGTCGCCTATCGGGAGACCATCCGCGCCCGGGTGGAGCACGAGTGCAAGTTTGTTCGTCAGTCCGGCGGGCGCGGCCAGTACGGCCACGTCTGGCTGCGCATCGAGCCGCAGGAGGAGGGGGGCGGGTACCTCTTTGTCAACGAAGTGGTGGGTGGCGCGGTGCCGCGTGAGTACATACCTGCGGTCGATAAGGGTGTACAGGAGCAGTTGGAGGGTGGTATCATGGCTGGCTACCCCGTGGTTGATGTGAAAGTCACCCTCTTTGACGGTTCCTATCACGATGTGGACTCCAGTGAGATGGCGTTCAAGATCGCCGGATCGATGTGTATGAGAGAGGGCGGTCTGAAGGCGAAGCCGGTCCTTCTGGAGCCGATCATGAAGGTTGAGGTGGTGACACCGGAAGAATACATGGGCGATGTGATGGGCGATCTGAACAGTCGCCGGGGCATCGTCCAGGGGATGGAAGATTCCGCTGCAGGCAAGCAGATCAGGGCCGAGGTGCCGCTGTCCGCAATGTTCGGTTACGCGACCGATCTGCGTTCAGCCACCCAGGGACGGGCGACCTACAGCATGGAGTTTTCCCGCTATAGCGAGGTGCCGGCAAGCTTGGCCGACGCCGTGATTAAGAAACATTAGTTCCTCAAGGGGATAGAATCGTGTCTAAAGCAAAATTCGAGCGCACAAAACCGCACGTGAACGTGGGCACCATCGGTCACGTTGACCATGGCAAGACCACCCTGACCGCGGCGATCACCAAGGTGATGGCTGAGGCCCGCGGCGGTGAATTCAAGGACTACGCCGATATCGACAACGCCCCTGAAGAGCGTGAGCGCGGTATCACCATCGCCACCGCGCACGTGGAGTACGAGTCCGACACCCGCCACTACGCGCACGTCGACTGCCCTGGACACGCCGATTATGTGAAGAACATGATCACCGGCGCGGCGCAGATGGACGGAGCGGTCCTGGTGGTCTCCGCGGCGGACGGTCCGATGCCCCAGACCCGTGAGCACATCCTGCTCTCCCGTCAGGTTGGTGTGCCCTACATTCTGGTGTACATGAACAAGGCGGACATGGTCGATGACGAGGAGCTGCTGGAGCTGGTGGAGATGGAAGTGCGCGAGCTTCTGGACCAGTACGAGTTCCCCGGAGACGACACCCCGATCGTGGTAGGTTCCGCGCTGAAGGCGCTCGAAGGGGACACCTCGGATATCGGTGCGCCGTCGATCATCAAGCTGGTGGAGGCGATGGATGCCTACATTCCCACCCCGGAGCGTGACACCGACAAGCCGTTCCTGATGCCGATCGAGGATGTGTTCTCGATCTCCGGTCGCGGCACGGTGGTGACCGGTCGCGTGGAGCGCGGCGTGGTGAAGGTGGGTGAGGAGATCGAGATTGTGGGTATCCGCGATACCCAGAAGACCACCTGTACCGGCGTTGAGATGTTCCGCAAGCTGCTGGATCAGGGGCAGGCGGGCGACAACGTGGGCGTGCTGCTGCGCGGCACCAAGCGTGACGATGTGGAGCGCGGCCAGGTGCTGGCGCGTCCCGGCACCATCACCCCGCACACCCATTTTGAGTGTGAGGTGTATGTGCTGAGCAAGGATGAGGGTGGTCGTCACACGCCGTTTTTCAACGGTTACCGTCCGCAGTTTTACTTCCGTACCACCGACGTGACCGGAGCCTGCGACCTTCCCGAGGGTATAGAGATGGTGATGCCGGGTGACAACGTGAAGATGACCGTCAAGCTGATCGCGCCCATCGCCATGGAAGAGGGACTGCGTTTCGCTATCCGCGAAGGTGGCCGCACCGTCGGCGCCGGCGTTGTATCCAAGATCATTGAGTAATAAATATGGCCAACCAGAGAATCCGTATTCGACTGAAGGCTTTCGATCACCGTCTGATCGATCAGTCCGCGCGCGAAATCGTGGAAACTGCCAAGCGCACCGGCGCCCAGGTACGTGGACCGATTCCGATGCCGACCAAGAAAGAGCGGTACACCGTGCTGATCTCTCCGCACGTCAACAAAGACGCCCGTGACCAGTACGAGATCCGTACCCACAAGCGTCTGATGGATATCGTCGATCCGACAGACAAGACCGTCGATGCGCTGATGAAGCTGGATCTCGCAGCCGGTGTTGACGTTCAGATCAAGCTGAACTGAGGTTAAGAACAATGGCGATTGGAATTGTCGGACGTAAGGTAGGCATGACCCGGGTCTTCACAGAAGCCGGTGCCTCCGTCCCAGTAACAGTTATTGAGATAGAACCCAACCGGGTTACCCAGCTACGCACCGTCGAAAACGACGGCTATAGCGCAGTGCAGGTCACCACCGGAAGCCGCAAGGCGTCACGGGTCAACAAGCCTGAGAGCGGGCACCTGGCCCGGGCCGGCGTCGAGGCGGGCCGTGGTCTGTGGGAGTTTCGCCTGGGCGAGGGTGAGGGCGAAGGCCTGGAGGTCGGCGGCGAGATCAACATCGATATTTTCGAGGCGGGTCAGATCGTCGATGTGCGTGGCATCACCAAGGGCAAGGGTTTCCAGGGCGGCGTGAAGCGTTACAACTTCCGCATGCAGGATGCCACCCACGGCAACTCGCTGTCCCATCGCGCACCCGGTTCCATCGGTCAGTGTCAGACCCCCGGGCGCGTCTTCAAGGGGAAGAAGATGGCCGGTCACATGGGTAGTGTTCAGCGCTCGGCCCAGAACATTGAAGTGGTTCGCGTCGATGCGGAGCGCAACCTGCTTTTGGTCAAGGGCTCGGTGCCCGGCGCCAAGGGTGGGAACGTCATCGTTACGCCGGCTATCAAGCTGGTGAACAAGGGGTAATCGATATGGATCTCAACGTCAAAGCAGGTAGCGGCAGCGCGGAGACCATGCAGGTTTCCGATGCCGTGTTCGCCGCGGACTACAACCAGGCCCTGATTCATCAGGTCGTCACCGCTTACATGGCGGGCGCGCGTTCCGGTACCAAGGCCCAGAAAACCCGTGCCGAGGTCAGTGGCGGCGGTGCCAAGCCATGGCGCCAGAAGGGTACGGGCCGCGCGCGATCCGGCAGCAGCAGCAGCCCGATCTGGCGCTCCGGCGGCGTCACCTTCGCGGCCCGTCCGCGCAACCATGAGCAGAAGGTCAACCGCAAGATGTACCGCGGTGCCCTGCGCTCGATCCTCTCCGAACTGCTGCGTCAGGAGCGCCTGGTGGCAGTCTCCGATCTGGCGGTCTCGGCGCCGAAGACCAAGGAGCTGGTCTCCAGGCTCAATGAGCTGGGTCTCAAGGAGGTGCTCATCGTGGCTGAAAGTCCCGACGAGAACCTCTATCTCGCCGCACGCAACTTGCTGAACGTGGATGTGTGTGACGTCAACGAGGTCGATCCAGTCAGCCTGATCGGTTTCGACACGGTACTGATGACCTCTGGCGCCATCAAGTCTCTGGAGGGACGGCTGTCATGAACAAAGAGCGTTTGATGCAGGTGCTGGTCGGTCCGGTGGTCTCTGAAAAGAGTACCAACGCAGCCGATGCGGGCCGACAGTTTGTATTCAAGGTGGTGCCCAGCGCCACCAAGCCCGAGATCAAGAAGGCGGTCGAGTTGATGTTCGATGTCAAGGTCGATGCCGTGCGAGTGGTCAACATCAAGGGCAAACAGAAACGTTTCGGTGCCGTCATGGGTCGCCGCAACGGTGTTCGCAAGGCCTACGTCAAGCTGGCCGAGGGTAACGATATCGATTTCGGGGGCGGCGCCTGAGCGGGCCGTTTCAGGAACGATCTAGAGCGGAAGTAAGACAATGGCAATTGTTAAGACAAAACCAACTTCAGCCGGCCGTCGATTTGTTGTCAAGGTGGTTGACGCCGACCTGCACAAAGGTGAACCCTACGCGCCTCTGCTGGAGAAAAAGAGCAAGACCGGCGGCCGTAACAACAACGGTCACATTACCACCCGTCACAGGGGTGGGGGTCACAAGCAGCGCTATCGTGTGATCGACTTCAAGCGTGACAAGGACGGCATCCCCGGCGAGGTTGAGCGGATCGAGTACGATCCCAACCGCACCGCCAATATCGCCCTTGTCAAATACGCCGATGGCGAACGCCGCTACATCATCGCACCCAAGGGGATCAAGGCCGGGGCGCGGATCATGTCCGGTGAAGAGGCCGAGATTCGTCCCGGTAACTGCCTGCCACTACGCAACATTCCGGTAGGCTCGGTGGTCCACTGCGTGGAGATGAAGGTGGGTAAGGGCGCTCAGATGGCGCGCTCCGCCGGCGCCTCGGTGCAGCTGGTTGCGCGTGATGGCGAGTATGCCACTCTGCGTCTGCGCTCCGGCGAGATGCGCAAGGTCCGCTACGAGTGTCGCGCGGTGCTGGGCGAGGTGGGCAACTCCGAGCACAACCTGCGCAAACTCGGCAAGGCCGGTGCATCGCGCTGGCGCGGCGTACGCCCGACCGTTCGCGGTGTCGCCATGAATCCGGTCGATCACCCGCACGGTGGTGGCGAGGGACGCACCTCTGGTGGCCGTCACCCCGTCTCTCCGTGGGGTGTGCCCACCAAGGGCAAGAAGACGCGTACCAACAAGCGCACGAATAAGATGATCGTGCGTCGTCGCAACCGCAAGTAAACGGAACCGAGGTAAGTAAAAGTGCCACGTTCAATTAAAAAAGGCCCGTTCGTAGACCACCACCTGGCTAAGAAGGTCGATGAGGCGGTTGCGAGCAACAGTAAGCGTCCGATCAAGACCTGGTCGCGTCGTTCCATGATACTGCCGGAGATGGTCGGCCTGACTGTCGCCGTCTACAACGGCCGCCAGCATGTACCGGTTCTCGTATCCGAGAATATGGTTGGTCACAAACTGGGTGAGTTCGCCCTGACCCGAACCTATCGTGGTCACGCGGCGGATAAGAAGTCCAAACGATAAACGGGGATTGAGAAATGCAGGCTATAGCAAAACACCGCTTTGCGCGTATCTCGGCCCAGAAGGGTCGTTTGGTCGCCGATCAGATCCGTGGTCTGCCGGTGGAGAAGGCGTTGAACGTCCTGAACTTCTCCACCAAGAAGGGCGCTGACCTGATGAAAAAGGTACTCGATTCCGCTATCGCAAACGCGGAGAACAACGATGGCGCGGACATCGACGAGCTCAAGGTCTCCGCGGTCTATGTTGACGAGGGGCCGACCATGAAGCGGATTCGCGCACGTGCCAAAGGCCGCGCGGCCCGGATTTTGAAACGGACCAGCCACATCACTGTGGCTGTTTCAGACAAGTAAGGCAAGAGAGGCCAATATGGGTCAGAAAGTACATCCAACTGGCATTCGGCTGGGCATCGTCAAAGAGTGGACATCCAAATGGTATGCCGACTCCAGGGACTACGCCGATCTGCTGAATACTGATCTCGAGGTTCGCGAGTATCTGAAGAAGCGCCTCTCTCAGGCTTCGGTCAGTCGCATCCAGATCGACCGCCCGGCGAAGAATGCCCACATCACCATCCACACTGCGCGTCCCGGCCTGGTGATCGGCAAGAAGGGCGAGGATATCGACGCACTACGCCAGGAAGTATCCCAGCGCATGGGGATCCCCGTACACATCAGTGTCGAGGAGATTCGCAAGCCTGAGCTCGATGCACAGCTGGTTGCCGAGAGCATCACCCAGCAGCTTGAGCGCCGCGTCATGTTCCGCCGTGCCATGAAGCGCTCGGTGCAGACATCGATGCGACTGGGAGCCGAGGGGATCAAGATCAACATCGCCGGCCGCCTCAACGGCGCCGAGATCGCCCGCAACGAGTGGTATCGTGAGGGACGCGTTCCACTGCATACCCTGCGTGCGGATATCGACTACGGTTTCGCCGAAGCCAAGACCACCTATGGCATCATCGGTGTCAAGGTCTGGATCTTCAAGGGCGAAGTGTTTGAAGGCGCTACGGCTGCCCAGGATGAGGACCGGGCACCCAGGCGTGGTTCGGGGAAGAGGGGCTAAGCCATGTTATTGCCAAAACGGACAAAATTCCGTAAACAGCACAAGGGCCGCAATCGTGGTCTGGCCAATCGCGGCAGCAAAGTGAGCTTCGGCGAGTTCGGCTTGCAGGCCGTGGGCCGGGGTCAGATCACCTCACGCCAGATCGAGGCCGGTCGCCGTACCATCACCCGTCACATCAAGCGTGGCGGTAAGGTCTGGATTCGCGTTTTCCCGGACAAGCCGATCACCTCCAAACCTCTCGAGGTTCGTCAGGGTAAGGGCAAGGGTAACGTCGAGTACTGGGTGTGCCTGGTACAGCCGGGGCGCATGCTGTACGAAATCGAGGGCGTTTCCGAGCGGCTGGCGCGCGAGGCGTTTGAGCTGGCCGCGGCGAAGCTGCCGTTCAAGACCAACTTTGCTAAACGGACGGTACTGTGATGAAGGCGAGTGAACTTCGGGAAAAGTCCCCCTCGGAACTGGAGGAGTCCCTGCTGGAGCTGCGCAAGGAGCAGTTCAACCTGCGCATGCAGCAGAGCACCGGACAGCTGGCGCGTCCTTCGGAAGTCAACCGTGTGCGTAAAGAGATCGCCCGGGTCAAGACCGTTTTGAACGAAATGAAAGCAGGTGAAGCATGATGAGCGAGCAAGAGACAACGAACCGCACGCTCCAGGGCCATGTCGTCAGCGACAAGATGGACAAGACCATCACCGTGAAAATCGAGCGTCAGGTGAAGCACCCCATATACGGCAAGTTCGTGCGACGCTCGACCAAGGTTCACGCCCACGACGAGAACAACGAGTGCGGAATCGGCGACGTGGTGGTGGTTGAACAGTGCCGGCCACTTTCCAAAAGCAAGACCTGGCGCCTGGTCAAGGTTGTGGAAAAGGCATCTTGAGGGCAGCCCGGTTTATTGAGGCGGTTTTCGGATTACTGATATTTAGATTGGGACAGACCAATGATCCAGATGCAGACAATGCTCAACGTCGCTGACAACAGCGGTGCCAAGCGGGTCCAGTGTATTAAGGTACTGGGTGGCTCGCACCGTCGCTATGCCGGAATCGGGGATATCATCAAGGTGAGCGTCAAGGACGCCATCCCCCGTGGCAAAGTCAAGAAGGGTGACGTATTCAACGCGGTAGTGGTGCGTACCCGAAAGGGTGTGCGCCGTCCAGACGGGTCCCTGATCCGTTTTGACGGCAACGCGGCGGTACTGCTGAACAACCAATTGCAGCCGATCGGCACCCGTATCTTCGGGCCGGTTACCCGCGAACTGCGCAGCGAACGTTTCATGAAGATCATCTCGCTCGCACCTGAAGTGCTCTGAGGGTTAAATCATGGCTATGCGTAAGATAAGACAGGGTGACCAGGTCGTTGTCATTACCGGCAAGGACAAGGGCAAGCAGGGCACCGTCCTGCGCGTCATCGACGACCAGAAGGTGGTTGTCGAGAACATCAACATCGTGAAGAAGCACACCAAGGCCAACCCGATGCAGGGTGAGCCCGGCGGTATCCTAGACAAGGAGATGCCCCTGGCGATCTCCAATGTCGCGATCTTCAATCCGGAGACCGGTAAGGCCGATCGGGTTGGGTTCAAGGTCCTGGAGGATGGACGCAAGGTGCGCTACTTCAAGTCCAACGGCGAAGTCGTGGATATCTGAGGCGGAAACTAAGATGGCAAGATTACAGCAACGTTACCGCGACGAGATCGTGGGCCAGCTGAAAGAGAAGCTTGGCGTAAAGAGTGTGATGGAAGTACCCAAGATCACCAAGATCACTCTGAACATGGGCGTCGGTGAGGCGGTCGGCGACAAGAAAGTGATGGAGTTCGCCCTGGCCGATATGGAGAAGATTGCCGGACAGAAGGCGGTCGTGACCAAGGCGCGCAAATCAGTCGCGGGCTTCAAGATCCGCGAGGAGTGGCCTATCGGCTGCAAGGTGACTCTGCGCCGCGAGCGCATGTACGAGTTCCTCGACAGACTGATCAACGTCGCGATTCCTCGTATTCGCGACTTCCGTGGTATGAGTGGAAAATCCTTCGACGGGCGTGGCAACTACAGCCTGGGCGTCAAGGAGCAGATCATCTTCCCGGAGATCGATTACGACAAGGTCGACACCCTGCGTGGTCTCGATATCACCATCACCACGACGGCAAAGACGGATGAAGAGGGGCGCGCCCTGCTGGCGGCCTTCAACTTCCCATTCAAAAACTGAGTACATCGTAATGGCAAAAAAGAGCATGATCGCCCGCGAGGCAAAACGGGCCAAGATTGTTGCAAAGTACGCGGCCAAGCGTAGCGAGCTGAAGGCGATTATCCAGAATCCCAACAGCACCCCGGAGCAGGTGGATGCGGCCGTGTTGCAGCTGCAGAAACAGCCCCGTGACGCCAGCCCCAGCCGTAAGCAGCGCCGCTGCCGGGTCAGTGGGCGGCCGCACGCCGTGTACCGCAAATTTGGTCTGTGCAGGAACAAACTTCGCGAAGCGGCCATGCGTGGTGATGTGCCAGGGCTTGTAAAAGCCAGCTGGTGATGTATAATCTGCCCCCTTTTTCGGGGTAGATCCACCTCGAGTCCGCCGTGGGCGGATTTTCGTGCAATCGTTTGGGTATCGCGCCGCGTGTCGGTGGTCTGACCTAGAGGGTTTAAAAATTATGAGTATGACTGATCCGATAGCGGATATGCTGACGCGCATTCGCAATGGTCAACAGGTCGGCAAGGTTTCCGTGGCCATGCCGGCCTCCAAGCAGAAGCTCGCAGTGGCCCGGCTCCTCCAGGACGAGGGTTACATCAGCGACTTCTCCACCTCCGATGCCGAGGGTAAAAACGTCCTGAGCATCGAGCTGAAGTACTTCCAGGGTAAACCCGTCATCGAGGAGATCCAGCGCGTAAGCCGTCCTGGATTGCGCATCTACAAGGGCGCCAAGGAGCTTCCCAAGGTGCGCGGAGGACTCGGTGTCGCCATCATCTCCACTTCCCAGGGCCTGATGTCCGATCGCGCCGCGCGCGCTGCCGGTCACGGCGGTGAAGTGCTGGCCTACGTGGCTTGATCGATAGGAGAAATTGATATGTCCCGCATAGCAAAAGCCCCCATCGAGCTGCCCAAGGGTGTAGAGATCAGCATCGCTCCCGATCAGGTAAGCGTCAAGGGTGCCAAGGGCAGTCTGCAGCTAGGTCTGCATGACTTCGTTCAGGTTGCGAACGAGAATGGTGTGGTATCCGTCTCTCCCAAGAACGATGAAAATCAGGCTCACTGGGCAATGGCCGGTACCTTCCGCTCCCTGATCAACAACATGGTCGTCGGTTGCAGCGCCGGTTTCGAAAAGAGACTGACCTTGATCGGCGTTGGTTATCGCGCCCAGGCAAAGGGTAAGGTGTTGACCCTCAACCTTGGTTTTTCGCATCCCGTCGATTATCCGGTGCCCGAGGGCATCGAGATCAGCACTCCGTCCCAGACCGAGATCGTTGTCGCCGGTTCCGATAAGCAGCGCGTCGGGCAGGTCGCCGCCGAGATTCGCGCCTACCGTCCGCCGGAACCCTACAAGGGCAAGGGTGTTCGCTATTCCGACGAATACGTGGCTCGTAAAGAAGCCAAGAAGAAATAAGGGTAACTGACGATGGATAAGAAAACCTCACGTTTGCGCCGTGCCCGCAAAAGCCGCGCAAAGATCCGGGAGCTGCGGGTAGCACGCCTGGCCATCTTCCGTACCCCGAGGCATATGTACGCGCAGGTCATCGCGCCGAACGGCTCCGAAGTGGTTGCCGCGGCCTCTACGCTGGAGAAGGCGGTGAAGTCGGAAATCGATGGATCGACCGGAAACAGCGCCGCCGCAGCGATCGTCGGCAGGCTGCTCGCCGAGCGCGCAAAGGCCGCTGGCGTCGAGAGCGTGGCCTTCGATCGCGCGGGCTTCAAATACCACGGCCGGGTTAAAGCGCTGGCGGACGCCGCACGCGAAAACGGCCTTCAGTTTTAAGGGGTAGGAAATGTCGAACTACAACACAAACCCTGAAGGCGATGAGCTGATCGAAAAACTCATCAACGTCAATCGCGTGGCCAAGGTGGTCAAGGGTGGCCGGATCTTCGGTTTCTCCGCGCTGACCGTGGTCGGTGACGGAAACGGACGCATCGGCTTCGGCACGGGAAAGGCACGCGAGGTTCCCGTCGCCATTCAGAAGGCGATGGAGAGCGCGCGGCGCAACATGAAAGAGGCCAAGCTCAACGCCGGCACCCTACAGTACCCGCTGATCGGACGCCATGGTGCGGCCAAGGTCTACATGCAGCCTGCATCTGACGGTACCGGCATCATCGCCGGCGGCGCCATGCGCGCAGTGTGTGAGGCGGTGGGCGTTCAGAACGTGCTGGCCAAATGCATCGGCACCAACAACCCGATCAACGTCGTGCGCGCCACCATCAACGCGCTGACCGAGATGACCGATCCCGAAGCGGTTGCCGCCAAACGCGGCAAGAGCGTCGAAGAGATTCTGGGGTAAGCCATGTCTGACAAGAAGATGATGAAAGTAACCCTGGTGCGCAGCCTGAACGGCCGCCTGAAGAGTCATCAGGCATGCGTGCGCGGCCTTGGCCTGCGTCGCATCCACCAGACAGTCGAGGTCGAGGACACGCCGTCCACCCGTGGCATGGCGAACAAGGTCTCCTACATGGTCAAGGTAGAGGAAGCTTGAGATGCGTCTGAATACCATCAAGCCCGCAGAGGGCGCCAACAAGCAGAGCAAGCGGGTCGGACGCGGCATCGGCAGCGGTCTCGGCAAGACCTGCGGACGCGGCCATAAGGGCCAGAAGTCCCGCAGCGGCGGATTCCACAAGGTCGGCTTTGAAGGCGGCCAGATGCCGCTGCAGCGCCGCCTCCCCAAGGTCGGATTCACCTCCCGCAAGGGCCGCTACACCGCCGAGGTCCGCCTCGACGAACTGGCCAAGGTCGCGGCCGATGTTGTCGATATGGAGGCGCTTTACAGCGCGGACATCCTGCCCCGTTCCATGAAGCGGGCCAAGGTGATCCTCTCCGGCAAGATCGAAAAGGCGGTGACCGTGAAGGGTCTCGGCGTCACCAAGGGTGCGCGCGCGGCGATCGAAGCCGCCGGTGGAAAGATCGAGGCATAAATGGCCGGACCGGGTGCAATGGCCGGCGGCATGGCTGGCATGGGGAAGTTCACTGAACTGCGTCAGCGGCTGCTGTTCGTCTTCGGTGCGCTGCTGGTTTTCCGTATCGGGACCTTCATACCGGTTCCGGGCGTGAACCCCGAGGCGATCGCCGCACTGTTTGATCAGCAGCAGGGGACCATCCTGGACATGTTCAACATGTTCTCGGGAGGCGCCCTTCAGCGTGCCAGTCTGTTCGCGCTCGGCATCATGCCCTATATCTCCGCCTCCATTATCATGCAGCTGATGTCCGCGGTGATCCCGCAGCTGGAGCAGCTGAAGAAAGAGGGGGAGCAGGGTCGCCGCAAGATTACCCAGTACACCCGTTATGGGACCGTTCTGCTGGCAACCTTCCAGGCGGTCGGCATCTCCATCGCCTTGCAGTCGCAGACCGCTGGCGGGATGCCGGTGGTGGTTCAGCAGGGCCCCGGTTTTGTGTTCACCGCGGCGGTGAGCCTGGTCACCGGTACCATGTTCCTGATGTGGCTGGGTGAGCAGATCACGGAACGAGGCCTGGGCAACGGTATCTCCCTGATCATCTTCGCGGGTATCGTGGCCGGCCTGCCGTCGGCCATCGGAGGCACGCTGGAGTTGGTGCGCACCGGTGAGATGAATGCCCTGATGGTCATCGCCCTGTTCGTACTGGCGGCACTGGTCACCGCATTTGTGGTCTTCGTGGAGCGCGGACAACGGCGTATCACGGTGAACTATGCGAAGCGGCAGCAGGGGCGTAAGATGTTCGCCGCCCAGAGCAGCCATCTGCCGCTGAAGTTGAATATGGCCGGTGTGATCCCGCCCATTTTCGCCTCCAGTATCATCCTCTTCCCTTCTACGCTGGGGCAGTGGATCGGTACCCAGGAGAATATGCGCTGGCTGCAGGATATCGTCGCCAAGCTCTCTCCTGGTGAGCCGGTCTATGTGATCCTGTACGCGATGGCGATTATCTTTTTCTGCTTCTTCTATACGGCGCTGGTCTTCAACTCGAAGGAGACGGCCGATAATCTGAAGCGCTCCGGCGCCTTTATCCCCGGATATCGGCCCGGCGAGCAGACAGCCAGGTATATCGATGGGGTGATGTCGCGGCTGGCCCTGGCGGGCGCGCTCTATATCACCGGCGTCTGCCTGCTGCCGGAATTTCTGATCGTCGGCTGGAACGTGCCCTTCTATTTTGGAGGCACCTCCCTGCTGATTATCGTTGTTGTGGTCATGGACTTCATGGCACAGGTGCAGGCACACCTGATGTCACACCAGTATGAAGGCCTGATGAAAAAAGCGAATCTCAAGGGCCGGGGCGGTGGCACCGGGCTGCTGCGCTGAACCTTCGACAAGAATTGACTGATTTGGAGAATGAGCCATGAAAGTTAGGGCTTCCGTAAAAAAGATCTGCAGGAACTGCAAGATTATCCGCCGCAACGGCGTGGTGCGCGTCATCTGCAAGGAAGCGCGTCACAAGCAGCGGCAGGGTTGATATACAACTCTTTTTGCTTGAACAAGAGACAAATTCCAGTTAGAGTTACGCGTTTCCGCGCGTGACGTGGACGAGATTTATTTACTCAGGAGTAACCCGATGGCCCGTATTGCAGGCGTCAACATTCCGGACCGTAAGCATACAGTGATCGCGCTGACTTACATCTATGGAATCGGCCGGACCCGCGCGGCTGAAATTTGCCAGTCCGCCGGCATTTCCGAGCAGACCAAGATCATGGAGCTGACCGAGGCCGAGATCGATACCCTGCGCGCAGAAGTCGGCAAGTTCACCGTCGAGGGTGATCTGCGCCGAGAAGTCTCCATGAACATCAAGCGTCTCATGGATCTTGGCTGCAATCGGGGTATCCGGCATCGTCGCGGTCTGCCGGTTCGTGGTCAGCGTACCCAGACCAATGCGCGTACCCGCAAGGGACCACGTCGCCCGATTAAGAGATAAGGGACTTGCCGGTATCGTGCCGGCAGGTATTCAGAGTTCAAGTTCGCAGGAACAAAGCAGATGGCAAAAGCAAGCAGCCGTGCTAAGAAAAAGGTCACAAAGACCGTTACGGATGGTGTGGCCCATATCCACGCCTCGTTCAACAACACGATTATCACCATATCCGATCGCCAGGGTAATGTCCTCTCTTGGGCTACCGCAGGCGGGTCAGGGTTTCGTGGTTCCCGCAAGAGTACCCCGTTCGCGGCCCAGGTGGCTGCCGATCGTGCCGGTGAAGCGGCCAAGAACTACGGGGTGAAAAACCTCGACGTCAACGTCAAGGGCCCCGGTCCGGGTCGTGAGTCTGCGGTGCGTGCCCTCAATAACGCCGGTTTTAAAATTACCAGCATTAACGACGTCACCCCGATTCCCCATAACGGCTGTCGTCCGCCCAAGAAACGTCGCGTCTGATCTGGAGTTAGAAAGTCATGGCAAGATATATCGGACCAAAATGTAAGCTCAGCCGGCGCGAGGGAACCGATCTGTTCCTGAAGAGCCGTGTACGCTCGCTCGATTCCAAGTGCAACATGGAGAAGCAGCCCGGTCAGACCACCGACCGCCGCCGCCGTCTCTCCGACTACGGTCTGCAGCTGCGTGAAAAGCAGAAGATGCGCCGTCTGTACGGCATCATGGAACGTCAGTTCCGCAACTACTACAAGGCCGCGGCTCAGGCCAAGGGTGCGACCGGCGAGAACCTGTTCCAGCTGCTCGAAACCCGGCTCGACAATGTGGTCTACCGCATGGGCTTCGGCAGCACCCGCTCAGAGGCGCGCCAGCTGGTCAGCCACAAGTCGATTCTGGTCAATGGCAAGATCGTCAACATCCCCTCCTACAAGGTGCAGGCGGACGATGTGGTCGAAGTCCGTGAAAAGTCCAAGAAACAAGTTCGCATTCAGAGCTCCCTGGCCCTGGCCGAACAGTACGGTTTCTCCGAGTGGATCGATGTGGACACCAAGGGGATGAAGGGTACCTTCAAGCGTCTTCCGGATCGTTCCGAGCTGCCTGCCGAGATCAACGAGCAGCTGGTCGTTGAGCTGTACTCCAAGTAAGAGATAACAAAGAGGTTATCGATGCCAGAGTTCGTCACTGATTTTCTGAAGCCGAGGCTGGTCAACGTCCAGCCTATCAGCGAGACCCATGCCAAAGTTTCGCTGGAGCCGATGGAGCGGGGTTTCGGTCATACGCTGGGAAATTCTCTGCGCAGGATCCTGCTCTCCTCCATGCCCGGCTGTGCCGTGGTCGAGGCCGAGATCGAGGGCGTGCTGCATGAGTACACCACCCTGGAAGGTGTCCATGAGGACGTGCTTGAGATCCTGCTCAACCTGAAGGAGCTGGCGGTGATCATGCACGCCCGGGACGAGGCGACGCTGACCTTGAACAAGAAGGGGGCGGGTGCGGTTCTGGCCAGTGATATCACCCTGGACCACGATGTCGAGATCGCCAATCCCGATCATGTGATCGCCAACCTGACCAAGGACGGCGCCCTGAGCATGACCCTGAAGGTCGCCCGCGGTATCGGATATCAGCCCGCGGCTAACCGTCAGGATGCCGGTGAGGATCGTCCGATCGGGCGCCTCCAGCTTGACGCCACCTTCTCGCCCGTGCGCAAGGTCGCCTACGCGGTAGAGGCCGCGCGTGTCGAGCAGCGCACCGACCTTGATCGTCTGGTGATCGACCTAGAGACCGACGGCACCATCGATCCCGAGGAGGCGATCCGCCGATCCGCGACGATCCTCCAGGATCAGCTCTCCGCCTTTGTCAGCCTCGACGAGACGGCTGCCGCCGTACAGGAAGAGGAGGAGAAGGGACCGGTGATCGATCCGATCCTGCTGCGTCCGGTCGATGATCTGGAGTTGACCGTTCGTTCCGCCAACTGTTTGAAGGCGGAGAACATCTTCCTGATCGGAGACCTGATCCAGCGCACCGAAGTGGAGCTTCTGAAGACCCCCAACCTGGGCAAGAAGTCGCTCACCGAGATTAAGGATGTACTTGCCACCCGCGGCCTTTCGCTGGGTATGCGGCTGGAGAACTGGCCGCCGGAAGGCATCTGACGACTGCCCGCCAAGTGCGGGCGGATAGAACCTGTTTATTGTATTAAGGAAGTTGAGCCATGCGTCACCGCAAATCCGGACGTAAGCTGAATCGCAACAGTGCCCACCGTAAGGCCATGTTTCGCAACATGACCTGCGCCCTGCTGCGTCACGAGCTGATCAAGACCACCCTGCCCAAGGCCAAAGAGTTGCGCAAGGTTGCCGAGCCCATCATCACCATCGGCAAGAGTGACAGTGTCGCCAAGCGCCGACTCGCCTTCTCCAGGTTGCGCGATGACGAGGTGGTGGCCAAGCTGTTCAACGAGTTGGGCCCTCGCTATACAGATCGTCCAGGCGGCTACATGCGCATCCTCAAGTGCGGCTATCGGCCAGGTGATAAGGCACCGATGGCCTATGTCGAACTGGTCGATCGCCCCGAGCCGATCGATGAGGAGATGCTGGAGGCCGAGGCCGAGTAAAGACTGGCAGCGATGCAGTACCGAGGAGGCCGGGCTTTTCAGCCCGGCCTCCTGCGTATTGGCCCGCACATTGCGCCCGTGTAACGAGTGACCTAAGCCAGCCCGCTGCGGGCGGCTCAGGAATCGCCCGTGGTCCGGGCGCCATGCAAGCCGGACGAACCATGGGTGGTGATCGCGCTCGGCTGGGATGAAAGCGCATGCGCGCGCTGCGCGCAGGCCCCAGGCGGGGCAGGGAAACGAAAGCATGGGAAGAGATCATCACGGTGACCCCCTGCCAGAGGTGCGGCGAATTGCGCTGTTCACCGATTTTGGCCCGGAGGGGATTTACATCGGGCAGATGCGGGCGGTACTGGCCGATGCCGGGCTTCCCGTGTTCGACCTGATGAATGATGTCCCGGCGTTCGATCCCCGGGCCGGTGCCTATCTTCTCGCCGCCCTGGCGGACTCCCTGCCCGCTGGGACGCTCTACCTGTGCGTGGTGGATCCGGGTGTGGGAACCGGGCGCATGCCGTTACTGGTCCGGCATCGAGGGAACTGGTTTATCGGACCGGATAACGGATTGCTGTCGCGCCTGGGCGGAACGGTCCAGCGTATCGACTGGCGTCCCGAGCGACTCTCGGAGAGCTTTCACGGGCGTGATCTGTTCGCCCCCGCCGCGGTGCGTCTGTGCCGGGGAAGGGAACTGGCCGTAACACCGCTCGATCCACAACGGCCGGTCGGGATCGGGTGGCCTGCCTCCCTGGGGGAGGTGGTATATATCGATCACTACGGCAACGCCATGTGCGGATTGCGCGCCGCGGGCCTTGATGATGCGATACTGCTGGAGGCGGGTGGTCAGCGTCTGCGTTATGCCCGCACCTTCGGCGAGGTGGAGGTGGGCGAGCCCTTCTGGTACCGCAACTCCATCGGTCTGGTGGAACTGGCGGTCAACCGGGGCAGTGCCGCCGCGCGCCTGGGGTTGGTCGTCGGCAGTCGCGTCACCTGCCCCGCATCCGCTGGGTGATTGATCAGTCCACCTGCCGCAGCGGCCGCAGGGCCTTGCGCAAATAGCGCCCGGTGTGCGAGGCCGCGACCTCGCAGATCGCCTCTGGGGTACCCTGGGCAATGATCTCGCCGCCGAACTCCCCCCCCTCCGGGCCCAGGTCGACAATCCAGTCGGCGGTCTTGATTACATCCAGGTTGTGTTCGATCACCACCACCGTATTACCGTGGTCGCGCAGTCGGTGCAGCACCTCCAACAGGTGTTGAACGTCCTGAAAGTGGAGGCCGGTGGTCGGTTCGTCGAGGATGTAGAGGGTATTGCCTGTGTCGCGCTTGGACAACTCGCGTGAGAGCTTCACCCGCTGGGCCTCGCCCCCGGAGAGGGTGGTCGCGTTCTGGCCCAGGGTGATGTAGGCGAGGCCGACGTCGATCAGGGTTTGCAGCTTGCGCTTGAGCGGAGGTATGGCATCGAAGAAATCAAGCGCCTCCTCCACGGTCATATCCAGCACCTGGTCGATGGTGCGGCCCTTGTAGCGGATCTGCAGGGTTTCACGGTTATAGCGCCGTCCCTTGCATACATCGCACTGCACATAGATGTCGGGCAGGAAGTGCATCTCCACCTTAATCACGCCATCCCCCTTGCAAGCCTCGCAGCGCCCGCCCTTGACGTTGAAGCTGAAGCGCCCTGGCGAGTAGCCGCGTGAGCGTGCCTCGTGGGTGGCGGCAAACAGTTCGCGTATCGGGGTGAACAGTCCGGTATAGGTGGCCGGGTTGGAGCGCGGGGTGCGGCCGATGGGACTCTGGTCGATGTCCACCACCTTGTCGAAGTGCTCCAGTCCGGCCAGGCCGTCGTGGGGCGCGACCTCGTGGCTGGCACCGTTCAGGGCATTGGCGGCCAGGGGATAGAGGGTGTCGTTGATCAGGCTCGACTTGCCGGAGCCGGAGACCCCGGTCACGCAGCACATCAACCCCACCGGCAGGCGCAGGTCGACGCACTTGAGGTTGTTGGCCCGTGCGCCTCTGAGCAGCAGTTCGTGGCCCGGCACGGGAGGGGTGCGCCGGGTGGGGACGGCGATGGCGCGCCTGCCGGAGAGATAGCAGCCGGTCAGTGAGTGCTCACAAGCGGCGATCTCGCGGGCGCTGCCCTGGGCGATCACCCGGCCGCCATGCACGCCGGCCCCGGGGCCGATGTCCACCACATGGTCGGCGCTGCGGATGGCGTCTTCGTCGTGCTCGACCACGATCACCGTGTTGCCCAGGTCGCGCAGGTAGCGCAAGGTGTCGAGCAGCCGGTCATTGTCGCGCTGGTGCAGGCCGATGGAGGGCTCGTCGAGGATATACATCACGCCGACCAGCCCGGCGCCGATCTGGCTGGCGAGGCGGATGCGTTGGGCCTCGCCCCCAGAGAGGGTCTCGGCGCTGCGCTCCAGGGTCAGGTAGTCGAGACCGACGTTGACCAGAAACTCCAGGCGCAGGGTGATCTCCCTGACCACCTTGGCGGCGATCTGACCGCGCTTTCCCGGCAGGGAGAGTTCGCGGAAATAGGCCAGGGCCCGGCCGATGGGGATGGCCGTGATCCCGGGCAGGGTGGTCTTCTCCAGGAACACATGACGCGCCGCCTCGTTCAGTCGGGTTCCACCGCAGGCGCGGCAGGGGTGGGTCGAGAGGTATTTGGCCAACTCCTCGCGTACCGCGTTGGATTCGGTCTCGCGGTAGCGCCGCTGCATGTTGGGGAGGATTCCCTCGAAGGGGTGAGTCTTGCTGTAACGCCCGCCGCGTTCGTTGACATAGGTGAACTCGATCGGCTGGTCACCGCTGCCGTGCAGCACGACCTGCCGCTGTTCGTCGCTGAGGGCGTTCCAGGGGGTCTCCACATCGAAGCCGTAGTGGCGCCCCAGGGAGCGGATCATCTGAAAATAGTAGGCATTGCGCCGGTCCCAACTGCGCACCGCGCCGCCGGCCAGGCTCAGCTCGGGGTGGGCGACCACCCGCAGCGGATCGAAGAACTGCTCGCTGCCCAGGCCATCGCAGTCGGGACAGGCCCCCGCCGGGTTGTTGAAAGAGAAGAGTCGGGGTTCGAGTCCATCCAGGCTGTAACCGCACTCGGGGCAGGCGAAGTTGGCGGAGAAGCGCAACTCGCCGGCGGCGCCCCGGGGCGCGTCTGCCGGATCGAGCCAGGCGATACGGACCAGGCCGCCGGAGAGCCCCAGGGCGGTCTCGAACGACTCGGACAGACGCAGGGCGAGGTCGGGGCGCACCCGAAAACGGTCCACCACTACCTCGATGGTGTGCTTGCGGTGAAGATCGAGCGACGGGGGGGTGTCCAGCTCATGGAGTTCGCCATCGATGCGGGCGCGGACGAAGCCCTGGCCATGCAGCTCCGCGAGCAGCCTGTGGTGTTCGCCCTTGCGCTCGTCGACCACCGGGGCGAGCAGCATCAGGCGGCTCCCCCCGGGCAGGGCCAGCACCTGATCGACCATCTGACTGATGGTCTGGGCCTGTAGCGGCAGGTCATGGCGGGGGCAGCGGGGGGTGCCGGCGCGGGCGAACAGCAGGCGCAGATAGTCGTGGATCTCGGTAATGGTACCGACCGTCGAGCGTGGGTTGTGGGAGGTGGTCTTCTGTTCGATGGAGATGGCCGGCGACAGCCCCTCGATGTGATCCACATCCGGCTTCTCCATGATCGACAGAAACTGCCGCGCGTAGGAGGAGAGGGATTCGACATAGCGCCGTTGTCCCTCGGCATAGACGGTGTCGAAGGCGAGCGAGGATTTTCCGGAGCCGGAGAGGCCCGTGATGACAATCAACTTGTCCCGGGGCAGGTCCAGGTCGATGTTCTTGAGGTTGTGGGTGCGGGCGCCGCGTATGTGAATGGTGTCCATCGGTATAACAGCCGTTGAGCGAACCTGATACTATACGCCGTCTTGATAGAGCGAGCCAAAAGCAGTTGCAGATGAAACAGCCGAGCGATCCCAATGCCGGGGGAATGACCCCCCTGGAGTCCCGCGCCGCCCTCTCCCTGGCGGGCATCTTCTCCCTGCGGATGTTGGGTCTGTTCATGATCCTGCCGGTGTTCGCCCTCTACGCCGAGCATCTGGAGGGGGTCACACCGCTGCTCATCGGTCTGGCGATCGGCGCCTATGGCCTTACCCAGGCCCTGTTGCAGATCCCCTTCGGGATGCTCTCCGACCGCATCGGGCGCAAGCCGGTGATCATCGGTGGGCTGCTGATCTTCGCCCTGGGAAGCGTCATCGCGGCGGGGGCGGAGACCATATGGGGGGTGATCTTCGGACGCGCCGTTCAGGGCAGCGGCGCCATCGCCGCAGCGGTGATGGCGCTGGCCGCCGACCTGACACGGGAGCAGAATCGCCTGCGCGCCATGGCGGTCATCGGCATGAGCATCGGTATGGCCTTCGCCCTCTCCCTGGTCCTGGGTCCGCTGCTCAACGCCTGGATTGGTGTGCCCGGCATCTTCTGGCTCACCGCCCTGCTCGCCTGCGCAGGCATCCTGATCGTGGTCAAGGTGGTACCGGACCCCGCCCGAAGCACCTTTCACCGCGACACCGCCCCGGTACCGGCGCTCTTCGCCAGCGTACTCAGGGACCGGGAGCTGCTTCGGCTCGATTTCGGTATCTTCACGCTGCACATGATCCTCTCCGCCACCTTTATCGCCCTGCCACTGGCGCTGCGTGACAGCATCGGGCTGGATGCCGAAAGCCACTGGCTGCTCTATTTGCCGGTGATGCTGGTGGCGATGGCGCTGATGGTCCCGTTCGTGGTGCTGGCCGAGAAGCGGCGGCGCATGAAGGGGGTGTTCGTCGCCGCGGTCCTCCTCCTGGCCCTGGCGCAGCTCGGATTCCTGGTATTCAGCACCTCGCTGGCCGGTCTGGCCCTGTCCCTGCTGCTCTTCTTCGCCGCCTTCAACACCCTGGAGGCGACCCTGCCGTCACTCGTGGTCAAGGTGGCCCGGGCCCAGAGCAAGGGGACCGCCATGGGGGTCTACTCCACCTCACAATTCATCGGGGCCTTCCTTGGCGGAGTTATGGGCGGCTGGATCCACGGGGTGTACGGTCTCGAGGGGGTGTTTCTCGCCGGTGGGGGTACCGCGCTGATTTGGGCGGCGGTCGCCATGGGCATGGCCAGGCCGCGCTATCTCAGCTCCCATCTGATTCGGGTAGGGCGGCTCGACGAGGCGGCCGCCTGGGAGCTGCGCCAGGAGCTGCTCACCCAGCCGGGGGTGGTCGAGGCCGATGTGGTGGCGGCCGAGGGGATGGCCTACCTGAAGGTCGATCTGCGGCAGGCGGACACCGAAGCCCTGCTTCGCTTTTCCGGGGCGGCGGGGTAAACTTGCCCCTGGTGAGCGGACATCCCGGCGCTGGGTAGAGGGGGAATTCTCCCGCGCGTCGCGGCTGTCGGAAAGTATTGAACCGTTTACATTGGAAGTGGGCGGCATTTAGGAGAAGAAGATATGGCCAGAGGCGTCAATAAAGTAATTCTGATCGGTAACCTGGGCGCGGATCCCGAGACCCGCTACATGCCCAGCGGCGGCGCGGTGACCAACCTGCGCCTGGCGACATCCGAAACCTGGAAGGACAAGAACACCGGAGAGACCCAGGAGCGCACGGAGTGGCACCGGGTGGTCTATTTTAACCGCCTGGCGGAGATCGCCGGTGAGTACCTGAAGAAGGGCTCGAAGATCTACGTCGAAGGGAGCATCCGCACCCGTAAATGGCAGGGTCAGGACGGCCAGGACCGCTACACCACCGAGATCGTGGGCAACGAGATGCAGATGCTCGACAGCCGTGGCGCCAGCGCCGGGTTTGACGACACCGACCAGGGCCGCTCGCGCCCGGCCCAGGCCCCGCAGCAGAACCAGGCCCCCGCGGCGGGGCCCGATGAGTCTTTCGACGATGACATCCCATTCTAGCCGATACCTTTTTTAAGAGTGTTTGAACCGAGCGCTCGCTAACCGCCATGGAGAGCGAAGCGAAGGCGGTTAGTCCCCGATAGGCGTAGGCGCGGTTGTATGGCCGCAGTTACGACCGATAGGGAGTGACGTAGGGCATACAAATAGCGCATCCGACACGCCGTAGAGTCATTGTGGTCATCATGACGGAGTTGCGCACGAGCAGCTTTGCTGCAATGTGCGGGACGGAGTCGTGATGAGCGCAGGACGGTCGGGGCAGTAACGGCTGTCGCGTTGGCGAGTCGATTTTGGGGACTGGGATGTCCCAAAATCTTTCACGAGGTAGCGACACTCTTGCCTCCCTTGAAAAACAAGGTGGGAGCGCTTTTTTAGTGCAATAAAGGCTTGCGTCGGATTGTCGCTCCACTGACCTGATCGCGCTCCCTTCCGGAATCCAGGGGAGGGCTGGCGCCATGCTCGCTGAACTACCGGTATGATTGGTTCTACCCCGGCGCGCCGTCGATTCGGGGGCGGCTCAGGATCGGCAGGTAGTGAATGAAGAAGAGGGCCAGGGAGAGGCCCCAGAGGCCGCCGGAGAGGTGGATCCAGATGGCGTAGTGCGCATCCGTGATCAGGGGCGGGAAGACCCGTGCAAGGGCGGCGATGTTGAGCAGCACGAAGGCGGTGTTGATCAGGGGGTGTGCGGTGATTGCACGGCCGGTATGGCCGAGGGCGACGCGCGCCATCATCCCCAGGGTCAAGACCCCGATGCCGCCCACTGCCAGGGCGTGCCTGGCCGGGTTGAGCCCGCTCTGGGTGAATCCGGCCAGGGCCAGGAGCAGGAAACCTGCGATGATCCAGAGCAGCCCGGTGTGCAGTACCCAGAGGATCGGGATGCGCCACACCCCGGGGCTGAGCCAGCCGCTGACCCGAATCATCTGCACCACCGCAACCGCCAGGGCCAGGGTCGCGGCCAGGGCGGGCCGTGGCAGGAGCAGCGTCTGGGCGATCAGCAGGCCCAGCAGCAGCGGGGTGGCGATCTCGGCCAGGCGGTAGCTGCGCGGCTGAAAGCCGGGTATCACCGCCTTGGTGAAAAAGGGGACCACCCGGCCGCTGAGCAGTAGCACCAGGGCCATCACCAGATAGAGCATGCTTTCGGTGCCCTGGGCGCTTTCGGTGCCCTGGGCGGCGGCCGCGCCCAGGCCGAGCGCCTGCAGGTGGATCAACAGGTTGGCCAGCGCCATCCCCAACAGTAGATAGACGAACAGGCGGTTGCTCTTCTGCTTTCCCGCCCACAGCATGGGCCGGATGGCGAGCGCCAGGGCCGGCAGAAACAGCAGATCGAGCAGCGCCATGAGTACCCCGGGAAGCAGTCCTTCGAGGGCCGGGGCGATGCGTCCGGCCAGCCAGGCGAGCAGCAGCAGCCCCAGGCGGGTGCCGCTTGGGGTGTTGATGCCGGTCCAGTTGCGTACCGCGGTGAGCAGAAAACCGGCGATCACCGCCACCGTGTACCCGAACAGCATCTCGTGGCTGTGCCAGCCGATGGAGCTGCCGTAGTAGGCGCCCGGATCGAGATGGCCACTCCAGATCAGCAGCCACAGCGCCACCAGCAGAACGCCCGAGAGCGAGGCGGCGAGGAAGAAGGGTCGGAAGCCCAGGGCCAGCAGCGGACCGCCCTGGTGGCTGTGCGCGGGGGCGGGCGGTTCGGAGAAGATTTTTAGCATGGCGTTCGGTTACTGGTTGAGAGCGCCCAGTCTACCGCTTCGCCGGGGGCGGGCTTTGATGTGCGTCAAAAGCCTCCCCGGGCGCGATCGCCTGTCCGGTGGTCAGGTCGTGGCGCGGCGGCGGCGCTTTGCGAACAGCAGCGGCACCACGTCGTCGAAGGTGCTGGCGAAGTGGACCTTGAAGCCCTTGCGCACATGCTCCGGCACCTCTTCGTATTCGCCGCGGTTCTCCTCAGGCAAAATCAGCTCGCGGATACCGGCGCGGCGCGCCGCGATCACCTTTTCGCGGATACCGCCCACCGGGAACACCTGACCGGTGAGGGTCAGCTCCCCGGTCATGGCGATGTTGCGGATCGGCCGGGCGGTGGCCAGCGAGAGCAGGGCCGAGGCCATGGTGATGCCCGCGCTGGGACCATCCTTGGGGGTGGCGCCGGCGGGCACATGCAGATGGATGAAACCCTTTTCGAAAAAGCCGCTGTCGGCGCCGTAGCGCTCGGCGTTGCCGACGATGTGGCCGTAGGCGATCTCGGCGGACTCGCGCATCACATCGCCCAACTGGCCGGTGAGCTTGAAGCCCCTGGTGAAGCCGTGGGTGCGCACCGCCTCCACGCTGAGGGTGGCGCCGCCCATGGCGGTCCAGGCCAGTCCGGTGACCACCCCGGGCCCGGTGAGTTTGCGTTCGTCGCGGAAGATGGGGCTGCCGAGGTACGCTTGGAGCTGATCGCGGCCGACCACGATCGGGGTCGGCTCTCCGTCGAGGATCTTGACCACCGCCTTGCGCACGATCTCGCCGATCTGCTTCTCCATGCGCCGTACCCCCGCGTCGCGGGCATAGCCCTCGGCGATGGCGCGCAGGGTGGGGGTGTCGATCTTGATCTCACCGCGTTTCAGGCCGGCCCGTTTGAGCTGTCGCGGGAGCAGAAAGCGGCGGGCGATCTGCAGTTTCTCCTGGGCAATATAGCCGGAGAGCGAGATCAGCTCCATGCGGTCGAGCAGCGGCCCGGGTATGGTGTCGAGCTGATTGGCGGTGCAGACGAACAGCACCTTGGAGAGGTCGAAGCGCAAATCGAGGTAGTGGTCCATGAAGTCACTGTTCTGCTCGGGGTCGAGGGCTTCGAGCAGGGCGGAGGCTGGATCGCCATGGTAGGAGGCGCCGATCTTGTCGATCTCGTCGAGCATGATCACCGGGTTCTCGGTCCCGGCCTCCTTCATCGCCTGCACGAACTTGCCGGGCATGGCGCCGATATAGGTGCGGCGGTGGCCCTTGATCTCGGCCTCGTCGCGCATCCCGCCCACGGAGAAGCGGTAGAAGCGCCGCCCCAGGGCCTCGGCGATCGATTTGCCGATGGAGGTCTTGCCGACGCCCGGCGGGCCCACCAGCAGGATGATGGAGCCGTTGACCTCGCCCTTCTTGATGCCCACGGCAAGAAACTCCAGGATGCGTTTCTTTACATCCTCCAGGCCGTAGTGATCGCGATCCAGGGCGCGCCGCGCCACCTCGATGTCGAGGTTGTCCCGGGAGTGTCTGCCCCAGGGCAGCAGGGTGATCCAGTCGATGTAGTTGCGGGTCAGGGCGTACTCGGGCGAGCCGGTTTCGAGCAGTGCCAGCTTCTCCATCTCCTCGTCCACCCGCCGGGTCGCCTGCTCGGTAAGCTTCAGCTTGGCAAGGCGCTCCTGAAACTTCTCCAGCTCGGCGGTGCGGTCGTCCTTCTCGATGCCCAGCTCCTGCTGAATCGATTTGAGCTGCTCGCGCAGGAAGAACTCCCGCTGCTGGGTCTCCATGCGCTCCTCCACCGACTGGCGGATCTCGTGCTGGGCCCGGGCCAGTTCCAGCTCATTGTTGAGCAGCTCCAGCACCTTCTCCATGCGCGGCATGAGGTCGACCGCCTCCAGCACCTCCTGTAACTGGTACTTGTCGGCGGTGGTGAGGCTGGCGGCGAAGTCCGCCAGGTGCGAGGGGTCGTCCGGTCCCATGCGGTCGAGAAAGATGCGCAACTCCTCGCCGTAGAGGGGGTTGAGCGGCACCAGCTCCTTGATGGTGTTGATCACCGCCATCGCATAGGCCTTGATGTCCGATGCGGGTGACTCCAGCGGTTCGCTGAAATAGCGGACCTGGGCACTGAACGGCGCGCTGCCGCTGATGAAGCGCTCCACCTCGAAGCGTTGCAGACACTCGACCAGCACCTGCAGGCGCCCCTCCACCTTCTGCACCCGATGTACCCGGCAGGCGGTGCCGATGCGCCGGAAGTGCTTGGGGGTGGCGCTCTCCGAGGTGTTGGCGTCCACCATGATGATTCCGAGAATACCGTGGTCCTCGCGCTCGGCGGCCTTGATGGTGGCGGCCCAGTGGTCTGCGTCCATCAACAGCGGCACCGCCTGGCCCGGGAAGAAGGGGCGCGTGGTCACCGGCAGCAGGTGGATGGTGGCGGGCATCACCTCGCCCGGACGGGCCAGGGCGTGGTCGGTGATGATGTCAATGGTATCGTCGAGTATGTCGTCGTTCATCGTTATCCGGGGTCTCTGGTGCGCGGTCTCTCAACCTATATCAGGCCGGGTCCGGGTCATTACAAGCCGCATTGGCCAGATCCACGAAGCCACGCACCGGCAGACGCTCGGCGCGCAGGGCGGGATCCACCCCGGCGTGCTCAAAGTGCGCCTCTTCCACCAGCTTGCGCAGACTGTTGCGCAGGGTCTTGCGGCGCTGACTGAAGGCGGCGGCCACGATGGCCGCGAAGCGCACCCCATCGTCGATCTGGTAGGGAGGGGTTGCGAACGGCAGCAGGCGCACGAAGGCCGACTCCACCTTGGGCGCCGGCCGGAAGGCGCCGGGGCCGATATCGAACAGCGGCTCCACCCGGCAGCGCACCTGCAGCATCACCGACAGGCGACCGTACTCCTTGCCGCCGGGCGCGGCGGCCATGCGTTCGACCACCTCCTTCTGCAGCATGAAGTGCATGTCCCGCACCGGCGCGCGGCATTCGAGCAGATGAAACAGCAGCGGGGTCGAGATGTTGTAGGGGAGATTGCCTACCAGGCGCAGGGGGTGGCCGGGCCGCGCCAGCCGGGCGAAGTCGAAGCGCAGGGCGTCGGCGCTGTAGATCTCCAGTTGCCCCAGGTCGGCGCACAGCCGTGTCAGCGGTTCGATCAGATCGCGGTCGAGTTCCACCGCGCTCATCGACCCGGCCGCGCGCAGCAGTTGTACGGTGATCGCCCCCTGGCCGGGCCCGATCTCCACCAGATTGTCCCCCGGCCTTGGGGCGATGCTGGAGACGATGCGGGCGATCACCCCGGGGTCGTGGAGGAAATTCTGGCCAAACCTCTTTCGGGGGCGGTGATTCAAGGGTGTGTCCTGCTGTTATTTCGGGGTTTCAGGAGGTGTACCGGTTGGTGTTGTCCCGATAACGCACATCGCGTCCGCGCTGGTCGGATCCATTACCTGTCGAATCATACCATTTGCCGTGCCGTTGCATGCAGCGCCCGGGGCTTATACAGTATGGCACTCGCTGTATGCCCCTGCCCCCGGCACGGGTATCCGGGCCGTTACGATTCGTCAAGACCAGAGGTGGCACCATGTATGGAACAACCGGGATGATCTCCAGCCTGCTCGGCTCCTTTGATATGGCGGAGGTGTCGATGCGCTACAGCCGGTTCATGCCCCGGCTGTACAACCTGGCGATCTCCCTGGGCTTCGAGCCCGGCAAGATCATGCCGTCGCGGGCGTTCTGCTCCGACGAAAGCCAGGGTTATCCGGTGATCATGATCGCCAAGCACTTCGGGACCTTTCCGTTCAACCATGGTCTGGTGGGCGGCGTGGTGGCCACCGACCGCCACGGCCCGCACGCCCATCACGGCAAGGATATGCTGATTATCCAGGCCAGCCATGTCGGCTACGATCCGGATAGCGGCCGCTTCGGTGTCTATCGGCGCCTGCAGACCGAGGAGATGAGCGAGACCTCCAACTGCGGCAAGATCTGCGGCGCCCTGGACTGGTATCTGCGCGAATACGAGTTCGCGCGCAACAATATCTACCTCTATCGGGACGAGGGGGGGCGCAAGGTGGTGGTGGACAATCAACTGCTCCACGCCGAGCGCGAGGAGGGGTTGCTGCTCAAGACCGAGCGGTTGGTCAAGGTCGATGGTCAGGGCAACCCCATGGCAGAGCACTCCAGGAGCACGGCCAAGGTCTTCCCCGCCTCGGAGACCCTGCTCGGCTACCTCAAGGATTACGAGTGGAAGGCGTGGCCGGGCGAGGAGATCGGCGGGCGCCTGCATCCCGATCTGTTCTATTTCAAGCGCGGCATCAGCCACCATCCCGAGGGGCGCGATCACCTGGAGAAGAACCTGCTGGATGTGATGCCCTATGTGGTCACCTCGCGCTGGCCCGCCCTGACCGCCGCACAGGCCAACACCCAGGTGGAGTTCGACCGTGCCTTCCGGACCATCGTCAAGGAGCCCTCCTACAAGCACAAGAAGATCCTCTTCATTTCGGGGTTGAATGTCGACATCTCGCCCCGCCAGGGCCAGCTGTTTCCACTCACCAAGTTCATTCCCTGGGCGGCCTATTTCCAGGACGAGCAGGGTCATCACCAGACCTGGGAGCAGGCGGAGCTGTACGACCGGCTGCAGGCGCAGCCCCTGGAGAACCCGGATCAGGTCGATATGGAAGAGGCGATCAGGATCATGGAGAAGGCGACGGAGATCCATCTCCCGTTTTGAACCGAAAGGGGGCGGCCCCGGTCACACCCCGCCACTGTGCACGGTGGTGTAGTAGAGCCGCTCCAGCTGCCCCTTGTGGCGGGTCTCCTCGTCCGCCAGAAAGCGGAACAGATCGCGTGCCGCGCCCGGAGGGGTGTCCGCGGCCAGCGCCTGGTACTGTTCCATGGCGGCCTGCTCCCGCCCCAGGGCGTACTGGAGCACCGCCTGGTCGTCGGGAGACGGCCCCAGTTCCGGCAGCTGGATACAGTCGGAGAAGCGGCGGTCGCTGGCGGGAGTGCGCACCAGTTCGGCGCTCTGGGCCTCCAGGTCGGGCCGCGCCCTCAGATCGAGAAACAGCTCGTAGTGGCGCTGTTCCTCCTCGGCCAGCTCCTCGACCAGGTAGCGGATCCGTTTGCTCACCCTGGGCGCCAGCATGCGGTAGAAGTCGCGTGCCGTGCGTTCGAACTCGATGGCCACCGCCAGGATCTCGCCCAGGCTCCTGGCCGTTTGCAGCCGTTGGTAGTCGCTGTCGCTCATCTCTCTTCTCCCGTGCGCAGATGCTGCGCGATACTGGCGGCCACCCGGTGGCCGTCGGCCACCGCGCTGACCACGTCGGGGCCGCGCACGCAGTCGCCAGCGGACCATAGCCAGGGCTCGGAGGTGCGGCCTTCGGCATCGACCCTGAGGCGCCCGCGCTCCCACTCCAGCCGTTCGCTCAGCGCCTCGCCCAGCAGTGCGGTGTCGGCGAACTGGCCGATCGCCTCGATCACCGCGTCGGCCGGATGGAGTTGCTCGTCGCCGGGGTCGTAGCGCGGGGCGAAGTTGTGCTCCTGGTCGAAGATGGAGAGTACCCGCCAGCTCCTGAGTCCGGTCAGCCGGCCCTCTTCGTCCAGTTCGCAGCCCTGGGGGCCACGGCTGTCGAGGATCACGATCCCCTCCTCGCGGGCCTCGCGGATCTCCTCCGGGTCGGCCATGAAGTGGTCCAGGTCCTCCAGCGCGGTGAGGGTGACATCCACGGCGCCGTGGGCCTGGCGTTGCAGCCGGGCCAGGGAGCGGGCGATATCCATGGCGACGTTGCCGCCGCCGATGACCACGGCGCGGCGCGGGGGCGGGAAGGAGTCGCCGGCGCTGATTCGGCGCAGCAGGTCGACGGCGCGCAACACCTGCGGATGATCGGAGTTGGGGATGCGGGTGCGCCGCCCCTGCTGCAGCCCGATGGCCAGCAGCACCGCGTCGAACCCTTCGCGCAGCTGCTCCATGGTCCGCTCTTCGCCGATGCGGCAGTTGTAGTGGATCTCCACCCCCATGGAGAGGATCACCTCGATATCGCGGTCCAGTGCGGCGTGGGGGAGGCGGTAGGCGGGTATCCCGTAGCGGGTCATGCCGCCGGCCGCCGGGTTGGCCTCGAACAGGGTCACGGCATGGCCCAGGCGCGCCAGGTCGAAGGCGGCGGTCAGCCCGGCGGGTCCGGCGCCGACGATGGCCACCCGCCGCCCGCTGGCCGGGCCCGGTCCGCCGATGATCTGGCGGTAGCGTTCGGGTGGTACCTGGTCGGTGATGTGGCGCTTGAGCCAGCGGATGGCGATCGGATCGCCCTGGTGGCGGGCGGCGCAGGTACCCTCGCAGCGGTGGGTGCAGACCCGGCCGCAGACCTGGGACAGGGGGTTGGTCTCGTAGAGCAGGCGCAGGCCGCGCTCGTAGTCGCCGTCGCGCACCGCGGCGATGTAGTCGGGGATCGCCATATGGGTGGGGCAGGTGGCGACGCAGAGGCCGCAGGCGACGCAGCGGTCGGCCTCGGCGCGGGCCGCCTCCACCGGGTAGCCCTGGACGATCTCGGCGAAGGAGTCGATGCGCCGCGGTGGGTCGAGCTCCTCCATCTCCAGGCGTCGCGCGGGGCTCAGCCGGTGGTGTTCGGGGCGGTGGTAGCCGAGGGGGGCGCCATCCCACGGCTTGGGGTCCACCCCGGGGGTGAAGCGAAAGGCGTCGGGGTCGTGCTCCACCCACTTGTATTCGTTGGACATGCTCAGCGAGCCGGTCATGCAGATATCCACGCACAGGGCGCACCAGCAGCAGCGTCCGTAGTCGATGCGCGGGCGCAGCCCGGAATCGCCGGGCCGGGTCGCAAACCCCTCCGCAGGCAGCATGTCGATGGCGCCGTTCTGGCAGATCGCCTCGCAGGTGCCGCAGCCGATGCATTGCTCCACTGCATTCTGGTGGAAGCCCCGATAGCGGGGCGCGCCCGGGCGCTCGGTGAGTGGATCGCGGATCGTCACCGGGTCGCGGAACAGGTTCTTCCAGGCGCGAAAGGGTGACAGGAGGTCGCGTACACTCATCGCTCGATCTCGGGGGGGTAGGTGTGCAGGGAGACCATCAGGGCGGCCACGTCGGCGATATTGACGTTGACGATCAGCCGCTCCAGCAGGGCCACGGCGTGGGTGTAGGAGGGACCGCGCACATTCACCCGACGCGGGTAGCCGCTGCCGTCGCTGACCAAGTAGTAGCCGTACTCTCCGCGTGAGCACTCGCCCCGGATATAGGTCTCGCCGCGCGGGATCTTCCAGTGCAGCACGTTCGGCAGCGCAGTCATCACCGCCCCGCTGCCCGGCATCCCGGCCAGGATCTGGCGGATCAGATCAATTGAAAGCAGCAGGTCGCGGCGGCGCACGTCGGCACGGGCATGGACATCGGACGCCTGTGCCACCACCGGCTCGAACGCCAGGCGCGGATAGACCAGATAGGGATGGTCGCGGCGCACATCCTTGGCCACCCCGGCGGCCCGGGCGGTGGGCCCGGTGACGCCGTAGGCGTCGAGCAGCGCCGGATCGATGTGTCCGAGGCCGATGGCACGGCGCTTGAGCACGGCGTTGTCGAACATCACTTCGCGCACCTCTTCCAGAATCTCCTCGATCTCGCGCAGGGTCTGTTCCATGCGTCGCCCGAACCCTTCGGGCAGGTCGTCTCGCACCCCGCCGGGGAGGATGAACATGTGGTAGATGCGGGCCCCGGTCAGCTCCTCGAAGCGGTCCAGCATCAGGTCGCGGGCATAGGTGGTCCACTGGCCGATGACCGCCTGGCCGAAGGCCCCGGCCTGGCCGCCGAGGTACATCAGATAGCTGTTGACCCGGCCCATCTCCAGGATCAGGGTGCGGATCCACTGGGCCCGCTCCGGTACCTCGATCCCGGCCAGCTCCTCCACCGCCGCAGCGTAGCAGTACTCGTTGAAGTCGGGCTCGGGCACGCAGATGCGGCAGACGATCGGGAAGCACTGGATGAAGGTGCGCCGCTCCATCAGTTTCTCGAAGCCGCGGTGCAGGTAGCCGACATGGGTGCGCCCGGCGACCACCTCGTCGCCGCACACGGTCAGCTCCAGTGACATGTTGCCGGTGATGCCGGGGTGCTGCGGTCCCTGCCACAGCTTCAGGTATTTACCCGAGCGCAGGTCGATGTCGAGGCTGCCGTCGGGCCTGGGTTGCGGATACTGGCTGCGGTCCGGTTGATAGGCCATCTCACTCCCCTTCCGGGTGGAGCCGGTCGCGCATGTGCCGCGCGGGGTCCAGGGTGGCGCGCCCCGGCCGCTGGTTGAAGTTCTCCTCGGCGAACTTGAGGGTGTCGAAATCCCGGCGGTAGGGGGGGATGTCACGCCAACCTTCGAGGATGAACGGCTCATCCACCCCCGGGCTGGCGGGGAAGTCGATGCCGAACATCTCGCGCAGCTCCCGCTGGTAGGTGGCGGCGGTGGGCCAGAGATCGTGGATGCTCTCCATGCTCGCCCCCTCGCGGGGCAGCATTACCCGCAGGCCGAGGTCGCGGGCACCGGCGCGGTCGTTGAGCAGGTAGGTGAGCTGGAAGCACCCCTCCTCGATCCAGTCCACCGCCGTCAACAGCACCAAGTGGGTAAACCCGTGGCGGTGGCGCAGCTCCAGCAGCAGCGGGCGCAGATGCTCCCGGCCCAGGGTGATGAAGGCGAGATCGGGCCGCTGCACGGTCAGCTCGCCGAGGGGGAAGATGGCCTTCAGTCTTTCATGGAGTTCGTGCATCGCTTCAGATCGTCCTCGCTTGCCTCGGGTCGTGCGCTTCGCCGCCGCTGTCGTGGGGTGTGCTCACCAGTTGTAGTCCGGCATGTCCCAGTCGTGGATCACCCGTTTCTGGTTCGCCTTGTACCACTCGAACTGCTCGGCGTAGCGGTTGGCCCCCTCCGCCTGCCCGGCGCGGATCAACCGTTTCAGCTCCTGAAAGCCCGCAAGCAGTGCCTCGGGGCGCGGCATGCAGCCGGTGATGTAGAGGTCCACCGGCAGGTAGTCGTCGAGGCGCTTGATGGTGTTGTAGGAGTCCCAGTACATGCCGCCGTTGATGGTGCACGAGCCGAGCCCGACCACGTACTTGGGGTTCTGCATCTGCTCATAGGAGCGGATCGCGCGCTTCAGTGTCTTCACCGACAGGTAGCCGGAGATCACGAACAGGTTGGCCTGGCGCGGCGTCGGCCGCCACTGGATGCCGTAGCGGTAGGCGTCGAAGCGCGGGGTCATCAGCGGGCGCATCTCGATGGCGCCGCAGCCGGTGCCGAAGCCGAGGATCCAGATCGACTCGGCGCGCGCCCAGTTGAACAGCTCCTCGACGATCTTGATGTAGGCCGGCGGCATCACCGTGGGCGCGGACTGACAGTAGTAGTCGCGCAGCGGGTCGACCTCGAACTCGACCCCATCCGGGCCCTTCACGACACGTTTTTCAAGCTCTTCTTTCATCGTTCACACCAGCAGGATGGCGACCACCCCCAGCGGTAGCGCCCAGACCAGGAACCAGCGCACCGACTGCTCGACGCGAAAGCGCGGAAACACCACGCCCACCAGGACCGAAACCATATAGATCAGAAACACCTTGACGCAGAACAGCGGCCAACTCGTGGCGCCGCCGAAAAAGAGATTCATGTAGACCACCACCTTGGCGATGGGAAAGATCGCGCGGTTGGTCTGCATCAGGGCCAGGTAGGAGGAGTGGTATTCGGTCGGCGGACCGATCGGGATCTCCTGGGGGGCGATCACCACATCGAACGGCGGGCGCATCATGGAGCCGAGGAAGGAGAGCATGGCGGCAGCCACGGCGAAGGGGTTGGTGAACAGGGTCCAGTTGAGCATTCCGCCCTGCTGGGCGGCGACGATCTCGCTCACCGAAAGGGTCTGGTACTGCAGGGCCACGGAGAACACCGCCAGGGCGAACGGCAGCTCGGCGGCGGTCACCTGGGAGAGGCCGCGGCTGATCCCGATGGCGGCATGCGGATGGCCGCTCTCGCCTGCCCCGAGGGCCATGCCGAGGGTGCCGAAGAAGACGAAGTAGAGGGCCAGGATCAGGTCGCCCGCGAAGGAGAGGTTGGCGAACATCAGTGAGCCGTGGATGGTGGGCACGAACAGCAGCAGGCCGACCCCGCCGGAGAGACGGAACACCGGACCCAGATAGTACATGGCGCCGTGGGTGATGGAGCTGCGCAGGCCGTAGTTCTTGATCAGGTCGATGTAGTTCTGCCAGATCGGGATGCCGTGGCGGCGCCCGACCCGGGCGGCGATCTTGGCGATCAGGGCGTTGAGCAGCAGTCCGTAGTTGAAGACGATGAACAGCGTCAGCAGCGCATACGGGATGCGGATCCAATCGAAGTCCATCGCTAGAGCCCCATCCGCAGCAGGTAGACGCCGACCACGAAGGCCAGCAGGTGGATCACGTAGGTCTGGCCGTCGCCGCTGTAGTGGCGGCGCAGCAGCCCGGCGCCGGCATGCAGCAGGTCGGTCAGTGCCGCCCAGAAGCGGGTCGCTAGCGGTTGGGTGAAAAAGCCCAGCGCCTTGCGGTAGGGGGCGAAGAAGTTCCAGGCGAAATGGGTCGTCTCCGGGCGGTATGGGCGCTCGGCGGCGAACACGATATTGAACTGCCCGACGCGCTGCGCCCGGCGGTTGACCAGCAGCAGCCAGGCGAACAGGCTGGCGAAGATCACCCCCACGATCAGCATGATGGTCACCGGGCTCCAGTAGCCGAAAGCGCTGGTGATGGTCAGCCCCTCCCAGTCGAGTCCCCCCCCCGGCACCAGGCCCCCGATGTAGGCGTCCACATGGCGCAGGGCCAGGCCGGGGACCAGGGCGAAACCGAGCAGCAGGGCGACCTGGATCATCTGCGGCAGGATGATCCAGAATGGTGCCTCGCGCACCCGCCGGTGCTCATCCTTGAGCTGACCGAGGAAGATGGTATGGATCAGGCGGAACAGATAGAGAAAGGCGATCGGCCCGGCCAGGAACAGGATCACCAGCGGCAGCCGGTGCGGCCCCTCCATGATCGCGTTATAGAAGATCCAGCGTCCGCCGAAGCCCGACAGCGGCGGCACCCCGGAGATGGCGATGATGCCGATCAGCACGGCGATGAAGGAGAGGGGCATCAGGGTGATCAGCCCGCCCATGCGGTACATATCGCGAGTGCCGGTGCGCTTGGCGATGCCGCCCACCGAGAGGAACAGCATCGACTTGTAGATGAAGTGGTTGATGACGAACATCAGCGCCATCAGCCAGCCGAGGTGATTCATCAGCGCCAGGCCGAACAGAGCGTAGCCCATCTGGCCGATGGAGGAGTAGGCGAGCAGGCGTTTGGCGTCCTCCTGGAAGATCGCCATCAGGTTGCCGAGCAGGGCCGAGAGGGCGCCGATCCAGAGCATCGCGTGGGTCAGATCGATACCGTGGAGCTGTTGGCTCCCCATCTGCGTCAATAGCACGAACAGGCCGTACAGGCCCGCCTTGAGGAGAATCCCCGAGACCATCGGTGAGACATCGGTCTCCGCCTCGGCGTGGGCGCCGGGCAGCCAGATGTGCAGGCCGATGGCGGCGGTCTTGGTCATGAACCCGACCGCCAGCAGCAGGAACACCCAGGGGGCGAGGGCGGTCGGTGCGTCGCCCAGGGCGCTCAGCGGCAGTTGCGTCTGGCCCTGGGCGGCGAGGGTGAAGCCGGCCAGGATCAGAAAGGCGCCGCCGAGGGAGAAGACGATATAGGAGAGGGCGTGGGCCTGGGAGCGGCGGCCGCGCAGGATCAGAAAGTAGGAGCCGATGGTGAGCGACTCCCAGGCGGCGAAGAAGCCGAAGCTGTCGTTTGCCTCGATCAGCATGATCAGACCCGCGAACATCAGCATCGCCGAGGGGTAGAAGCCGATCCGCCTGCCCCCGTTCTGATAGCTGGCGAGAAGGATCAGGGCCCCACCCGGGAGGATGACGGCGGCGAAGATCAGCTGCAGGGGGTCGTAGCCGGGGTAGGCGTGGAGGAACCAGCCGAGCATGCCGGCGATGGCCAGGCTGTTTTTGACCCGGGCCGGCAGCCAATCCAGGGGCAGGAAGGCGAGGGCGAACAGCAGTGGCAGGGCGTGCAGCAGGTTGCCCAGGCCCGAGAGTTCACCCCACAGATAGCCCGCCGCCCAGCCGCCCGCCAGGGCGGCATGGACGGCCACCATCTTCTGGGGCGCGCGGGCGGGCCCCTGCTCTGGGGGCGTGCCCTTGACGGCGTGACCGAACCAGCGCAGCAGATAACCCGCCTCCAGCAGCGCCCCGAACAGGATCAGCGCCAGCAGGGCGATATGCCCCCCCGCGGCCAGCCGGTGCGCCAGCTCCCACTTGGCATAGAAGCCGGGGAACGGCGGCAGGCCGATCAGCAGGGCGATGAAGCTGGCGAAGGCGAAGAGCAGCAGTGGCCGCCGGCGCAGGGCGGCCCAGGCCGTCAGATCGCGCCCCTCGATCAGGCCGGAGAGCCAGAACAGCCCCGCCTTGGCCAGGGCGTGGGCCAGCAGGATGCCGCCTGCGACGAACAGATAGGCCTCGCCCAGGAGATCGCGCTGGCCGACCACCACCACCAGCAGGCCGAGCTGGGCCACCGAGGAGTAGCCGAGCAGGCGCCGGTCGTTATCCTGTGCCAGGGCGAACAGGTTGGCGCCGATGAAGCTGACGCAGCCGATGGCGGTGGCCACCGGCAGCCACGCCGTGCCCCCGGCCAGCAGCTTGTCCAGGGCGAACAGGGCCGCCGTGCCCGCGGCGGCGGAGACCAGGGCGGAGAAGGCGGGGTGGGCCGACTCGTAGATGTCGAGGGCCCAGCCGTTGGCCGGGAACAGCTTCAGCTCCGCGACGACGGCGATGAACACCAGGAAGAAGGCGAGGGTGCCGCCGGGCAGCCGCTCCAGGGAGATGGCGGCCAGCTCGTCGATATTCAGGGTGGCGCCCGCGTGGTAGATGAAGATCAGGCCGGTCAGCAGCAGAATCGAGATCAGTTGGGCGGCGATCAGGTACTTGAAGCCCGCCCCCAGGGCGCGGGGATCGCTGGAGAGCAGCACCAGCCCGCCGGTGGCGATCACCGTCAGCTCCAGGAACACGAACAGGTTGAACAGATCGCGGGTTAGGATCAGGCCGCTCAGGGCCATGGCGAAGATCAACAGCACGGCCATCGCCCGCCGACCCTGCTTGAGCAGGGTGTCGCGCAGATAGAGGGCGGCAAACAGGGCGCTGAGGCTGACCAGCAGCAGCCCCGCCGATTCGGCCAGGGCGATCCGCAGGGCGATGGCGAAGGGCGGCGGCGCGCCGGCGGTGTGGATCTCGCGCGGGTCGGCGCCGGCGGCGAACTCCAGCAGCCAGGCGGCGGAGATGGCGCTGCCTACGGCCAGGGCCGCCAGGGTCAGAGCGTAGGCAGCGCCGCGCCAGTGCCCGGGCAGCAGGCCGAGCAGGAAAGCCGTCCCCAGGGGGATGGCGATGAGCAGGATCGCATCTACCACTTCAACTCCCGGAGCCTGGAGATATCGAGGGTGCCCCGGGTCAGGTAGAGCCGGTAGGCGTAGGCCAGCATCAGTGCGGTGGTGCCGACGCCGATGACGATGGCGGTGAGCACCAGCGCCTGGGGCAGAGGGTCGATGATGCGCGCGGGCGCCTCTGCGGCGGGGAGGGTGGCGTCGAGGATCGGCGCGGCGCGCCCGCGCAGATAGCCGACCCCCACCAGCACCAGGTTTACCCCTGTGTTGGCCACGCTGAAGGCGACGATCATGCGCAGGAGGTTGCGGTTGGTCAGCGCCCCGTAGAGGCCGATCAGGATCAGGAGGAAGCCGGTGGCGAGGGCGATCTCGGTCATTACGGCTCCTGGGTCTCGGCCAGGGCTGCCAGCATCGACGAGAACTCGGCCCCAACCTTGAGGCCGATCAGCGAGTAGATGAGCGGGATGGCGCCCGCCGAGGTGAGTTCGCCCAGGGTTCCCAGCGGCAGGATGCGGTTGTCGAGGAAGCCCCCTGCGAGCAGCAGGCCGAGCAGGCCGATGAGTACGAACAGCAACCCCGAGAGTGACTCCAGCAACCGGATCAGGCGGTGGCTGAAGCGGCGCATGGGGTTGGCGAGCAGCAGCAGCAGGGTGGCCGAGGCGAGAATCGCCCCGCCCTGAAAACCGCCGCCGGGGGTCAGATGGCCGTTGACGAAGATGTGCACCCCGAGCAGCAGGATCAGCGGCGTCAGCAGGCGGCTGCCGGTCTCCAGCAGCTCGCCGGGGGGGATCGGCCGGCGCCGCGCACCGCCCGCCCGCGCGCCGTGGGCCAATACCAGGCCGACGATGGCGGCGCTCAGAAACAGCACCGTCACCTCGCCGAGGGTGTCGAGGCCGCGGTAGGTGACGATAATGGCGGTGACGATATTGGCGGCGCCGGTGTCCCGGACCGTCTGCCCGGCGTAGTAGGCGGCGGTGCGGTTGAGTTCGTCGTCGGGGGTGTAGCCGAACAGCAGGGCGCTGAAAACCCCGCCCAGACCCAGCAGCAGCAACAGCACCGTGGCCCGCCTAATCATGCCGCACCCGCGCCAGGATAAAGAAGAAGAGGAAGGTCGTCAGGCCGCTGCCGATGGCCGCTTCGGTCATCGCCACGTCCGGGGCCGCCAGCAGCAGAAACTGCACCGAGGCGAGGAGGCTGACCAGTCCGGCGGCGAGGATCGAGATCGGCAGGCTGCGCCGTCCGCGCACCGCCATCAGCGCTGCCACCAGCATGGCCGCCGACAGCAACAGGCCCATGGCCGGGAGCAGCGCGCTCACGAGCCGCCTCCGCCACGCTCTTCGAGCTGATCGATCCGGGTCAGGGGGGATCGGGGTGCGCCGGTGCGGTGCGCGGCACGTGCCAGCACCTGGGATGAGAGCGGGTTGGTGAACAGCAGGAAGAGGCCGATCAACAGCAGCTTCGGCCACCATTCGGGGCGCAGGCAGGCGGCGCCTGCGAGTACCAGCAGGGTGCCGAGCGTGGTCGCTTTGGTCCCCGCCTGGAGGCGGTTGTAGATATCGGGCATGCGCAGCAGGCCCAGGGCGCCGAACATCAGGAAGGCGCTGCCTGCGGCCAGCAGCGCGGCGCCCAGCAGATCGAGCAGGGCGGTCATCAGACGCTGCGCTCCAGGTAATGGGCGACCGTGATCACCCCGAGAAACGAGAGCAGGGCATAGACCAGGGCCACATCCAGGTAGATGCCGCGTCCTTCGGCCAGGGCGGCCAGCACGATTCCGGTGATGGAGATGATGGTCAGCACGTCGAAGGCGGCCACCCGGTCGGCGGCGGAGGGACCGCGAATGAAACGCCCCAGGGCGAGCAGGAAGGCCGTGGCGCCCAGGGCGGCGGTCAGATAGAGCAGCCCCTCAACCATACATCACCTCCAGATAGCGTTCGAAGCCCGTGGCGATGGCCGCCGTCGCCGCCTCGGTGTCGCCTGGTTCCAGGGTGACGCAGTGGACATAGAGCCACTCGCCGTCGATCTCGACAGTGAGGGTGCCGGGGGTCAGCGTGATCGAGTTGGCCAGCATCAGCCGCCCCATGCGGCTCTTCAGCCGGGTGCGCACCCGAACGATTCCCGGGCTGATCGGCAGGGCCGGGGAGAGGACGATGGCGGCCATTCTGAGATTGGAGCGCAACAGCTCGCGGAAAAAGTATCCGTAATAGAACACTCCGGCCGCCAGGGCCCGTGGGGTGGGGCGCAGTTCGGTGAAAAAGGAGAGGCCATCGTGAAACAGCAGGGCGATGAGCAGTGCCGCCAGGGCGCCGACCAGCAGGCTGTCGGCCGCGAACCCGCCGCCGAGCAGCAGCCAGAAGAGCATGAGGGTGGCGAACAGTACCGCCAGATCCCGCGCCTTGCGTGTCATACCGCTCCGTTTATCCATCAAACGCTTGACCGTGGGCAGGTGCTTCGCGCTGGCCCCGGGAGAACGCGCGGCCGCACCGTTTCGCTGTCCGGGCAGTACATAAAGGCTAAGCGTATCACCGGACAGACAGCCCCCAAAAGGCGCTGGTGAAAACGCACAACCCGCTGCGCTCGCCAGCCGACCTGCATATACTAACGCCATCCATGTTACGAAAAAACCACCTAACCGCAGGAGTCACTCATGAATCTCTCCACTCTGGCCATATCCCGTTACGCCACCAAGGCCTATGATCCGGCAAGACGCGTTCCGGAGGCGTTGATGGAGCAGCTGCGGGTGCTGCTGCGCCATGCCCCCTCCTCCGTCAACTCCCAGCCCTGGCACTTCATCATCGCCGCAAGCGACGCGGCCAAGGCCCGGATAGCCAGCGCCACCACCGGCCCCTACGCCGCCAACGAGCCGCGGGTGTTGAACGCCTCCCACGTGGTGGTGTTCTGCACCCACACCGACCTGGATGACGCCCATCTGGAGCGCGTGCTGGATCAGGAGGAGCGCGACGGGCGCTTTCCGGGGGAGGAGGCGCGGGCGGCCCAGGCCAAGGGGCGCGGCTACTACGTCAACATGCATCGCAACGAGTTGCGCGACACCCGCTGCTGGATGGAGAAGCAGGTCTATATCGCCCTCGGCACCCTGCTGTTCGGGGCCGCCGCCCTGGAGATCGACGCCACCCCCATCGAGGGCTTCGATCCCGTCCTCCTGGACCAGGCCCTGGAGTTGGAGGCGCGGGGCCTGCGCCCGGTGGTGATGGCAGCACTCGGTTACCATGGCGCCGATGATTTCAACGCCGGGCTGCCCAAGTCGCGCCTGCCGGAAGCGTCCCTGTTCACCACCCTCTGAGCGGTCTCCGCCGCCGGTCGGGGATTTTCAGTTTGGTTTCAGGCAGGGGCGCTACTATCCCGTTCAGACGATAGGTTTCCGACAGCGGAGTTCGAACGTGGAGAGTGCAACCCTGGCCCTGATCATCACCGTCGCCATCGCCGTTCAGGTGGTGGTGTTCGCCCTTCCAGGCATCTTGCAGCGAAAGAGCCGGGTGGGCGTGGAGGGGGGCGATGAGCCCGTTTCGGCCCCGGTCTCCGCTCCCTGGGAGGGGTTCAGATCTTTTGAGGTGAGCCGTCGCGAGGTCGAGGACGAGGCGGGCGAGGTCTGCTCCTTCTACCTCTCGCCGCTGGACGGTGCCCCGCTGCCCCCCTACCTGCCGGGCCAGTACCTCACCTTCAGCCTGACGCCCGGCGGCGAGTCGGAGCGCCCGCTGGTGCGCTGCTACTCCCTCTCCGACCGGCCCCGGCCCGAACACTACCGCATCACCGTGAAACGGGTGCAGGCGGCCGCTCCGGAGCTGCCCCCCGGGCGCTCCTCGAATTACCTCCACGACCATGTGCCGACGGGCGCGCGGCTCCAGGTGCGGGCCCCGGCGGGACACTTCCACCTGCGGGAGGAGCCGCTGCCGGTGGTATTGATCGGCGGCGGCATCGGCATAACCCCCATGCTGAGCATGCTCAACACCCTGCTGGCGGGCGGCAGCGGCCGCGAGGTGTGGCTCTACTACGGGGTGCGCAACGGCCGCGAGCAGATCATGAAGGGGCACCTGCGAGCCCTGGACGAGGCACACCCCAACCTTCATCTGCACCTCTGTTACAGTGACCCCCAGCCGGCGGATCGTGAAGGGATCGACTTTCAACACCGTGGACGGGTGGATCTCCCCCTGCTGCGCGCCACCCTCCGGTTGATGCGCTACCAGTTCTACGTCTGCGGCCCCAGGGCGATGATGGAGAGCCTGGTGCCGGGCCTGGAGGAGTGGGGCGTGGCGCCGGGAGATATCCATTACGAAGCGTTCGGACCGGCCACATTGAAACGGATACCGGCGGCGGCCCCGGCAGCGGCTCAGGCCCCGGGACCGGGACCGGAACCCCCCCGGCAGATCACCTTCAGCCGTTCCGGCCGCTCGGCGGCATGGGATCCCGCCGCCGGATCCCTGCTGGCCTTCGCCGAGGCCCAGGAGATCGCCATCGACTCCGGGTGTCGTTCCGGCAGCTGCGGCTGTTGTCAGACCCGCCTCGAAGCGGGCGAGGTGAGCTATGTCCAGGAGCCGGACGCCGACATCCAGCCGGGCCATTGCCTCCCCTGCATCGCCACCCCCCGTGGCGACCTCGTATTGGGCCTATAGAGAACCGCCATGAATCGATCACTCATCAATAAGGAAGTCATCCCCTTTCTGGCCCTGTTCGGGGCCCTGATCCTGGCCGCGGTGGCGGCCGACTACCTGTTGCACCAGAACGGACTGGTGTGGATCGGCCGCTGGCTCGGAATTCCCGGGACCCTGCTGATCCTGGCCTCGTTCCTCTACTCCCTGCGCAAGCGCAAGGCGATCGGTTTCGGCACGTCCCGCCGTCTGCTCGGCCTGCATGAGGGCCTCACCTGGATCGGTGCCCTGATGGTCCTGATCCATGCCGGGGTGCATGTCTACGCCATCCTGCCCTGGCTGGCGTTGGCGGCGATGCTGGTCAACGTCCTCAGCGGCATGACCGGTAAGTTTCTGCTGGAGCGTTCGCGCCGTGCCCTGGCGCAGCGGCAGCAGGTCTATGCCGAGCAGGGGTTGGCGCCCCAGGAGGTGGAGCGGCGTCTGTTCTGGGACGCCACTGCCTTCGATCTGATGAAGCGTTGGCGGGTTGTACACCTGCCCATCACCCTGGCCTTCGCCGTGTTGGGACTCACCCATATCCTCACCATCCTGCTCTTCTGGCAATGGAAATGAACAAAAAAATCCTGCTGCTCGTCGTCTCCATCAACCTCGCGGTACTGCTGCTGCTGGCCCTGTTCACGCCGCACCTCATGATCAGCCCCGGCAAGCCGATTCAGGCGCATGCGCACCTGACAGACGACTGCTTCGCCTGCCACAGCGCGTTTTTCGGCAGCACGCCGGAGAAGTGCATTGCCTGTCACAAAGTGGAGGAGATCGGACTCAAGACCACCCGGGGGATTGCCATCGCCGGTGAGAAGAAGAGCGTCGCCTTTCACCAGAGCCTGGTGGAGGAGGATTGTGTAGCCTGTCACAGCGAGCACCGGGGGGTACAGCCGTACCGTCCCATCGGGCAGTTCACTCACGAACTGCTGGAGCCGGATGTGCAGGAGCGCTGTGACGGGTGCCACGCCAATCCGGGCGACCGCCTGCATGGTCGGGTCGAGGGGCGCTGCAGCGCCTGTCATAGCCGCGAGCGCTGGACCCCGGCCACCTTCGATCACAGCGACTATTTTCGCTTCGATCGCGCCCATGAGACCGAGTGTGCCACCTGCCATATCGACAACAACTACGACAGCTACACCTGCTACGGGTGCCACGAACACTCCCGCTCGAATATCCGCGGCGAACACCTTGAGGAGGGGATTCGCGATTACGAACAGTGCACCGACTGCCACCGCAGCGGAGACGAAGACGAAGCCGAGTACATCTGGCGCTCACGGCGCTACGGCATCCGGGGTGGAGAGAGTGGCTATCGCCGGGAAGAGGACCACGACGAACGCCGGATGGGTCGGCGCTGGCACGACGACGACTGAGCGTAGGGGGCGGGGGGGAGAAGGGCGTGCCCCTTCCAACCATAAAACGGCTGTGACCATCGCCTCCGTGCTGATCCCTCCGCTCGGTTGCGGGACGCTGTCGTTGGGGCAGACGGCCTAACCCGAATGTTTCATAAACCATTAGGTGACCACAAATACCGTACAACCAGACTAGGGTATTAGCCGAGAACTAGGCAGGCCGGTAACTGTTAGCGGGGCGACGATCATTTTTTCGGGGTTGTA
>PQCP01000041.1 GCA_003062205.1 Candidatus Sedimenticola endophacoides
TCAAATTGCCTTTCGTCCTTCGGTTTGAAAGGCTCTTTTTACCCGAAGTGGGGGAGGTTGTCCAGTATTAGATAGTATCTTTATGTTTCTGGGTGGGGTTTCTGTTTAGGGCGATTTCGCCCTGCCCCGCCCCCCGGCCGCCGCTGGCCCGGCGCCGTTTTGGGTCTATAATCGGATCTCGATCCCCAGCGAACAGGGCCCCCATGCCGAGCAAAAGCGACAAGACCCGGCAGCGCATCGTCGACGCCGCCAACCAGCTCTTCTACAAAAAGGGCTACAACCGCACCTCGTTCAGCGATGTGGTGGGCATGGCGGACGTGCCGCGCGGCAACATCTACTACTACTTCAAGACCAAGGATGAGCTGCTGCGGGCGGTGATCCGGCACCGCCTGGAGATCACCAACACCATGCTCGGGGAGTGGAACCGCACCATCGCGCAGCCCCTCGACCGGCTGGAGCGGTTCGTGCAGATCATGTATGACAGCACCCCGGCCCTGCTGCAATCGGGCTGCCCCATGGGGAGCCTGAACATGGAACTGGGCAAGGAGCGGGGGGAACTCCAGAACGAGGCGCGGCAGCTGTTCGACACCTTCCAGCGCTGGATCGCCAACCAGTTCACCGATCTGGGCTACCGGGATGAATCCCGCGAACTCTCCCTGCAACTGCTGGCGCGGGGGCAGGGGGCGATCCTGATGGCGCAGGTCTACCAGGACCCGGGGTTTCTCGAACGCAGCACCAAGGAGATCAACCGCTGGCTGGAAACCCTGGCCCGCTACGCCTGATCCTCCAACCATGCGCACCCCCCCCGACCTGCTGGAGATGACCGCGCGGCTGATCGCCGCCCCCTCGGTGAGCAGCACCACAGCGCACTGGGATCAGAGCAATCGCCAGGTGATCGAACTGCTGCACGACTGGCTGGAGGGAGTCGGCATGCGCGTGGAGACCCTGCCGATCCCCGGCCATCCGGAAAAATTCAACCTGATCGCCAGTGCCGGAAGCGGCCCCGGGGGCCTGGTACTGGCGGGTCATACCGACACCGTTCCCTTCGACGGCGCGCGCTGGCGTTTCGACCCGTTCAAACTGAGCGAATCGGGCGGCCGCCTCTACGGCCTCGGCACCTCGGACATGAAGGCCTTCTTCGCGATCTGCATCGAGGCCCTGCGAGAGATCGATCCGGGCCGCCTCAGGCACCCGCTGACGCTGGTCGCCACCGCAGACGAGGAGAGCAGCATGTGCGGCGCCATCGGACTGGTCGAGACCCAGCGCCGCCTGGGCCGCCACGCGGTGATCGGCGAGCCGACTGGGCTGCGTCCGGTGCGTCTGCACAAGGGCATCTCCATGGAGCGCATCCGCCTGATCGGCCGTGCCGGACACTCCAGCAACCCGGCCCTTGGGGTCAACGCCCTGGAGGGGATGCACCGGGTGATCGGCGAGATACTGGCGTGGCGCGATGAACTCCAGGCGCGCTATCGCAATCCGCTGTTCGAGGTGGAGGTCCCCACCCTCAATCTCGGTCATATCCACGGCGGCGACAACCCGAACCGGATCTGCGGCGAGTGCGAGCTGGAGTTCGACCTGCGCCCGCTTCCGGGTATGCAACTGGAGCAACTGCGCGGCGAGTTGCGGCAGCGGCTCGGCACGCTGCTGGAGGAGAGCCCGCTGCGCCTGGAACTGGAATCACCCTTCAGCGGCATCGAGGCCCTGGAGACCCCCGCCGACAGCCCCATCGTCCGGGTCTGCGAGCATCTGACCGGCCACAGCGCCGGTTCGGTCTCGTTCGGCACCGAGGGACCCTATCTGCGCCAGATGGGACTGGAGCCGGTGATCCTCGGCCCGGGCGATATCGAGCAGGCCCACCAGCCCGACGAGTTCCTGGCCCTGGAGCGCATCCCACCGATGCTCGACATCCTGCGCCGGCTGATCGAACGCTTCTGCCTGCGCGACTAGCTACTGTGCGCGAATCACCCGGGGCAGGTGCAGACGCGCCCCGACCCCGATGCCCTGGCGCGCGAACCAGCCCTGTTTCATCTCCAGGGCATAGAGTGCCGGGGCCTGGGAGTAATAGACCCTCTTCCCCCCGTCCGGGATCATGCTGCGGATGTTGACCAGCGCCCCCTGCTCATCGAAAAAGGCGGCGTCCAGGGGAATCGGCACATCCTTCATCCACAACGAGATGGTCTGGGGCCGGGGATAGACCAGCAGCATCCCCTCGCCCTCGTCCAGCTGATAGCGTTGCATCAGCCCGCGCGCGCGCTGCTCCGGGGTGCGCGCCAGCTCCACCGTGGCCCGGGCCCCGTCGACCCGGATCTCGATCCGCTCCTGCCCCGTACAGCCCGCCAGCCACAACAGGGCCACCCCACAGACACCGGCCGTCAGCCACTTCATCCCCACCTCCCCATGAAACCGCGCAGCCGCACAAACAACCCTTTGTGCAACAACCTATTCGACGGTACATTACCTTAAGACGAATATAGAACAACCGGACGGAGAAGTGGCAACAACACAGGACAAACGGCAGGACCCCTTCGTCGGCTGGTTCCGCGACTCATCGCCCTACATCCACGCCCACCGGGGCAAGACCTTCGTGGTCGCCTTCGGCGGCGAGGCGGTGGCCGACCATCGGCGTTTCGCCGGACTGATCCACGACATCGCCCTGCTCCACGCCCTGGGCATCCGCCTGGTGCTGGTACACGGCGCCCGGCCGCAGATCGAAGAGCGGCTCAATCTGCGCAAGGCGCGCATGCGTTACATCAATGGCCTGCGGGTCACCGATGACGAGGCGTTGCGCTGCGTGAAGGGGGCGGCGGGGGCCACCCGGGTCGAGATCGAGGCGCTGCTCTCCATGGGCCTGGCCAACTCGCCGATGGCGGGCGCCCGCATCCGTGTCGCCTCCGGCAACTTCGTCACCGCCCAGCCGATCGGTGTGAAGGACGGCGTGGACTATTGCCACACCGGCCAGGTGCGGCGGGTCGACGCCGAGGCCATCCGGCAGGTGATCGCCGCCGACGCGCTGGCCCTGATCCCCCCGCTGGGCTACTCCCCCACCGGCGAGGTGTTCAACCTCAGCGCCGCCGACGTGGCCAGCGAAATCGCCGTGGCCCTGAGTGCCGACAAGCTGATCTACCTGGTCGAGGGACGGGGACTGCTCGACGCGCGCGGCCGCCTCATCACCAATGTGGTTCCGCAGGCGCTGGACGCCATCCTCAGGCGGCGCAGACGCCTGCCCGAAGAGTTCGCCCAGCAGCTGAGAAACGCCACCGACGCCTGCCGCCGCGGGGTCAGGCGCACTCACCTGCTGAGCCGCCAGCGCGACGGCATCCTGCTGCGCGAGCTGTTCACCCGCGACGGGGCCGGCACCCTGCTCACCGCCCACCCCTATGAGGAGATTCGCGGCGCGCGCATCGACGACGTGGGCGGGATCCTGGAGCTGCTCGCGCCCCTGGAGGCGCGCGGCACCCTGGTGCGCCGCTCCCGCGAGCTGCTGGAGACCGAGATCGAGCGCTTCACCGTGGTCAAGATCGACGGCATGATCATCGCCTGCGCCGCCCTCTACTGCTACCCGCGCGAGCGCATGGCGGAGATGGCCTGCGTGGCCGTACACCCCGCCTACCGCGGCGGCGGGCGCGGCAACGCCCTGCTCGAACACATGGAGGCCCGGGCCCGGGAGCAACAGATCGACCAGCTGTTCGTACTCACCACCGAGGCGGCCCACTGGTTCCGCGAGCGGGGGTTTCTCCCCTCGCCGATCGAAGAGCTGCCGATGGAGCGGCGGCGGCTCTACAACTACCGACGAAACTCCAAGGTCTTCGTCAAGACGCTCTAGCCCGAATGTTTCATAAACCATTAGGTGACCACAAATACCGTACAACCAGACTAGGGTATTAGCCGAGAACTAGGCAGGCCGGTAACTGTTAGCGGGGCGACGATCATTTTTTCGGGGTTGT
>PQCP01000064.1 GCA_003062205.1 Candidatus Sedimenticola endophacoides
GCGGTTCTTGGGTAGACTTGGACATGGGGCGACCTCGTTTAGCTTCACCGAAGCGTTTTTGGCGAAATACCAATTATATCAATTGGTTGAACGAGGTGCGCCCTTTTTTATGAATAATTCGGGCTAGTTCAGCTCCCATTCTGACGCCTCGACGCCGTTTGTCGTAGGGGTGGGGAGGAGTCCATCCCATTGCTTACGTTGTTTTCGCCATGAACGCTTCCTGTTGCGCAGTTATCAAGTACAAAGTGCTGTTGGCGGGTACTTGATACCGGTCGGTAGTGTACAGTCAGCATGGTTTGGTTTGTGGTGCCGTTCCACCGCAATATGCAGACGTTGATACTGAATTGTTCAGCAATGGTGTTGACATGGTGGGTGGAAACAAGCAGAATTCGCCTTCCAAAGTTTAGCGCCCGTAGCTCAGCTGGATAGAGTACCTGGCTACGAACCAGGCGGTCGCACGTTCGAATCGTGCCGGGCGCGCCATTTTACTATAGAAATCAGCCGTTTAGAGAGTCTCTCTGAGCGGCTTTTTCTTTCATCCTCCTATAGAAAGTCAATCCTCCTATAGAATTTGCACGTTGTTACTCGTTGCGGCCTTTGGTTAGCGGTTGCACGCGGGTAGGTTTGCGACGATAAACGCGGTCTGTGATGCGTGAATCGGAGTGCTCCGGGCGCTCCTGTACTATCGTTATCATTGGCTACCTTGGTATCTTTCATTACGCGATCCATGAAGTGCTGCCAGCGTTTGTCAAAGGCGCTGCTTTGTCATCGGTATTGATGACGGACTTTCCGTGCCCAGTCATAAATAATGGCGCGTCGCCATCGGCAGCCAGAGGTCCGGTATGCGGTTCTTTGGCAAGTCATTGGCACATGAAACAGGAGGCCGGCATTTCCAGGCTGCGGCGCAGATCTGTAAGCCGCACCGCTCTCCGGGATCCGGGGTTCTCTCACGATCTGGCCGGGCGGGCAGGGGCTGGAGTAGCCTCGGTTTCCCGGACGGTGGGTGGGGCGTTTACTCGAACCGGGTGTTGGCGGGTTCGCCCGAGGTGTCTATCCTGACGCAACTGATATCCGGGTAGCGGCTTAGGATATAACCGGCGCTGAGCAGGGCAAGCGACTCGTTATGGGTCTCGATGGCCGATAGCAGTTTGTCCGCCGCGCTCTGGCAGCGCTGTTCCGTATCGGGGTTCTCGATCCATTGGTGGCCGAGCTTTAGCCCCTGGTCCATGTTATGGTCGAGCCGCGCGAAGCGTTCGCGGGAGGCGGCGATGAGGGCGTCGTCCACTTCGATCTGCATGGTGTATTCGTCAATGATGATGTGCAGGCGCATTGGTCGGCTCCTGTGTCGCTATGCATTGTGTCTGCATCTTACAGGATGCTGGCGCCACAACAATGATGGGGTTTATCGGGTAATGGAAGAGAGACGGCTGTTGTCCATCGTGGAACTCGGAGGCTATCCCGATTTCGCGCCGATCTACCGGGCCCTTGGCTATGCCCCGGTGAAGGTTCACTCGATGCGCAAGGCCCAGGCGTGGCTGAAGCGCAACCAGCCGGCGGTGGTGGTGGCTGAGTTCCATTTCGATCCGGAGTTGCGTGATCGTATGGGCAATATCGAGTCGCTATCGGCGGCGTTGCAGCGTTATGCCCCCGGGGCCCGGGTGATTCTGTTCATCGATCCGGGGCATCGGGGGCGCCTGGAGCCGGTGCGCAAGCGCTGTTCCATCTTTGGGGCGCTCGATTATCCGGTGGATGAACAGGCGCTGCGGGGGCTGTTGGAACAGGCGGCCGGGGAATAAAAAAAGGGGCTGACGCCCCTTTTTTGGTTGAGCCGCTCCGCGCATGGCTTTAGTAGCCGCCCTTGCGCTTGGTCTCGGGAAGTCCGGCAACCTTGCTCGCCTGCTTGGCCGGACCCATCGGGAAGTGCTCGTAGAGGGCCTTGGTGTCCACCTTCGGGAGGTCGGTCCAGACCCCCTTGAAGTGTTTTACCATGTTGCGTTCGTTGGGCTGGTTGGCGTTGTTGTTGAAGTACTCATCACGCAGAAAGTTGATGATGTCCCAGGCCTTTTCGGACAGGGTAATGCCTTCCTCTGCGGCGATGGCGTTGGCCACCTCCTCGTTCCACTCTTCCAGGTTGACCAGGTAGCCGTTGGCGGTGGTCTCCAGGGATTTTCCGTTTACTTCATATGCCATGGTTTTCTCCTTCTCGAAGTTGTGCCTTCCGGGTTGCTGCCGCCTGGGTGTCGCCCTGTTTATCGACGGCGCCCGAAGAAGGGAGTTCAGATTACCGAGCTATTCTAATGAGTTCGGTCGAAACGAGTACCGAAAATAATTTATGCGCCTAAAAGCTCTTTTGTGGGATGAACAGACCGCAGCCCAGCGCATAGTGCCGGCCGATCCCCTCTTCCTGGAGAGTGACCGCGTCCTCGAACGGCATGTTGGCCACCATCAGGGACCGGGTCGGCAGTGCCCCGTCGGGGGTGGTGAGGGTGCAGTCCTTGCCGCAGAGGACCTTCTTGAAGCGCAGGCGCAGGCGTTTCAGTTCCCCTACCGCGTAGTGCATGAACTCGTCCTCGCTCCAGCCCGTTTCGCTGGCTACGTAGCGGGAGTAGAGGATGGGGGTCAGGGCGAGCAGCCGGGTCTTGGCGCTGAGTACGCGCAGCGGGTTGCCGTCGACATCCAGGATTTCACCACACAGTGCACGGGCGTCGTCGATCCTGGCTGCGGGCAGGCGCAGCACCAGCTTGGTGCGACGCGAGGGGTAGAGCAGATCGCTGGCCCCCTGGGGTCGCTCCCAGCCGTTGCCGGAGTCGGCCACATGGATGATGTGCAGGCCGCAGCGCGGCTCTTCCCCAAACCAGGGCAGCACCGCGCGGATCGCCCGGGAGAGGGCCCAGGCGTGGTCCACCGGCAGGGTGTCGCAACGGATGCTGAAGGTCATGTCCAGCACATCGTCCGGTACCTGGTACGCCTCCTCCTCGCTCTCTTCCGTCCAGTACATGCAGTTACTCCTGGGGGATTTGCGCGCGCAGGGCGTCACGGTCGAACCACCAGTCGCCGCCGGTGATGATGTCGAGGACCTTGGCCAGTCTGGGCAGGAACTTGACCGGGTCGTCCAACTCCAGCTGCTGTACCCAGAAATCGAAGATATCCTGCTCCTCCACCTGGCTGTGGCGGCGGGCCACGCTGCCCAGCAGTTGGGCGGCGAAAAATTTCAACTGTTCACGCCGCTCGCCCTCGGCGCGCAGATCCACGATATAGTTGGCGGCCGCTGCGGCAACGGCCGCGCCGTCCGAGCGATCCGGGCTTTCATCGATCAGGTGCTGGAGCATGGCGACGCTCAGCTCCGGGTCGACCGGGAAGGTGACGCCCAGCCAGATGCCGTGGGCCAGGGCCTTGATCGAGTCATCGCGCTCGGCCTGGAACAGGATGTCGCAGCACTCGACGGCGTGCATCCACAGTTGCGCCTCGATCGCGGGCAGCAGGATGGCGTGGGCCGCCTCCCACGCCTCTTCGAAGCGGTTCACCTGGAGCAGGGCGTAGGTCCGGTCGAGGATCAGCCGATAACGCTCCTCCCGCGGGGCGTCCGGCGCCAGGGCGTCGATCCGGTCCTGCAGCTCGTGGATGCGCAGTTCGATAAGGGCGCTCGACTCGATGGCGTCATCCGAGCACTCGTTGTCGCCGAGAACGGTCTCTGTTTGCAGATACTTCATTGTCGCTCCTGGGGTTACGGGGCGGGGACTCAGGTGAAGGCCGCTTCCAGCCGGTCTTCCCAGTCCGTGGGGGTATCGGCGTACTGCGGTTTGACGTCGATGCGGAAGAACATGGCGCCCTGGCGCCGCTGCCTGATTACCTCAAGCAACTCTTCGAAGGTATCGAGTTGCGGGTTCTGTATCAGGATTTCGCTCAGTAGCAGCATGGTGGTCAACCTCGTTGTGCGGTGCACATGTGAATATATTAAAGAGGTGTCGGTCGCGTCGGCCGGCTATCTCTCGCCTATATAGGGCGGCCGGTAGGGCTTTTCAAGCTGTGGCGGACCCGCACAATACCCAAGTAAATTTCTAAAGTATTGTATTCAACCCGATTTTACCCGGCGAGGCAAGTGGGGGAGGGTGGATCGAATGGTGCGCCGCAATAGTCATTAATGGTGATTTTTTTCGTACACAGGAAAAAAGTGTTTGTAATAGGTTGTTTTTATGGGCTAAACGAAAAAAGAACATTTTAAATTTCATATATTAGCGAATTTTTATATATCCCATTGGGGATAGGTGGGGATAACCCTAACCCCCCCTTTTGCGGGATAGGTTAGCGCATTAGTAATCTCTAAAATGCCGGGCAAGTTGAAAAAGGCTGTCCCACGTGTGGGGCCTTTTGCAGGGACAAAGGTTTCGTGAATCCTTGATCGGTGCGGTAGCCGCGGTTTGAATGACGGGCGCTCGGACACCGGTCTGCTGAAATATAGACCAAACGGGAGATTAACTGATGGCAAAACCGATGCATGATACCCCCATGCTTGATCAGTTGGAGAGCGGCCCCTGGCCGAGCTTCATTTCCGGCATCAAGCGCCTGGCCCAAGATAATGACATGATGGTCGATCTGCTTGGGCAGCTGGAGACCTCCTACCAGACCCGCAAGGGCTACTGGAAGGGCGGTACCGTTGGTGTCATCGGTTACGGCGGCGGCGTGATTCCCCGCTTTACCGAGCTGAAGAATGCCGACGGCACGGCCAAGTTCCCCGATGCCGCCGAGTTCCACACCATCCGCATCATGCCCCCTCCGGGCCTTCACTACGACACCGGCACCCTGCGCAAGATGTGCGATATCTGGGAGAAATACGGCTCCGGCATGATCTGCGCCCACGGTCAGTCCGGCGACATCATGTTCCAGGGCTGCACCTCAGACAATGTTCAGCCCTTCTTCGACGAGATCAACGAGATGGGCTTCGACATGGGTGGCGCGGGTCCCTCCGTGCGTACCGCAATGTCCTGTGTCGGTGCCGCGCGTTGCGAGCAGTCCTGCTTCGACGAAGGCAAGGTGATGCGCACCCTGATCAACAACACTCTGGACGATCTGCACCGTCCGGCCCTGCCCTACAAGATGAAGTACAAGGTGTCGGGCTGCCCCAACGACTGCATGAACTCCATTCAGCGCGCCGACTTCTCCGTGATCGGCACCTGGCGCGACGACATGAAGGTCGATCAGGCCGAGGTGAAGAACTACGTCGAGCGCATGGGCCGCAAGAAGATCATCGACAACGTGATTACCCGCTGCCCCACTCAGGCGCTGTCGTTGAACGATGACGATACCCTGGCCGTGGACAACAAGAACTGCGTGCGCTGCATGCACTGCATCAACGTCATGACCAAGGCTCTCTCCCCGGGCGACGACAAAGGGCTCTCCATCCTTATCGGTGGTAAGCGCACCCTGAAGATCGGCGACCTGATGGGTACCGTGATCGTCCCCTTCCACAAGATGGAGAGCGACGAGGATTACGAGTGGCTGGAAGAGTTCGCCACCGAGGTGCTTGACTTCTTCGCCGAGAACGCCCTGGAGCATGAGCGTACCGGTGAGATGATCGAGCGTATCGGTCTGCAGAATTTCCTCGAAGGCATTGATGTCGAGATCGATCCCAACATGATCTCCCGTCCCCGCACCAATCCTTATGTCCGCATGGACGATTGGGAAGAGGAAGTCGCCAAGTGGGAAGAGCGTCGGGCGTAAGCCGGAACGATCTGCGATAGACAAGGCCGGGGCGCCCCGCGCGGGCGTCCCGCTAACGAATAGATTAAGCGTTTTTGGAGGTAATTATGGCTGAAGCACCTCGCATGCCTGAAGAGAGCGGCGTACCGGATATCCAGGATTTCCTGCACCCCGTGCTGAAGAAAAACTACGGCAACTGGAAGTGGCATGATCGTCCACGCCCCGGTGTTCTGCATCATGTCGCCCACAGCGGTGACGAGATCTGGACCGTGCGCGCCGGCACCCCCCGTCAGATGTCCATTCACACCATCCGTGAGCTGATGGACATCGCCGACGAGTACGCCGAGGGCTACGTCCGTTTCACCATCCGTTCCAACATCGAGTTCCTGCTCTCCGATGAGTCCAAGGTACAGCCCATCATCGACAAGCTGGGCGAGTGTGGCTACCCCGTCGGCGGCACCGGCAACTCGGTCTCCACCGTCTCCCACACCCAGGGTTGGTTGCACTGCGACATCCCCGGTACCGACGCCTCCGGCGCGGTAAAGGCGCTGATGGATGAGCTGATCCACGAGTTCGTCAACGAGGAGATGCCCAACCGCGTGCGTCTGACCTCATCCTGCTGCCAGATCAACTGCGGTGGCCAGGGCGACATCGCCATCAACATCCAGCACACCAAGCCGCCCAAGATCGATCATGCCCAGGTGGCCAATGTCTGCGAGCGTCCGTCGGTCGTGGCGCGCTGCCCGGTTGCGGCCATTCGTCCCGCCGTGGTCAACGGCAAGCCCTCTCTGGAAGTCGACGAGCGCAAGTGCGTATGCTGCGGCGCCTGTTTTCCTCCCTGCCCCCCGATGCAGATCAACGATCCCGAGCACTCCAAGTTCGCGGTATGGGTCGGTGGCAAGCACTCCAATGCCCGCTCCAAGCCAAGCTTTCACAAGCTGGTGGCTTCCGGTATCCCCAACAACCCGCCGCGTTGGCCCGAGGTCTCCGAGATCGTCAAGAAGATCCTGGCCACCTACAAGGCGGATGCCAAGGAGTGGGAGCGTATCGGTGAGTGGGCCGAGCGTATCGGCTGGCCCGCGTTCTTCGAGAAGACCGGTCTGCCGTTCACCAAGTACCACATCGACAACTGGCGTGGTGGTCGTGCGAACCTGAACGCCTCCGCGCACATCCGCTTCTGAGCGGTCTACTCGGATAAGGAATAGCAAATGAAATTTTCTATTCAGATCAACGAGGGGCCTTACCAGCACCAGGCCGCCGACAGCGCCTATCTGTTCACCAAGGCGGCTCTGGAGAAGGGGCATGAGATCTTTCGTGTCTTCTTCTATCACGACGGCGTTGGCAACAGCACGCGCCTGACCACCCCGCCGCAGGACGATCGCAATATCGTCAAACGTTGGGCGGAGCTGGGCGAGCAGTACAGTCTCGACCTGGTGGTCTGCGTGGCCGCCGCCCAGCGTCGTGGCATCGTCGATGACGGCGAGGCACAGCGCAATGGTAAGGATGCGACCAATATCGACCCGCATTTCCGTATTTCGGGTCTGGGTCAGCTTATCGAGGCCGCCGTCCAGTCCGACCGACTGGTCGTGTTCGGCGATTGAGCATAGGGGTTGAATCATGTCTGAAGATACAAAAAAGTTCATGTACCTCAACCGCCGTGCGCCCTATGGCACCATCTATGCCTGGGAGTCGCTGGAAGTGGTTCTGATCGGTGCGGCCTTCGAGCAGGACGTGAGTCTGGCCTTCGTCGATGACGGTGTTTACCAGATCGTCAAGGGGCAGGATACGGGCGAAGTCGATATGAAGAATTTCTCCCCGACCTACTCCGCTCTGGGTGATTACGAGGTCACCAAGCTCTACGTCGAGAAAGAGTCTCTCGAAGAGCGTGGGCTGACCCTGGACGACCTGATGCACCTGACATGGGAAGACGAGGACGAGGACTGGGCCGAAAAGGACTCCATTCGTCTGGTCAGCCGCGAGGAACTGGCCAAGGTCATGGAAGGACAGGACGTGGTCTTTAGCTTCTGAGGTGGAGTGTTGTCATGAGTGAATTGCATACCGTAAACAAGTCACCTTACGAGAAGAACTCCTTCGATAGCTGCATTGGCTATGCCCAGGCGGGCAGTGCCGTGCTGCTGTTCGAGGATGGCGTCTACGCCGCGATGAGCGGCGGCGCGACTGAAGCGAAGGTGAAGGCAGCCGAGGGTGTTAAGTTCTATGCCCTGGGCCCCGACATGAAAGCCCGCGGGCTCTCTGTGGATCGGGTGATTGAGGGTGTTGAGATCGTGGATTACGCAGGCTTTGTTGATCTCGCCGCCGAGCACAGCAAAGTGGTTTCCTGGGTCTGACCCAACACTGGTTTTTTAAGTACCTACACACATTTTTTAGGAGAAATACGATGCCTATCGAAGTCAACGGCAAGACTCTTGAGACCGATGAAGAGGGTTACCTGGTCAACCTGAGCGATTGGGAGCCCGCAGTGGCCGAAATCATGGCCAAGGAAGATGATCTGGAGCTCAACAGCGAGCACTGGGACATCATCACCTTCCTGCGCGAGTACTACGAAGAGTACCAGATCGCCCCCGCCGTGCGCGTGCTGACCAAGGCAGTCGGCAAAAAGCTGGGCAAGGAGAAGGGCAACAGCAAGTATCTGTACGCGTTGTTCCCCTACGGTCCTGGCAAGCAGGCCTGCCGCTTTGCCGGTCTGCCCAAGCCCACCGGCTGCATCTAAGCAGTTGCTGTGAACCGACCGGGAGGAGAAATCCTCCCGGTCCATGTTAACCGACTGAAGAAGGCAGGAATATGTCCACTGTCTATGCGTTGCTGTTTATCGTAGCGACACTCGTAATGGTCGTTGGCCTGGCGCTGAAGATCAAGCAATACGCCAATACGCCTGCACCGCTCAAGATTCCTACTACACCGGCCCCCACCACTGAAGCCGGCGTAGTCATGCGCCTGTTCCGTGAAGTGGTGTTCTTCGAGAGCCTTTTCAAGAGCACCAAGTGGACCTGGATCTTCTCCTGGATGTTCCACATGGCGCTGTTCGTAGTGCTTTTGCGCCACATACGCTACTTCATCGACGATGTGTGGCTGCCCATCGTTCTGATCCAGCCCTTCGGCAAGTATGCCGGTTTCGTGATGGTCATCGGTCTTGCCGGACTGTTCGCCCGCAGAATCCTGGTTGACCGCGTGCGCTACATCTCCGCACCTTCCGACTACCTGTGGCTGGTGGTGCTTCTGTTCATCGGGTTCAGCGGGCTGATGATGAGTTTCGTCAGTCACACCGATGTCACCATGGTGAAGCAGTACTTTACCGGGGTCTGGACCTTCAGCGGTGGCGAACTGCCGATGGACTTCCCCCTGATGGTACACCTGCTCCTGGTCGCGCTGCTGATGATCCTGTTCCCTTTCAGCAAGCTGCTGCACGTGCCCGGCCTGTTCTTCAGCCCCGGCCGCAATCAGGTGGACAATCCGCGCGAGAAGCGTCACTTGGCTCCCTGGGCCAAGACGCTGGAAGAGCAAGAATAAGATCTATCTAACCTGTAACTAGCCGACGAGGGCATTACATGGCTACGGCAGAATTTGATGTACCGGAACTCCAGGAGTATGTGGACGTACCGGAAGTAGAAGAGGGCACGATGGCTCATCTGAAGCCATTCGTGGTTACCAATCCAGAACACAACACCGACCTGGGTTTTCCCGGTGAACTGGTTGAAGACTGGCACGGAAAGACCCTGGAGAAGCTGGACGACCTGCGTTCACGCTACCGCTCCCTGCAGGTCTATCTCGATGCCTGCGTCAAGTGTGGCTCCTGTACCGACAAATGCCATTACTACCTGACCACCAAGGATCCGAAAAACATGCCGGTGGGTCGTCAGGATCTGCTGCGCAAGGTCTATCGCCGCTACTTTACCTTCGCGGGGAAGTATTTCCCCAAGCTGGTCGGCGCCGAGGATCTCACCCGCGAGACCCTCGACGACTGGTATAGCTACTACCACCAGTGCTCCCAGTGCCGCCGCTGCTCGGTTTTCTGCCCCTATGGCATCGATACCGCTGAGATCTCCATGGCGGCGCGTGAGATCCTCGACAGCATCGGCTACGGCCAGAAGTACTGCAACGAGATCATCGCCAAGGTGCACAAGGTTGGCAACAACCTGGGCCTTCCCGGTCCCGCCATCGAGGACACCCTGGAAGGACTTGAAGAGGACGTCTTCGACGAGACCGGCGTGGAGGTGAAGTTTCCCCTCGACGTCAAGGGTGCCGAGATCCTGCTGGTCACCCCCTCGGCGGATTTTTTCGCAGAGCCGCACGTCGACGGGCTGATCGGCTACGCCAAGGTGTTTCACGAGGCCGGTGTCAGCTGGACCCTCTCCACCACAGCCTCCGAGGCGGGCAACTTCGGCATGTTCATCGGCTCCTACGAGAACATGCGCCGGGTCTCCATGCGGGTTCGCGAGGCTGCCCTCGAACTTGGCGTCAAACGCATCGTCTTCGGCGAGTGCGGCCATGCCTGGCGTGTGGCCTACGCCTTCCTCAACACCCTGGCCGGTCCGTTCGATTTTCTCGATCCCGACTATCCGGTGCCTCAACACATCTGCGAATTCACAAAGCAGCAGATCGACGCCGGAAAGTTGACCTTCGACAAGTCCCAGAACGACGACATGACCATCACCTTCCATGACTCCTGCAACGTGGCGCGCGCCACGCGCATGGGTGATAAGCCCGGTGGCCAGATGGACATCCCGCGCGAGGTGATCAAGGCGGCCTGCAACAATTATGTCGACATGGATCACAACACCATCGGCGAACGCACCTTCTGCTGCGGCGGTGGCGGCGGTCTGCTTACCGATGACCTGATGGAGATCCGCGTCAAGGGTGCGCTGCCGCGCATGACGGCGCTCAATAACGCGGTTCAGGAGCATGGTGTGACCCATCTTGCGGCCATCTGCGCCATCTGCAAGAGCCAGTTCACCAAGGTCATGCCGTACTACGGCATGGATATGGATCAGGTGGTCAGCGTCCACCAGCTTGTAAGCAACGCCATCGTCCTCACCGGTCAGCGTACCGAAGATGACGAGGAGGAGCAGGACGAGGAAGCGTAGCCGCTCCAAGGGTTCAGCGATTCAGAAAATAACTGCCGACTTTGCTATCGCGGCGCGTTGAATAGAATTGAATTACATAGGTGTAGGGAGAGTTAATAATGGCAACTCCTAGTGAAGAGATGAAGCAATTGAACTTCCGTCGTTTTGAAGACGGTAACAATGAGTGGGATGCATGGGATGAGAAGATCTTCAACGAAGATACCTCTCACAAGTGCCCTACCTATGTGCACAAGACACCTCCCTGCCAGGGCAGCTGCCCCTCCGGGCATGACATTCGCGGCTGGCTCGCCATCGTGCGCGGTCAGGAGAAGCCGGTTGAGGGAATGGACTGGAAAGAGTACGCCTTCAGGCGCGCCACCGACTCCAATCCCTTCCCCTCTATGATGGGCCGCGTCTGCCCGGCACCCTGCCAGGGCGGTTGCAACCGCAACGACGTTGAGGACTTCGTCGGTATCAACTCCGTCGAGCAGTTCATCGGCGACACCGCGCTGGTCGAAGGCTACAAGTTCAGCGCTGGCACAGACACCGGCAAGAAAGTCGCCATCATCGGCGGTGGTCCCGCCGGCATGGCGGCGGCCTTTCAGCTGCGTAAGCTCGGCCACGGCGCCACCGTTTTCGAGAAGGATTCCGAGCTGGGCGGCATGATGCGCTACGGCATCCCCAACTACCGTATCTCCCATGAGAAGCTGGCGGCTGAGATGCAGCGCATTGTCGACATGGGTGTTGAGGTGCGCACTGGCGTGCGTGTCGGCACCGACGTCGCTGTCGCCGATCTGGAGAAAGAGTATGACGCCGTACTCTGGGCTCTGGGCTGCCAGAGCGGGCGCGGCCTGCCCGTGGACGGCTGGGACGGTACCCCCAACTGCGTGAGCGGCGTCGCCTACCTCAAGGCCTTCAACTCCGGACGCATGAAGGCGACCGGCAACAAGGTGGTCTGCATCGGTGGTGGTGACACCTCCATCGACGTCATCTCGGTTGCCCGCCGCATCGGCCACAACGCCGCCATCGGAAATCCCGAGGATATCGTCAACGACGAGAGCATCGTCCATGATCAGGCGATCGCCGACGGTGCGGGCCAGGCCGAGGCGACCCTCACCTCCCTGTTCACCAAGGATAAGATGTTCGCGGCCGAACACGAGATTAACGATGCCTTGCAGGAGGGTTGCACCATCCTTGACGGTGTGATGCCCCTGGAGGTGATCGTCGGCGCTGATGGCCGCGCCACCGGCCTCAAGGTTTGCGACTGCACTATGGATGGTATGACCCCGGTGCCGGTCGAGGGTACCGAGCGGGTGCTGGAAGCGGACCTCATCGTCTCCGCCATCGGTCAGGGCGGTGACATGGTCGGCATCGAGGAGATGGCCAACGATCGCAGTCTGATCGATTCCGACAAGAACTACCAGGTGCCGGGCAAGCCGGGCCACTTCGTGGCCGGCGACATCATCCGTCCGCACCTGCTGACCACGGCCATCGGCCAGGCCGCCGTGGCGGTGCAGAGCATCGACAGCTACATGAAGAACAAGGAGCTTGGTAAGCGTCCCAAGATCGATGTGCACCACTTCAGCCTCCTCGGCAAGCTGCACGAGGCGGGGCTCGACCCCGAGGCCTATGATCCGGGTGCGGGTGATCTGCGTGGTACCAGCGCCGCCAAGTTCGCGGTCCACAACTACGAGGATCGCTCCTTCGCCGAGGTCATCCCCTCGAGCGCGTTGTTCCTCGGTCACTTCAAGCTCGTGCCGCGCCACATCCGTACCGAGGACGTGCCCAGCGGCGACGAGGTGCTGCACCACTTCAAAGAGCGCATGAACGGCCTGAGCGAGGAGGATACCGTCGCCGAGGCCAAGCGTTGCATGAGTTGTGGCATGTGCTTCGAATGTGACAACTGCGTCATCTTCTGCCCGCAGGACGCCGTGTTCCGCGTCAGGAAGAACGAATCCACCACCGGCCGCTACGTCGATACCGACTACACCAAGTGTGTAGGCTGTCACGTCTGCACCGATGTTTGTCCCACCGGCTACATCCAGATGGGCCTTGGCGAATAAAACAGGGGAGCTGTAATGCGTAGTTCAACCGGCATAAAGAGATTCGCCGGGCTGCTCATGGGAGGGGCCATCGCACTCCTCTCCATGGGTGCGCAGAGCGAATCGGCGGTAACCCAGGGGTCCAGGGCGGCCACCATGGACGCCTGCGTGGCTCCCACGGCGGAGATGCGTCGAAACCACATGGATTACCTCAAGCATGACCGTGTCCAGTCGGTCCGCGAGGGCGTTCGTGACACCAAGAACAGCCTGGTCGGATGCGTCGATTGTCACGCCTCCAAAGACGACTCCGGCAACTACAAGTCGATCGTGGCCGAGGGCGAGTTCTGCCAGAGCTGTCACAGCTACGTCGCTGTGCAGCCCGCCTGCTTCCAGTGTCACCGCAAGACTCCGCAGCAGGGACACGCCGCGCTCGGCATGAACCAGGACGCTGCTGAGCCTGCCCTGGGTCTGTTGCCCGGGATTTCGCGGAGCGATCTTTCCGAGCTTCACGCAAACGTAATGGAGCACTGATCATGAGCCAGAAAAATGACCAGCCCAACATGAAACGGCGTGAATTTCTCGGCAAGACCATCGCCGCCGCTTCGGTGGCAACTATCGCCCCCGGTGTCATGCTCACCGTCGCCAGGGCGGGCTCCGATGAGGGCGCTTCGGGCGCCACCCGCTGGGGAATGCTGATCAATACCGCCAAATGCGCCAACGGGTGCAGCGCCTGCGTTGATGCCTGTGACAAGGAGAACGGTATCGATCTGCTGACCAAGCCCGAGGGTCAGAGCGACGAGATGTGGAACGCACAGCGTCCGCAGTGGATCCGCAAGGTGACCCTGCGCGACAAGCAGACCGGTGTCGTCAGCAACCTGCCGATGATGTGCCAGCATTGCGAAAAGCCGCCGTGTGTCGATGTCTGTCCCACCACTGCCTCGTTCAAGCGTGCCGACGGCATTGTGATGGTCGATCGCCACCTCTGCATCGGCTGCCGTTACTGCATGATGGCCTGCCCCTACAAGGCCCGCTCCTTTATCCACTCGGATATCGCCGAGCAGGTGGTGCAGGCTCCACGCGGCAAGGGTTGCGTTGAATCCTGCAACCTTTGCGCGAACCGCATCGACGGGGGCGCGGCCACCACCGCCTGCCAGGACGCCTGCGCGGCACAAGGCCATCACGCCATCCTGTTTGGCGACATCAAGGATCCAAACAGCGCTATCTCGAAGGCCCTCAAGACATTCGAGAGCAAGCAGATTCGTGCCGACCTTGAACTCAATACCGGTGTCCGTTACACCAACGTCTGATACGGAGCGAGAGAACAATGGCAAAAATGCATTACCGTGAGCTATGGTGCGACTCGCCCCGTTACTGGGGTGGACTGGCCCTGCTCGGTTTCATCATCCTCCTTGGTATGGCCGCGACCTACTACATGGAGCACAACGGCCACTACGTGACCGGTATGAGCAACCAGGTCGTGTGGGGCGTGCCCCACGTGTTCGCCCTGTTCCTGATTGTGGCCGCCTCCGGGGCGCTTAATGTCGCCTCCATCGGTTCCGTGTTCGGCGGGCCCATGTACAAGCCACTGGGCCGCTTCTCCGGTCTGCTGGCCATCGGTCTGCTGGCTGGAGGGCTTGCCGTCCTGGTGCTCGATCTGGGTCGTCCCGATCGGCTGATCGTGGCCATGACCAGCTACAACTTCAAGTCGATCTTCGCCTGGAACGTCATCCTTTATAGCGGCTTCTTCGGCATCGTCGCCTTCTATATCTGGGCCATGATGGATCGCCGCTACGGACAGCCCTACTACAAGCCCCTCGGCTTCGCCGCCTTCTTCTGGCGGCTCGCGTTGACCACCGGTACCGGATCCATCTTCGGCTTCCTGGTCGCTCGCGAGGCGTACGACGCGGCGATCATGGCGCCGATGTTCATCATCATGTCCTTCAGTTTCGGTCTCGCCTTCTTCATCATTACCCTGATGTCGGCCTACTGGTGGGCGGGCCGCACCATCGGCGATCTGCGTCTGGCCAAGTTGAAGAATCTGCTCGGCGTGTTTGTAGGCGCGGTGCTCTACTTCTCGGCGGTCTACCATCTGGCCAACCTTTATGTGGCCCAGCACGACGGGGTCGAGATGTTCATTCTCGCAGGCGGCAACGCCTACAGCAGCATGTTCTGGCTCGGGCACGTGGTCGTCGGTGGAGTGATTCCGCTGTTCCTGCTCTACTCGCCCGCCTTCGCGGCCTCGCGCATGGCTATCGCCTCGGCCTCTGTGCTGGTGCTGCTCGGCGGATTTTTCCAGATGTATGTCATCGTGATCGGCGGTCAGGCCTTCCCGATGAACATCTTCCCGGGAAAAGAGGTGATCGCCAGCAGCTTCTACGACGGCGTCATCGCCAGCTACAGTCCGACCATGGCCGAGATCATGCTCGGCATCTCCGGCATCGCCATCGCCATGCTCCTGGTCGCGGTGGCCGCGCGCATGCTACATGTGTTGCCCGAGAACCTGGAAGACCCGGAAAATCCTGAATGCGCCTGATCTGAGCAGGCCTACGGGTAACCGAAATCCACCGTCGGGCCACAACCCGCGGTGGATTTTTTTTGCCCTTGAGATAAATACCACGCAAGAAAAGAAGGTATCTGACGGTGCCGAGCTGCTATCCTTGCCTCAACGTGCACTGCGGTCCGGGCACTCCCCGGGATGGGGCAGAGATTGAACACCGTCCCGCTAGAGCAGTCCGCCGCCAGCCATCCCACAATACCGACCAATGCCCTATTTCTTCATATCCGCCGCCCACAAGTCATCCGGCAAGACCACGGTCTCGATCGGTCTGAGCGCCGCCCTGCGCGCGCGTGGCCTCCAGGTACAGGCCTTCAAGAAAGGTCCCGACTACATTGACCCCCTGTGGCTCAGCTCCGCGACCGGGCGCTGCTGCCAGAACCTCGATTTCTATACCATGCCCCGGAAGGAGATCGAGCAAGAGTTTCAATACCGTATGGCGGGAGCGGATGTCGGCCTGGTAGAGGGCAACAAGGGGCTTTACGACGGCCTCGATCTCGATGGCAGCAACAGCAACGCCGCACTCGCCTCACTGCTGGACGCACCGGTAATCCTGGTCATCGACGCCCGCGGCATGACCCGGGGCATCGCGCCGCTGATCCTTGGCTATCAGGCCTTTGACCGCGACGTGCGCATCGAGGGGGTGATCCTCAACCGTGTCGGTGGCAGTCGCCATGAATCAAAACTGCGACGTGTGATCGAGCACTACACCGACGCCAGGGTGGTGGGTGCCTTGCATAACGACCCGACACTGGAGATCGATGAACGCCACCTCGGGCTGATGCCGAGCAATGAGGCGTTGCGGGCGCGAGAGCAGATCGACCGGCTCAGTCAGGCGGTCGGCACACAGGTCGATCTTGAACGTGTATTGGCGATCGCAGCCGGTGCGCCGCCCCTGCGGAACGCCGCCCCCCCTCTCCCGGTCGATGGTGGAGGCCCTACCGTGCGCATCGGCATCCCCCGTGACCGCGCCTTCGGCTTTTACTATCCCGGTGATCTCGAAAAGCTGGAGCGGGAGGGGGCACTGCTGATCCCCTTTGATACCCTCTCCGATCCGGCCCTGCCGGAAGTGGATGGGCTGTTTATCGGAGGGGGGTTTCCGGAGATGGTGATGCGGGAGCTGGAGGCGAACCGGCCACTGCGCGAACAGATCCGTGCCTTTATCGAAGGGGGCGGCCCGGTCTATGCCGAGTGCGGCGGTCTCATGTACCTGAGCCGTTCGCTCACATGGCGCGGCCAACGCTGCGCCATGGTCGGCGCCATCCCGGGAGACACGGTCATGTACCCCAAGCCTCAGGGCCGTGGTTATGTCCGGCTGCGCGAAACCCCCGCCGCGCTCTGGCCATCCCCGGAGAGCGGGGGCCGCGAAATCTCCGCCCATGAGTTTCATTACTCGGTCCTTGAGAATCTCGATCCCGGCCTTACCTTTGCTTATGAGGTGTTGCGCGGTCAGGGCATCGATGGAGAGCACGACGGCCTTGTCCACAAAAATCTGCTCGCCAGCTACACCCACATGCGTGATGTCGGCGGCAATTGCTGGACCCGCCGTTTCATCGAACATGTCAGGGCGGTGGGGCGGGGCGCTTGAACCGCGCCTCCGTTATGGAATAATCCCGGAGGGAGTCGGCCTGTGCGCCAGCGCAGGCTGCGCACGGATGGGCGCCAATGAAAAGTGAAACCACGGGGCGGACGGTGGGTGGTTCGGACTTTGCGGAACGCGTCCAGGCCGTATCGAAATCGACAGCCTCCCGCGAGGCGAGTCACCAATGCAGTGGCGCGGTGCCGCCCAGGGGCGGATGCCGCGTTCCGGAGGATAGAGATGTTTCAGCTTACAGACAAGGCGGCGGCCCAGGTGCGCGAGGCCGCCAAGGTGGGTGGCACCCAAGGCATGGCCCTGCGCCTGGCGGCCCGGCAGGCGCCCGATGGCAGTATTGATTACATGATGGGCTTCGACGACAAAAAAGACGATGACATCGAGATCAACGCCAGCGGTGTCGAGGTGGTGATCGCGCCCGAGTACATGAATCTGCTCAGCGAGGCCACCATGGATTATGTCGAGATCGAGGAGGGCGACTTCCGCTTCATCTTCATGAACCCGGCTGACGCCAACTACACCCCGCCGCCCGTTCAGGAGTGATCCTGGCATCGGCGATCAGCTACCGGTAACCCGAACGATGGAGCTGTCCAGCGAAGACGCCCTGCGTCTCAACGTCATGCTCGCGAATCGGCCGCTGGCGATCCGCATTCACGAGTCGAGCATGACCCTCTACGGCCTGCTCGAAACGGGCGAGGCGAGTATCCGCCTCAATCCAGTGGCGAATCCAGACAGGTACCTGCTGGCGGTACGCTCATTTCTCTCTGAAAAGGCCCTTGGGAACCCCGGCGGTTATCCGCTCTACCTGCAGCGCTGGACCCGACAGGGACAGATGCGCGAGCAGAGTCTGGAGCAGCTGCTGATGTTGGGTGACCCCACCGCCGTGTTCGCCGTGGTCTGTGCCGAGGGCATCGGGCCGGAGATCGCGCGCCGCGCCTGGTGGGCCTCCCAGGAGCCCGAGAACGCCCGCCGCCTGCTACAGACCCGCTCCATCGCCCACTCACCGCTCGGCACCGAGCTGGCCCGGTTTCTGGTCGAATACCTGCCCTTCGAGACCGAGCCGGAACAGATGATCCACTCCGTGGCGATGGCTGTGCAGCCCGGCCCCCTGGACCAGGAACAGCGGCGCGCCTTGTGGGCCAAGGCCGCGCGCAAGACCCCCTACCTGGTCGGGTTCCTGCTAAGCGCCCCCGACAGCCTGCCCGCCGAGTCGGCGCCGCGCCCCGATCATGTGGCGATCTCGGCCGCCCTGGCCGGACTGCGCGAGGCGGGTAATCCCTGGGCCGAGACTCTCACCGCGGCCAGCTCCTCTCAGGGCCAGGCGTTTCTCGACACTTTCCGGCAGGTGATGGTGAAGCCGCCCAATCAGGATGTGGTTGCCCTGGCCCTTGATGCCGTGCGCGCCCACCTCTCCCGGGTACGCCCCGAAGGCGATCCCGACCTCGATTATCCGGCACTCGTCGCCGAGGCCGCCGAGTACACCGCGCGCGACCGGCGGGCCTGCGAATGCGTCGATCTAATGCCCGGGTTGCGCGGGCAGATCGAGAGCCTGCGTATCCTATCCGGTCTTGGTTACGGAGTGCTGCGCCCGGTGCTGCGCGACAGCACCGCCATCGGCAGCCTGATGCGCAAGAAGCTCCAGCCATTGACCGCACCGCTCCACACCTGCATCGACCGGCTCACCCGGGGCACGGCCTGAAACGAGAAGGCGTTCACCAAACTGCTCCTGACCGACTTTTGGCATGGGCTGGCAGGCCCGGGACGTCCGCTCGCTCCTTGCCCGCGTGACTCTGGTGCGCTCGTTTATTCAGTTGGAGGCGCCCCCTTTGGGGAGGGGTTCCGGAACAGCGGGATGAATTCGCCATAGCCCTCCTGCTTCAGCGCCTCCAGGGGGATGAAGCGCAGGGCGGCGGAGTTCATGCAGTAGCGCAGGCCGGTGGGTTGCGGACCATCGTCGAATACGTGGCCGAGATGGGAGTCCCCATGGCGGCTGCGCACCTCGGTGCGGGGGAGGATCAATTTGTAGTCGCTGGTCTCGACGATGTTTTCGGGTACCAGCGGTTTGGTGAAACTGGGCCAGCCGGTTCCGGAGCGGTATTTGTCAGTGGATGAGAAGAGGGGTTCTCCACTGACGATGTCCACGTAGATGCCATCGCGCTTTTCGTCCCAGTAGGCGTTGTCGAAGGGGGGTTCGGTCCCCTCGTTCTGAGTCACCTCGTACTGTAGAGGGGTGAGACGCTGGCGCAGGCTCTCCCGGCCCGGCTTGGGGTAGGCGTCGTCCGCGTTCTCTCCGAGGGCGTGCGCGTCGGGTGGTGTGGTCTGTTCGGTGGTGGCGCCGTTGCATGCCTGCAGCAGCGGCAGCAGGGCGAGGGTGGTGAGCAGTCGTGTGATCTGTTGCATCGTTTCGGATCCTCCCGGTTACCAGGTATTTGGTGCCCGCGAAGGCGTGGAGTTCCTTGGGGTGGAGAACTTTTTGTCCCTGTTTGTTGTGTTGATGTTTGCGGGGCGTGCAGAATCAGCGTGAGCGGCGCTTGCGCGCGGCCAGGCGCTGGGCCTTTTTGGCAGCCTTCTCCTCGCGGATGCGCTCCACCTCGATACGCTCGCGTTCCATCATGGCGGGGGTCTCCAGGGTGACCTGTCCGATGGCCCCGCTGCGCAGTTCGCTGAGCAGGATCTTGGCCGCCTTGTCGAGATCGAGGTGGCCGCCTGCGCGCAGACAGCCGCGCTTGCGCCCGAACGCCTCCAGCAGTTCGTACTCTCCGGCGGGGGTTGCGTCGAGCCGGTAGCGTTCGCGCAGCAGCCCGGGGTAGGCGGCGAGCAGGTACTCGGCGGTGTGGAAGGCGACATCGGCGTGGTCGATGGCGGTGTCCTTAATGGCGCCGGTGGCGGCGAGTCGGTAACCGGAGTGGCTGTTCTCGATATTGGGCCAGAGCATTCCGGGGGTGTCGATGAGCATGATCCCGTTGCGCAGGTTGATCTTCTGCTGGCCCTTCGTGATCGCCGGCTCGTTGCCGGTCTTGGCAATCACGCGGCCGGTCAGGAGGTTGATGATGGTCGATTTTCCGACGTTGGGGATGCCGACGATCATGGCGTGGATGGCGTTGAGGCCCTCGCCTTTTCCAGGGATCAGTTTGCGGCACAGTTCCGTGATCTGGCGCACGCGCTCGGGCTGGGTGCTGCTCACGGCGAGGGTCCTGACCCCCTTCTCACGCTCCAGGTAGTCCTGCCACTGGCGGGTCAGCCCGGGATCGGCCAGGTCGCATTTATTGAGTACCTTGATGAAGGGCTTTGCGCCGCGCAGGGTGGAGATCATCGGGTTGTCGCTGCTGTAGGGGATGCGGGCGTCGAGGATCTCGATCACCAGATCAACCCGTGACAGGGTTTCCTTTACCTCCTTTCGGGCCTTGTGCATGTGCCCGGGGAACCATTGGATCTGCATCGGGGGCGGCTCAGAGTTCGATGGTTACGCCCTCGCGGGCGAACTCCACCTCCATGTCGTCCGGAAGCAGGCCCTGATCGCGCAGGCGCTGGTGGATGGCGTCGAGCTGTTGGTCGGTACGGGCCGGGTCGTGATGGGTGATGCGCACCCTGGGAATGCCCGCCTCCCGGGCCATCTCGATGCTGCTTTCGTAGTAGCCGTGTCCCCAGCCCATCTTGTCCTTGAGGTACTCCTCACGGGTGTATTGGGCATCGATGACGATGAGGTCGACGCCACGGATGAAGTCGATGATGTGCTGCTTGCGCTGCTCGATCAGTTCGGCGTACATCTGGTGGTTCTCGTCATCCGGTTCGTAGGGGTTGAGCGGCGGCTCGTTGTCGCCGGTGAAGAAGAAGCGCTTGCCGTCGGCCTCCACCAGATAGCCGAAGTTGAGTACCGGGTGGTTGAGCAGGATGTTGGTGACGCGGGCGCTGCCGATGTGGGTCTGTTCGCTCTCGCTCAGTGTGTGGTAGCTGATCCGCGCCTTGAGTTCGTTCTCCGTGATGGGGAAGTAGCAGTACTCCATCTGCTGGGTGAGGATCGCCTTGAGGTCTTTCATGTAGACCGGGTCGAAGGCGCCGTAGAAGTCGATCCGGTTGCCGGGGATGAACAGCGGGGTGAAGAAGGGCAGGCCCTGGATGTGGTCCCAGTGGGTATGGGTGATGAAGATGGAGCAGTGCACGGGCAGCTCACGCAGCAGCTCCAGCCCGAGCTGCCGGATCCCGGTGCCGCCGTCGAGGATGATAAGGTCCCCGGCGTCGCTGCGCACCTCGATGCAGGTGGTGTTGCCGCCATATTTGACCGTATCGGGGCCAGGGGCGGGTATCGAGCCGCGCACGCCGTGAAATGTGATCTTCATGCTCGCTCCTAAAGGTCCAGGTAGGCCTTTGCCTTCTCCAACTCGCTCGGCAGGTCGTCGAGTGTGCCGGGCACCTCTTCGATCGGGATGCCCAGCCATTGTTCGATATATCCCGGTATGGTTTCAACCCTGGATATCTTGTTTTCCGGCTCGTCGTGGTCGATCAGCTTGCTCACCTGGTTGGCGACGAAGACCACGCGCTCCAGCAGCGAGGGATCGCTCATCTGCTCCAGGCTGTGGTGGTTGCGGATCGATTCCACCAGATGTTGGGGGAATTTCCAGCGCTCGACCAGGATAGCGCTCATCTCGGCGTGGTTGAAGCCGAGAATACGCTGTTCGGCCTCGTGCAGGGGTCATGCCGCAGTTCTGGGTCAGGTGCAGTACGGCGCGGTATTCGTCCTGGACCAGCTGGGCGGCGAGGATGACACCGATGTCGTGCAGCAGGCCGGCGATGAAGTAGTCGGTCAATTGGGCCTCGGCCACCCCCTTCTCCTTGGCGATCAGTTTGGCCAGGGAGGCGGTGGTGAGACTGTGCATGAGAAAGTTGTTGCGGTTGATCCCGGCATGGGCCTTGGTGGGCAGGATGCCGATGGTGGTGATCGTCATGGCCACATTCTTGATGGTGTTGGCGCCGATGTAGACCACCGAGTGCTTGATCGAGGTGATCTTGCGGGAGAGGCCGAAGTAGGCGGAGTTGACCAGTTTGAGCAGTTTCAGGGTGATGATGGGATCATGCTCGATGATGCTGATCAGCTCCCGGGTGGAGAAGTTGATGTCGGAGCAGATCTCGATAATCCGGTGCACGCTCTGGGGAAAGGTGGGCATCTTATCCACCAGGCGCTCGAGTTTTTGCTGGTCAATGCTCATCGTCTCCGGCAGATGTCCTCTGTGCCCTGGCAGCTTCTCAGCCCGTTATACCCTATTCTGACCCGGATATCACACCTGGCGGGGTCGGCGTCTCAGGCGGATTCGGCGTGCCGCGCCACCCGGGCGGTGACCAGCATGGTGATGAGCACCGCGGCGCTGAAGGCGTAGAGTCCGTAGTGGATCTGGACCCGGGCGATGGCGTCGAGTTTTACCGACACCACCAGCAGCGCCACGACAAACACGTCGAGCATCGACCAGCGGCCGTATTCGTGCATCAGGCGCAGGTGTCGCCTGAGCCGGCGCGGATCGCCGGAGGCCGGGTTGACCAGACGCAGCAGGAACAGGATCTTCAGTGTTGGCATCAGTACGCTGAAGGTGGTGATGATGGCGAACAGCAGGTATTGACCGTTGTTGAACAACTCGCCGATACCCGAGAGCACGGAGAAGGAGTTGCGGATAAAGATGAATTTCTCGATGGTGAGCATGGGGGCCACCAAGCCGGTCCCGAGTAGCACGGCGGCGGCCAGCAGCAGGGCGTTGAGGAGGATCGACTCGCGCCGCGTGATGGTGATCAAGGACGGCCTCGCCGGGGCTGGCGGCGGGGGCGGCCGGTCTGGCCCGGGCATCTCACCGGGCTAGCGGTTGGGGTCGACCAGGACCCGGCCCCGCACCTCGCCGCGCATGATCTGCGCGGCCGCCTCGGGCACCTCCTCCAGCGAGACCACCCGGCACATCTGCTCGTAGGCGCTCTCGGGCAGCAGTTGCGCCAGCTGTCGCCAGGCCTCGGTGCGTCGGGGCAGGGGGCAGGAGACCGAGTCGACGCCGCGCAGGCTGACGTTGCGCAGGATGAAGGGCATGACCGTGGTTTCGAGTCTGAAGTCGGCCGCCAGCCCGCAGGCGGCGACCGCCCCGTTGTAGGCCATCTCGGCCAGTGTCCGGGCCAGGATCGGACCGCCCACGGTGTCGATGGCGCCTGCCCAGCGCTGGGTCTCCAGGGGCCGGGACGGTTGGTTCATCTCCTCGCGGGTGATGATCTCGGCGGCCCCCAGGCCGGTGAGGTAGGCGCGGGTCGACTCCCGGCCGGTGACGGCGCTGACCCGGTAGCCGAGCCGGCTGAGCAGGGAG